>NZ_JAWOUT010000007.1:0-237979 GCF_033339515.1 Vibrio sp. 2130-1
TTGGCGCTGGACTAAACAAAGGCCCCCTTTTAGGGGGCTCACACAAAGCCACCTTCTTTAGAAGGTGGTAATTTACTATTATGTACCGTATTAAAAAGCGAGTGGGAAGAGCGACGCTTACTCATCTATTTGAGGATGAGAGTATTGCTGATATTCAGGTAACTCTTTTCTTAAATTACTAAATGTCGCCCATGCACTTTCTTTTGAGAGTTTGTTGATCAGCCAGTTTGGCAATAGACCTCCGGGGTCAGCAAACGCCTTGTATTCCACGAGTGTTGTATCGTTTGTGAGTTTTTGTAACTCCCAAGTCGCATCAACCGAGCGAATTCGAACATAACCATTTTGTTCAGCAAGATATGAGTCAGGTGCGCTTTTGATTTCTATGGTGAATCCCAGCTCATCGACCCAGTACTTTGAGTAGGTGACCATATCCCGATTTTTGGCAGGCCATGGTGCTTTAAACTGGGTGTAAACGATGTTCTCGGTGGCCGATATCTGATTTAAAACCCGGCTATGACTGGCATTGTCAATCCAGTTCGGGATATTGTCACTGTCTTCCAGTAGCGTTAAAAATGCACCATAGCTGGTGGGTGTGAACATCCGGGCACGGATCTCAACTAAACCGTCACTATGTTCTCGGGAGTAAATTGTGATTCCATTCTTGTCACTCTCGAACTGCCAGTTCTCGTTGGCGCTCGCATCAGTGCCAGCGGATATCAATGTGGCGAGTGTTAAGGCGCCCATTCTTAAATGCAACATCATGTTAGTATCCGCCAACTTTTCCTAAATTTAAGTTTATACGATTTGTCGTAACTATAAGGACAATAGTATGTTTTTTGTTATCGTTCTGAAGGTTGCTCTGCACTGAAGCCACGTTGAATGTTGGTGAAGGTAAGCGATGCAAATATTACGATAACGATCGCTAGATGCCATGCTTGACTCAATCCAAGCTGCACCAGAGTTAAGCTGACCAATGAGGAGACGACCATTTGTCCACCACCAGACATTGCCGCTGCGGCACCTGCTTGCTTTTTATAAGGTTGCATTACCATCGCTTGTGCACAAGGTAGGGCAATACCATTACCCAAGATCATTAATAGCTGTCCTAGCATCAGAAATAGAGGCTCAACAGGACAGAAAAATAACCATATTGCGGCAGCGAGGTGAAGAAATGGGGTGCAGAGCAGCATTTTTTTATTGCCAATAATTGGCCTTACTCGGTTACAAATCGTGGTACCACATAACATACCCAAAGCGGGAATGAGCGCCCACATCGCGTATTGAGCGGAGGTCATGCCAATTTGATCTTGCATGATAAATGGCATCACAGAGACTGTCGTAATCATTAAGCTGAAGTTTAACCAACTGATACTGGCGAAACTCATAAAGTAACGAGACGTAAGTAAGCTCTTGTATTGGAGTAACATTTTTCGGGGTGACGGAATGACAGAACGTTTTGTGATGGTTTCTGTGAACTTAAAGGCGATGATTACCCAAGCCAGCGAGACATAGCCCAACAGAGAAATAAACACCATACTCCAACCGAAGTGGAAGTTGATAAAGCCGCCAATCACAGGTGCAATAAGTGGCGTGATTGAAGCCGCCATGGCGATGTAAGACATTGCCACTGGGAGTTCATCCCCGCTAAATCTATCTCGAGTCGACGCCCTCGCGAGTACCGCGCAGCATCCTGTACCTAACCCTTGTAAAAAGCGCCCCATCACCATCCCTGTAAATGTGTCACTGAAGAAAATAATTATCAGCAGACCAGACATCGCGATGAGTAAACCGGTAAGTAATACTCTTTTTCGTCCTAAAGCATCTGACACTGGCCCGTAGATAAATTGAGAGGGGCCGAAGCCGAGCAAATAAATACTCACAAGCAGTTGAGCTTGGTCGAGGGAGATGGAAAAGTCTTTTGCTATCCATGGCAAAGAGGGCATAACTAGCCCCATGCTCAACTGGCCAACGCTAATAATAAGACAGGCGAGTAGTATAGTATGAAAGTTGATTGGGCGACTCATGACTGGTCTCCATTCAAACAACCTTTTTGGCGTCGTGAGCTTAAGCCGCCTTCGTCATCCACTTCATTTAGCTTTGCTTTGACCCGCTTCACAGTCGATAGACTGACTTCGCATTGCTCTGCTACGTTTTGCAATGTGTAGCCTTCTAGCAGTAACGTTGCGATCTGTTGGTGTTTGGTTTTGTTTGCGGGGCGGCCGCGAAACTTCTGTTTCCATAATTCTGGCTGCTCTTTAATGGCCTGTCGCCCTTGCTCTGCGGCAAACAGGCGATGTTCAGTCTGCACTTTCCCATATCCAGATAACACTGTGAGTAGTGTTTGAGTCTGAACAGAACCTGGCTCAAAAGTTATTGATTCACATACAGTTTTCAATGTTACCCCTTTATCGAGTAGCATTTTTATCGTGTTCAATGCTTGACTAAAGTCGCGACCAAATGCGGTCAGCCACCAGAGCACAATCGTATCCCCAGCTCTGACGGAATCGAGCAGTCGTAAGAATGCCTCTCTCTCGGTTGGAGGCATGCAACCACGAACCTTATCCTCAAAATGCTGAGCTTCGGGCGCAAAAGCTTTTAGAGTATTAAGGTGCTCTTGGTAAGCTCGATTTTTTGGCGAATAACGAGTGTAAAGATACGTGGTCATAAGGATTATGAGCCTCTTTTTGTTTGGTTCATATAGTGTAATAGCTCATAAATATACATGGGTTCATTAATGCTTACAACACTAAATGAGCCGTTTGGGAGTCAGAGGCAAATAAAAAAGCCAACCGAATGGCTGGCTATAGCTATTTAAGCTTTTGTTGTCTGGCGCTCGATTAACTTCACTGGCACCATCATTTTTACTAGGCTGCCGTTTTTCGTATTAATTTGATCAACAATGATCTTCACGCACTCGCGAGCGAGGCGACGGAAATCCTGGCGGAACGTGGTTAATTGATAGCTTAACCATTCTGTCTGAGGAATATTATCAAAACCAATGACTTGTAAGTCCTGAGGAATCCTCAACCCGCATTCTATACGGGCGATATCCATGACCGCCATCGCAAGGTTATCGGTTGCACAGAACACCGCTTCAGGCCGATTTTTGTCTGCCAGTATGGCACGGACTTTATCAAGTGAGCTCGCGTAGTCATAGCTGGCTTCAATGATGCGTGGCGTCTTGCCGGTTAGGTCTTCAAATTCAGAGCAGAAGCCGCTTTGACGTTCGTCATTCGTAAAGGTTGGCACTTCTCCCGTCAAATAAACCGCGTTCTTCACGCCACTTTTGTGCAGAAGTTGCGCAGCTTGTTGGCCTGCTTCGTAGTTGTCACTGATAACGTAGCTACTCCTAGTACCTTCAACAACTCGTGCGTATTGAACAATTGGGATATTAAACTCTTCACATTCTTCATAAAGGGACTTATTGAAGGTTGCGGAAGCAGCAATGACACCATCGACGCGATACTGGAAGATATTTGGGATTGAGTGGCCCTCTTCTTCATCCACTTGCCATGGAATCAATACGGCAGAATAACCTTTTTTCTGTAACTCACTGGAAATTAATTGCAGTGTTTTCATATGGATAGGGTAATCCGCATCAGGAAACACCAAACCTATCAATTTCGATTCGTTTGTGGTCAGGCTACGTGCAAAGGCGTTAGGGCGGTAGTTAAGGGCTTTAGCCGCTTCAAAGACTTTTTGCTTGGTCTTTTCGGATACTGAGCTACCCGGAACAAACACGCGCGATACAGTAGATTGAGAGACGCCTGCCATCTTTGCCACATCTTTTGATGTGACTACGTGTTTAATTGATTTCATGAATAAAACTTAGTTGCCAGTAATTGAGGTCATAAGACTAGCATAAATAGGTACGTATTCATAAATGTTCTGACGGGGTATCCTAAGTAGAATAATGGTTTTGGAGTGTTAAAAAGCAAAATGTGGGTTAACCCATTTGGTTTGCTTTGAACTAGCACTAGATCTAGAGCGTAGATACTGTCCGTTTGTTGGACGTACAGTATCTACGTAAAGAACATTAATTTGCTTGTTTGACTGCAACTTTACGTTTTGGGGAGAGGAGTGAATACCCCATGTATCCGATGCAAGCGGTAGCGACAAGAATAGAGCAGCCACGCATAAAGTTAATCAGCATAGGAGCGTTGTCGGTAAACGCGTTGATCCCCCAAAGCATCACGATCGAGAATACAAACATCACTAGTAAGCCATAACATGGAGCATCGATTTTGCCGGGAACGACATACCAACCATCTTCCTTGATTGGTTTATTTAGACGAGCATATTCCGCTTGCTGGCCTTTCACTGTGTAAAGATGCATTTCATCTTGTTTACCCGTCAGGAGAAGGCTAGCAATGTAAGCGACAACGGCATTCACAAGGACGCCAATCACGCAATACCAAGGCCACGCAATATCGGTCGCAACGGCTACATACCAAATCACCAAGAAGCTAGCAGCAACGCCAATCAACAAGCCTTTTTCCGTAATGTGTTTTGAGTAGAACCCAAGGACAAACATACAGAAGCTTGCACCGACAAAGTAAGAGCCTGCCTTACTCAGCACTTCCAGTACCGAGCCTGTGCTGGTGGCAAACATGATCGCTGGAATGATGACCAAAATCGCCCACGCTACCGTGAAGAAACGCGATACCTTCAAGTAATGCTCTTCCGACTCGTTTTGCTTGTAGAAGCGTTTGTAAAAGTCAGCCACAGAAACGGTCGCCATTGAGTTAAATGCGGAATCGAGACTCGACATACTTGCCGCCAGAATCGCAGCGGCAATGATGCCCATCAAGCCTGGCATTCCATATTCACTCGCATAATGAAGAATGATGGTGTTGCCGTTTTCGAACTCTTTACCGTCGTAATAAGCGTTGAACAGGACGCCAAGCAAGATAAAGACAAAGTAAATAAAGAAGGCCACGTAGCCCATCATCAGCATTGCCTTTTTCGCATCGCCCATGTTTTTCGCGGCCATACATCGTTGTACCATCATCTGGTTACCGCCATACACGGTGGTGTGGAACATCGTCATTGCGATAACACCAGCCCATACCGTCGTTACTTGGCTTAGGTCAAAACTTGTCTGTAGGGCATCGGTCATTCCTTTCGCTTTGAGTTCTGCCATGACCTCCGTCATTGGAGCAGGCATGCCATTCCAAACGGCTTCAATGATGATGAATGCGCCAATAAATAAGATTACTGCTTGAATCACATCGGTCCAAATGACAGCCGCGATACCGCCCATTACGGTGTAGATAAGGGCAATTGCAGTGACGATCATGATGCAGTACATCACGTCGATACCAGTAATGAACTCTAAAATCATTGCTGTCGCATAGAGTACGGCTGCCGAGCTCAATGCTTGTTTGATAAGGAAGATAAACGACAAAGTCAGTCGTGAAGCCTTACCGAAGCGTCGTTCTTGATACTCGTAGATAGAGGTTAAACCGTTGTTGTAGAAAAACGGCATAAACACAGCCACGATGAAGAAGATCACCAGCGGATAATTGAGGTGAATCGCGATAACCGACAGGCCTTCTTTGTAAGACCAAGCTGGCCCGCCAAGGAACGACATGGCACTCACGTAAGTACAAACGACAGAAATACCGATCGCCCACCAAGGGATGCTCTTATCACCCAAAGCGAATTGGCTAGCTGAAGTTACTCGCTTACCAATCACCGCACCCAATACTAGCGTTAGGGCTATGTATCCACCAAGGATGCTCCAGTTAAGTGCGCCAAACTCATGCATAATTAGGTCCTTCTAACTGTTCTTTCATTTGTGCAAACACGTCATAGCCAAGTTGCAGCAGGATATGAACGATGTCGATCGCCACCCAGTTTTCCTTCAGTAAATCGCCTTCGCGTCGCCAAATGTCCATAACGCGAAGTTCGATGTGTTTTCCGGTTGGGGCAAGACCGAGCCAGCCACTGTGACCAGTGTGAGTACCATGCATATGTGGCCAACCACCTGTGGATACGTAGTCATTTTTGGCCAAAAAATTGACCTCAATATCGACACTTCGGTCAGGGAAGGCAAACACAAATGGCGCTTGATGGTGGTTACGGAAACCTTTGATACCGCGCGTAGTACCAATACCAGCAGGGCCGTACCACATGAAGTCATTGTGCCAGTAGTTTTCAAGATCCATCGAGAAAAGATCTTGACCATCAAAACGACCCAAGCAAGACAGCATATCTTCAACCAGCTGGGCGCTCTTTTCACTTTCTTCCAAAGACACAACAGAATGTTGGATACCATTAGAAGTCGCAGGAGAAGGGACCAAGCCATCGTGACCTAAGCTTTTACGAAGAGGGTTGCAGCCTGCTTGATTCATCGCGTCGATGAAGTCTGGGATCATGTAAGATTCGGTGATTTGGTCGTTCTCCACACACACCATTTCGGTGTAACGCAAGTAGAGTGTTTTCCCTGTTGCTGGGATGCTAAACAGTGGTTGTTCAAATGTACCGATAAAATAGCCGGTAGAGTTGTACCAAGTGCGACCTTCGTATTCGCCGTGCATCACAATTATTGGTCGGCGCTCGGCGTCAGGCAAAGCATTAACAAGTGGTGAGAGGAAAGATTCGTGGGTTGCATCTGGGCCATTAAGATCGTTCACAGGGTGCGCCACGCACCATTTTACGTCAGGGTTCAAAGTTTGCAGAGCGGCCTGTTTTTGCTCGATGTCTGCGGCTTTGAAGTAGTTCTGGTAGAACTGTTCGATGATGTTGAGTGACATGTTGCTTCCTTACTGTCTGTGATTTTAATAAATAGTGTTTAGTCAGCCGTTAGCCTTGCTGAAGCAGGATTTGCTTCCAGATTGCGGCCTCGTCAAACAAAGTGAATTCGCGACGAAGACCCCAAGGGCCAAACTCAGCGTGGCTGATCCCCATGATATAAACCTCTTTTCCTGAAGGCTTACCAAACATCCCATATCCCTCATGCTTACCGTGCAAAGACCATCGAATTGCAGCGCGTGGTGACATCATGTCGTCATCTCGGCCAATACGATGGTGAACGGTAAATTGAGCATTTGGGAAAGACGCACGAAGTGCCATCCAAAAATGATCGACTTCCGAGTGTGATAGGGCAGTTTGACCGCCAGTGTATTCGCCGATACAAGCGCGGTCGTACTCTTTCGGTACTATAGAGAACTCGGCATTCATAAGGCTTCTGAGAATTGCTTCGTATCGCTGACCATATTCGTTGTCGTTGCCTACGCCCAAATAAGGTCCAGGAATGTCGATTTCAGGTGTGAACGGAAATGGGCTTGATTCCACGCCACCTTCAAATTCGATTTGTTGGCGTGCAAACTCTTCTGACGTCATACCCAGTTGTTTCGCGATATCGGCTTGATCGCGAACCAACCATTCGTCATTGATTTGGTTATTGATAGCGTGGCAATCTGCGATAATACGGAAACGAAGTTTGCGGTTCGAGGCTTGCCCGTAGAAGCCGTTGCCACTGTGTGTTGCAGTAGAGATGATTCGATGAGAAGAAAGCATGCCTTGTTCCGGGGTGCCTGACCAAATGACGTCTTCGCCATATAGCGTGCGATCGGGAAACTCGGCCAGTGTCGCCATTGTTGCACTGATCACCCCTTCGTTTCCTTGAACGATAGAGAGTGGAGTACGCACAACAATGTCGGGAGAGTAGTAGTGTTCTAAGGTGTTTAAACCTCGGTCTTCCCAAATCTCTTTTGTGATACCAAGAATGTAGTCGGGAAAATCACGCCACTTTTCATCGAAGCCAACCATGGCCATAAATCACCTCCGTAATTGAATAATTATGTTTTGATTACGTATTCAAAATATATCATGTTGCCATTTTGTCAACGGATTGTTTTCCGATTGTTTAAATAGCGTGCTGATGATCAGATTTTTAACAATTGAGCGGAAAATAAACTAAAAAAGTACAGGCGAGATGGAAGCTATCTCTTATCGAGACGTGTTAATAAGAAAGGAGGTCAAAGTTTTTTGTATGAATTTCCTAATATCTTATTGTTTTTTAATCGCTTAATTTATTTTGATCTGTTTGAATGGAAACAAATGATTAAGCCAAAACTGATAATCATGCAGATCAAGGCACCCAAATAGACTTTATCGCTAATATTCAGCTATTTTGGTGTCAATTATCCTTATATCTTTCAAATTTTCCTTTTGCATACGAATGCTTAAAGGCTTTTTTATTAAATCGGAAGTAGATAACGAATAAGCCACTAGAAAGGTATTTATCTAGTGGCTATAACAGTCATAAGCGCTCTATGAGTGCAACGATCAGGATAAAAGCGCAGGTAACGATAGCGAGATGGCAGGGATGAAGGTAATCAACATCAAGGCCACTATCATTGCACCAATCCAACCCATGATGGCTTTAGAGAGCGACTCTATCGGTACTTTGCCTACCTGACTTGCCATAAACAGGTTGGCTCCCAGAGGAGGCGTAACAAAGCCAATGGCCAAGTTCACGATCATCACGATACCAAAATGAACGGGGTCCATGCCGAGTGCTGACGTTATGGGTAGCAGAATTGGCGTGAGAATAACAATGGCCGCCAGCGTTTCCATAAAGGTACCGACGAGCAACAACAGAACATTGATGCAAAGCAGTATCAGAAGTTTGTTTTCGGTAATCGATAGAATGAACTGAGCAATCTCGGTCGGTAGACGTTCTAAGGTCAATATGCGGCCAAACGTCACGGATGCACCCACAATGACAAGCACAGCGCCAACTAACAGTGACGATTCTAGAATGATTTTCACCACTTGCGCTGGTTTGAGTTCTTTATAAACAAACATGCCAAAGAACAAGCCATAGAGCACACCAATGGCGGCTGATTCGGTAGGCGTGAAGATTCCGGAATAGATGCCACCGAGAATGATAACGGGTAGTAGCATTGCCCAGCTGGCTTCTTTTAACGCATCAAGACGCTCTGCCCAAGTCGCTTTGTGCTCGTTACCTGTGTAGCCCCGCATTTTGGAGACAATTAGACAGTAGCCGATCAATACCATACCGACGACCAAGCCTGGAATGATGCCCGCCATGAACATCTTGGTGACTGAAACTTCAGCAGTGATCGCGTAGACGATCATCACCACAGAGGGTGGAATAATGACGCCAATTCCGCCGGAAGAGGCGATCAAGGCACCGGCAAAGCTGCGATCGTAGCCTTTCTTCACCATAGAGGGAATCATCGTCAGGCCGATAGCGGCAACGGTGGCAGACCCTGTACCAGAGATGGAAGCGAAGAACATACACGCCACAATGGCGACGATGCCAAGCCCACCAGTAAAGTGGCCAAAGAAGACCTCCGCCACGTGTAATAATCGTTTTGAGATCCCTCCTTGGCTCATAAGGTTACCTGCCAAGGTAAATAGAACGACGGCGAGGAGAGGGAAAGAGTCGAGCCCTGTTACCATTCCTTGGACTAAAAACTCGATGTTAAGAAACGGCAGACTGAGTATCGCGACCATACTGGCTGCCGCCAGAGCAATACCGACCGGAACGCCAATGAGCAGAAGCAGACCAAAGCTGCCAAACAAAAGTGCAGATGTCATGCGTTAAACTCCAATAGTCGGTTAGAAGTACGATACTTTGCTTTGATATGGCGATAGCGTTGGCGAGAAAAGCGTATCCGTTCGCTGGTATTCGAAAGAGCGCGAGTGCGTTGATAAATGCTGGTTACCAAGCGCACGCAGCTTAAGATTGCGCAAACCAAAACGGACGCATACAGGCAAGCAATAGGTATTTCCATTGCGGGAGCAATCTGACCGAGTTGCAGGCTTCGGTTGATGACCTTAAATCCAAACCAGGCGACAGTGGCACTAAAGGCAAGGTAGATAAGATCAGAGACAATCAAACTGAATTGTGTCCAATTGCCCGGAAGTTTATCGATGAACACGAGAATACGGATGTGTCGATCATCTCGGATACAGTAGCTGATGCTCAGGTACATCGCCCATACGAATAAATAACGAGCCAACTCTTCAGCCCACGCGATCGTTGCGTCAAATAGGCGTAGTGCGATTTGCAAGCACAGTAAAGTTGTCATCGTCGAGATCGCGATAACGATAAGGGTAGGTTCTAGGTATTTGTCTAGTAAGCGAAACCACTTCATATTCACCTCCAAAACGGAAAGCACGACCTGTTTCCAGATCGTGCAAAAGAGTGGGATTTATAGGCGTTCTATCTCGGCAATCACGTTGTCAAACAAGTCTTCACCTGTCTTGCTACGCAGATCTTGGTACACGGCTGCATTCATTTTTTCTTTCATGATGCTGCGTACGTCATCTGGGACGATGTTAACCGTCATGCCTTTCGCTTCGAGATCTTTGATCACTTCTTGATTTTGCTTAGCGGCGAGCTCGCGCTGCTTAGCGATGGTTTCTTTGCTTACTTCACTGATCAGCGCCTGTTGCTCTGCAGGTAGTGAATCCCAAAACGATTTGTTCATGAACAGCACGTAGTTGGTGTAAATGTGGTTAGTCAAAGAGAGGTATTTCTGCGCTTCATAAAAGCGTTCGGCATAGATCGAATAGATGCCGCTTTCTTGAGCGTTAATCAGACCTTGTTGGAGCGAAGTAAATATTTCACCCCAAGAAAGAGGCGTTGGTGCCGTACCCACGGATTTCCACGCACTGATCTGAGTTGGGTTCGACGCAGAACGAATCTTCAGCCCTTTCAGGTCCTCAATACTATCAATTGGCTGTTTGTTGTTGGTCACGCTACGAAAGCCGACCTCCATAAAGCCAAGTCCATGAAAGCCTTTTGATTCCATAGCATTCAACAATGGTTGTCCGATCTTCTCACTGTCGAGCGCTTTGTGTGCTTGCTCTTCGCTATCAAAAAGGTAGAACACGTCGAGCACGTTAAACTCTGGGACGTAGGGAGAGAGTAAAACTGACGCACCAAACGTCATTTGTAAGTTGCCTTGCTGTACGAGTTCAGTCGTCTCACGCACATCGCCTAGTTGTCTCGCCGGATAGATTTCAACTTCTATCTCACCGTTTGAGCGAGCTTCCACTTCTTGTTCGAAATAGAGCATTGCTTTGTGTACGGGAGAGGTTTCTTGACTGTCATGAGCAAGACGAATAACACTGGTTGCAAACGTATTCATACTGCTAAATGCAAGCCCCAGTGCGGTAAGTGAAGTAAGGATTGCTTTCTTCATCGTTCTTCCTTGTTTCTGGTATGACCTGCCATGGGCATTCGTTGGCAAGTCACACAACTTTTTATGTTTTTATAAATTAGTTGAGCAATTCATATCCATTTTGCATACGAATCCAAAATAAAACATTAAAGTAACAAGTCAATAACAAGATTGATGAATTGATGAGGAATTAAATAACGATTGGTGAAAATTTAATCGTGATCACAGAAAATGCCTTACTCGAAAGCAAGGCATTTTGTTTTATGAAGAATGAATAAAAATGGATTTATTAAATGGTGCTACTACGTTCGATCAAGGTGCCTTGCTCGAAAAGGTATTCGCCAGTTGCATCCAGGTTGCCGTTGATTCGATTCATCAAGTCTTCAACCGCTCGTTTAACAATTTTGTCGACTGGTTGAGCAATGGTGGTCAAATCATAGCTCGGCCATGCAGACATCGGAATGTTATCTACACCCATCACAGAGAAGTCTTGGGGGATCTTTGCTCCGGCTTGTCGCAAGCCATCCATCACACCCATGGCGAGGATGTCGTTTGCACAAAAAATTGCATCGGGTTTGCTAGTGTGCGACAAGATCGCTTTCGCCGCTTCTAAGCCTGCTTCAAAGCTGTACTTGGCTTGGATAAAGGTTGGTGACGGGGAGCCGAGTTCTTGCAATTTTGAAGAGAAACCCAGCCAACGCTCTTCACTGGTCATGGAGCCAGCATCGCCACTGATATAAGCACACTGTTTTGCGCCTTTCTGCGTTAAATACTCGGCTGCTTGTTGGCCCGCCAAGCGGTTATCAATACCAGAGCTGTTGGCATTAATACCCTCGGCGTAGCGGTTGATCAAGCTTAAATGAACGCCAAACTTTTCGCATTGGGCAAACGCGCGTGAGGTTAAACGGCTGGTGGCGATAACGAGTCCGTCCACTTGGTATTCAATGGCGCGTGAAATGGCGAGATCGAGGTCGTCCTTGTCGATAGGGCAAAGCACAACTTGTCCGCCTCGCTTTTGAATTTCGACAGCCAAAGCACGAGATTGCATGTCGTACATTGGGTTTGATTCGCTATCTAACGCAATCGCCACTAAGCCTGAACGATTCGAAATCAGACCTCGGGCGATGGCATTCGGTGTGTATCCGAGCTTAGCTGCGGCATCCATCACCATTTTGCGTTTCTTCTCGCTAATACTCGCAGTCGGGCTGAATGCTCTAGATACCGTCGATTGAGAGACGCCGAGCATCTTCGCGACGTCGATCGAAGTTACTTTCGCTTTAATGGTGATACTCCTTATTTAAGGCCATTGAACCTTCTCATACGTGCTGAGTGTATGGGCTAGGGGATTTCTGTGTCTAGAGCATTACATTGATAAGGCGTAAATATCAGAGAAAACTCAAGAATTCATCACATTTCTCTCTTGCTTGAAGCCATCAATGATCATTTTGTGTTCAGAGCCAACACAAAAGAAGCTAACGCCGAGTTCACGCCATTCCCGAGCTTGTTGAGCCGTCGCGACAAACATGCCAACAGGTTTATTGGCGGCTCTGGCCGCTTCGATTACTCGCATACTTGCTTGTGCGACTTTCTCATCATGAACGCTATCAGCACCATAAGCGACAGTGAGATCAACTTGGCCAATGAAGAGCGCATCAATTCCTTCAACATTGGCAATCGCTTCAACATTTTCAACCCCTTGAGGGTCTTCAATTTGTGCAATGACAATCGTATTCGCACGGCTGTCTTTTAAGTGTTCAACCATGGGCTTAGTGGCGTATTGCGCTGCTCGACTGGAACCAGCATACCCTCGGCCACCTTCTCCGTAATGGCAGATTTTCGCCAGTTGCGTCGCTTGCTCAGCAGTACAAACATGGGGAATTTGTACACCCGCCGCGCCACAGTCAAGCGCGTTCAAAATGGTTGAAGGGGCGCTGTCTTGTACTCGTACCACGCACGCGAGGTCATTCGCTCTGGCCGCCATGATGCACAGATCAAGCGAGGAGCGATCGAAAGGTGCGTGCTCTGCATCCAGTACCACAAAAGGCAACTCTGCCAGTGCCAATACTTCGATAATGTGAGGGTGAGGGGTTTTAACAAATGTACCTAATATCGTTTCTTGCTTCAGACGTTGTTTAAAATTGCTCATGATTCTCTCCTTTGCAAAGGTATGCAAAAACTAACATATAGAAATGTAAATGATGAGTAAAAATGATGTGATCTAAAACTCATTTTTGATTGAAAATTAAACTTAATTAAGGTCCTTATTACTTGCTTTTATTTGTTTAAACTAATAAATACAAAGGCTTAAGGATTGTTTTTGTGGTTTGTTGACTTAACTTGTCAAATGTTAATTAAGTGTTTAATCTGATTTTGCATTCGTATCCAAAAGCATAAAAGTAACCGTTCGTCAGCCTCAATGTTCAAGGAGAAACCCAATGGCACGCATTTTAAAAAACGGAATCACTGAAGAAGCATCAGCATCAAATGACGCAAAAGTGCGTCAGATTGTCGAAAACATTCTTGCTGATATTGAATCGAAAGGTGATAGCGCTGTACGTGAGTTGTCTGAAAAGTTTGATAACTGGTCGCCGGAGCAATTCCGCCTGTCAGAAGAGCAAATCCAAGCCTGTGTGGATGCGCTTGATGAATCGACTCGTCATGATATCGAGTTCGCTCAGCAACAAGTTCGAAACTTTGCTCAAATTCAACGTGACTCAATGAAAGACGTCGAAGTAGAAACCATGCCTGGTGTGGTACTGGGGCATAAAAATATTCCAGTCAACAGCGTGGGTTGTTACATCCCTGGCGGTAAATACCCATTGGTTGCATCCGCTCACATGAGTGTACTGACGGCGAAAGTCGCGGGCGTAAAACGTGTTATTGCTTGTGCACCTCCGTTTAATGGCCAACCGAATGTGGCGATTGTCGCTGCGATGGCAATGGCGGGTGCGGATGAAATCTACTGCTTCGGTGGTGTTCAAGCGGTAGGAGCTATGGCATTGGGCACGGAGACTATTGCGCCAGTCGATATGATTGTAGGGCCGGGTAACGCATTTGTAGCAGAGGCAAAACGTCAGTTGTTTGGTCGCGTTGGTATCGATTTGTTTGCAGGCCCAACGGAAACCCTAGTCATTGCCGATGAGAAAGGTTGTGACCCAGAATTAGCAGCGGCAGATTTGCTTGGTCAGGCTGAGCATGGTTACAACTCTCCCGCTGTATTGTTGACCAATAGCGAAACATTTGCGCAAGAAACCATCAAAGAAATTGAACGTCAGTTAACCATTCTTCCAACGGCTGAAGTCGCGGGTAAAGCGTGGGCAGATTACGGACAAGTGATTGTGTGTGATAGCTACGAAGAAATGGTGGAAGTGGCAGACGATATCGCTTCTGAGCACGTTCAAGTGATGACGGAAGATCCTAAATACTTCCTAGATAACATGACCAACTACGGTGCCTTGTTCCTAGGTCGTGAAACCAACGTTTCTTACGGTGATAAATGTATTGGTACCAACCATACACTGCCAACGAAGAAAGCGGCGCGATACACCGGTGGTCTTTGGGTAGGTAAATTTATCAAGACCTGTACTTACCAGCGTGTAACGGAAGCTGCGTCGCTCAAAGTCGGTGAGTACTGCTCTCGCTTGTGTGCACTCGAAGGTTTTGCTGGCCACAAAGAGCAAGCGGATATTCGTGTGCGCCGTTACAAAGGCAAAGTAGAAGAGGCGTAATATGTCGAAACTTGCCTTAGTCACAGGCGGCAGTGGCGGACTGGGTGCCGCCATTTGTCGCAAGCTAGCTGAATCGGGATATCGCGTAATTCTGACTTACAACAGTAATCAGAAAGCGGCCGAGGATGTGCTTTCCTCGCTGCCACGTAACGAGCATCTAGCATTCAAATTGAACGTGGCAGATTCTAGTGCGATTGAACAGCTTAAACATCAAGTCAGTGAAATAAGCGACAAGCTGGATCTGTTGGTCAACTGTGCGGGGATGACGAAATTCGTCGCGCACTCTGATTTGCAAAGTTTAGATGACCAGCTGTTTGACCAAATTTTCCAAGTGAACGTCCGTGCGCCTTTTGCCATGGTTCGAGCGTTTGAGCCTTGGCTTAAGCAAGCCAATGGTTGTGTGGTGAACATTACTTCTATCGCGGCACAGACTGCGATGGGGAGCAACATTGCTTACTGTGCAAGTAAATCTGCCGCGGAGAACATGACCCGTTCTTTAGCTCGCGCTCTGTCTCCCGAGGTTCGCGTTTTGGCTGTTGCTCCAGGGCTTGTCGACACTGAGTTTGTCAAAGGCTTGGATGACGCATGGCGTAATCAACAAGAACAATCCACACCGCTTAAGCGTTTAGCCAATGATGAAGAAGTCGCTCAAGCCGTGTACGCCGCAGCAGACGTTTTGACCTTCTCGACAGGCAATACTATCGCGGTTGATGGTGGGCGACCTTTAGGTCTGTAACTAACAATTCAAAGGCTAGGTCCAAACAAGGACAACAAGGATTTACAATGACTCTACAATCTAAAATGAATAATAACCTGGTCCGCTACATGGAACTGATTCCGGGTACGAGTGCGTTTATTGATGCGCGCACGCCAGGCAGTGATCTCAAAGATAACTTTTGCATTATCGGTGCTGGGGTGGCAGAGAGCAGTCGTCAGCATGTTCATATTCGCGATACGGCGGGCTTTAACATTGGTGCCGCAGGCCAACCGCCGGGCATCAAAAATTCGTTGCACTCTCATCGTACCGCCGAGCTTTTCTTGGTGTTCAAAGGTCAGTTCCGTTTTTATTGGGGGAACGATGGAGAGCATGAGGCGGTGTTGTCTCACGGTGACGTCATCTCGATTCCAACCAATCTCTTCCGTGGATTTGAAGTGGTTGGCCGCGATTACGGCTTTATGTTCTCGGTACTTGGCGGCGACGATTCAGGTGGCGGCGTTATTTGGCATCCAAACGTTATTAAAGACAGTCAAGGTTATGGTTTATACCTCAAAGCCGATGGCACACTCGTGGACACCATTAATGGCGACCCGGTGCCACAAGAATCAGAATTGATGCCGCTGCTTACCGAAGAAGAGCTCGCGACCTTCGATACATACACCGCAGAAGAGATGATGCCATTTGTCGCTCTGCAAAAAGATTATCGTGAAATCAAAGGCGATTTCGGCGGAAGCAACGTGAAACAATACGCCTTAACGGGTCATCCTTTGGCGAGTTATGACTTCCAAGTAAAGAGTGAAGATGAAGTGAGCATCATGGCTTATGAGCTTTCTGAAGGTGGCTCGATTCCTCAACACTGGCGAGAAGAAAAACAAGTGCTTATCAACTTTGATGGCGATACTGAAGTGGTCCTCACGCATCAAGGCGAACAAGCGAGTGTTGTTTTAACGCGCGGTGATGTGCTGAATGTTCCAGAAGGTGCGTCATACTCACTGACGAACTTGCGTGGTAATAGTTTGACGTATTGCATTCTTGGCTCTGATCAACCAAAGCCGCTGGCAGGAGAATAAAATGACGCAACCCACCTCGTTAGTTTGGCTACCCGGACTACTTTGTGATGGCACATTGTTTGAGGATATCAACCGAGCGTTGCCAAGTTGGGTTGAGCCTACATGCCCGACGCTGGCTTCATTGCCGTCAATGGAACAGCTGGCGCAGAGAGTGTTGCAAGACGCACCGCGGGAGTTTGTCTTGGGGGGCTTATCAATGGGTGGGATTCTTGCCTTTGAGGTGTACCGTCAAGCGCCAAACAGAGTCAAAGGCTTGATCCTCATGGATACCAATGCAGCAGATGAAAAGCCAGAGGTGACACAAAAGCGTGATGCACTGGTTAGCCGTGCGTTAAGTGGTGAGTTTGAACGCATTACGCCTGACACTCTGATGCCTGTGCTGATTCATCCCAGCCGTTTGCAAGACAAAGTGTTGACAGAGCGTATTGAAGGCATGGCGGTCAATGTAGGTTTGGAGGCATTTGAAGCACATGCTAAAGCGTTAGCAACTCGCCCGGATGCTCGACCTTTATTGGCGGACATTCAAGTTCCTACGTTGGTGATAACAGGTAAAGAAGATAAGCTTTGTCCGCTAGACAATCATCTGCTCATGGAGCGATGCATCCCAAACGTCACGCTTCATGTTATCCCTGAGTGTGGGCATCTATCTACGCTTGAGCAGCCTTTAATTGTTAGTGAAGTGATGACTACTTGGCTTCAAGATAACTTTGCTTTGTGTTGATAAGAACTTCATCACTCACCACCTTAAGGTTACTTGGGTATAGGTGGTGAGCGATGAGTATTATCAGAAGTAGTAGCGAATACCTGCCGCGAATTGATCATCACGGTTTTCGAATTTGCTGCCATCGTACTGATCTTTACCTAGGTCGAACTGGTATTCAGTCCAAACTAGGAATTTGTTCTTCTGGAAGTGGTATTCAAGACCAGGGATCAGCAAGTTACGCTCGTAACCTTGCGTCTCGTCACCACGATCTTCCATGTAGTTGTAGTTCAATGTTGGGCGTAGGCCGTTGTCGAAGTGGTAGTAAGTGTAGATTTCGCCACCTAGGGTATCGAACATTACGTCCGTACCGCCTTGGCTCACTGCTTCCCAGTTTTCGCCAACGTGGAAAGTCGCACCTGCGTAGAAGCCACCGTTGCTGTAGTTTGCGCCCAATAGCATGATGCGCATGTTGTCGCCGTTTTCTACGCCAACCACGCTTGTGTCTAGATCCGCAACTTCATTTTGATGGTAAGCCGCACCCAGTGTTACGCCATCAACCGGTTTGTAAGTGATAGACGCACCCATGCCGTTTTTCAGTGAGGCTGTCGCATTGCTTGCTAGAGCAACATCTTCACGCGTGGTTTGGTAAGTAAAGCCGTAGCTCACTTTTTCATTGATTGAATTACGGTACGTAATTGAGTTTTCTGCACGACCCGCGCCGGATGCGATACCCCAGTCAGCTAGGTTGTAAACACCTGAGCCACGAGTACCGAATACACGACCTAAATCGGTGTACCATGCTACGTCGTAGAAGGTAGACCACTGCTTAGTACCCGCAGCAATCTTGCCGTATTTTTCGTGATCAACACCTGCGTATAGCAAGCGGTCGTAAATGTTGTCACCGTTCGCGCCAGAGTTGTAGCCCCATTCCGCGTGACCGAAACCAGTCCAGCCGTTATCTAGGCCCATTTGGCCTTTCAAACCGAAACGTGAGCTGCCGCTGTTCCATTCACCGTTGTCATCACCGCCACGGTCTTGGTAGCGAAGATCGAAACGGCCATCGATGGTTAGGCTGTCGCCAGCGTCATTAACAAAAGTGTGTGCAGCAAAGGCTGAGCTAGAAGTAAGCGCTGCTAGAATCACTGCAGAAAGGGTCGACTTTTTCATCATCAATCTCATTATTCAGGGCGCAGAAAGCCACCGTGCGTTCATGCCCGTTTTGAATAAGGGTTCTATCTTGAGGTTGTGCCCCATCCTTGAGGCACGAGTTGGGAGCATGTCGCCTGAACCGAGAGGGTATTCAGGCAACATAAAGGCGGGTTGACAATCCGCCCCTAGGACTTCTTATAGAGAAGGGTTTAGGATCTGTTGAGTACGTTCGAACACGTCTAGACCTTGCTGTTTTAGCCAGTAAGGAAGGTCGATCAGTACCCAGTTCTCAGATAGCTTGTCGCCGTCACGGTAGTAAACATCAACCACTTGCATGTCTGCACGTACTTCACCACCTGTCATACCTAGGAAACCACCGATTGGTGTGTTAGATAGGTTTGGCCAGCCGAAGAAACAAGAGAAGTTACCTTCTGCGAAACGACATACGTGGCCATTAAACTTCTTGTCTTTCAGGTTGTTACGGAACGGCAATTGGTGCTGCTGTTGGTAACGAGGGATTGTGTAAGACGCACCGATACCACATGGACCGTACCAGATCATGTCTTTAGACCAGCTCTTTTCAAGAACTTCTGGTGGGCAACCCATTGCGCCGCTGTCGTTTAGTGCAGATAGGTCATCAACCATCTTGTTCACTAGTGCTAGTGTTGCTACGCCTTCTTCTGGTGCTGCGTCTTCGAACAGTAGGCCGTCGTGGTTACGAGGACCAGGGTATACGAAGTGCTTACCTGTTGATGGTGGTAGTGGGTAACAACCAGCTTGGTCCATTGCACCTAGAAGGTCTAGGAATAGGCCAGTCTTAGTGATCTTGCCGTTTTCAACACAGTTAAATTCTGCGTAACGGATGTTCATGATTTTGCCAGTTGGGCGCATGCCTAGGTATTCAGCGTCGAATAGACCCATGAAGTGACCCATGCTCATTACCCAGATTTCACCTGATGTTACTTCGTTCTCACCACCGATGAAGATGTCTTGACGACGCTGCATGCGAGTCATTGATTTCATCAAAGGAGCCCAGAAAACGTCAGCCGCTGCTTGAGCGCCTTGTTGCTCACGGAATGGGTAAACACCACGCCATAGGTAATCTTCTGAAGTGTGTGCTTTTAGTACTTCTGCCACGTTCTCGTGAGTTGCGTTTTCCATTGCGCTGAAGTATTCACGTACAACGCGTTTCGCTTCTTGATATTTAGACATAATAAACTCTCTTATTTGCTGTCGAGTCGGCTTTGGGAACAGGACTCGAAATTAAGTTTTTTCATCCGGCCGGGGAGCCAGCCGGAGTTTTTGAAATTCAGTTACGCTTTTGCTGCTTCGGCTTTTTTGCTCTTATCGAACACGCCGCCTTTTAGTGTCTCTGGCAGTGATAGCCATAGAAGACCAGCAAGGATCCATACGATTGGTGAACCCCACATTGCGGTTTGTAGGTCGGTACGCTCTTGGATGAAGATAAGTACCATTGGTGCCCACATACCGAGGATACGACCGCCGTGGAATAGCGCCGCGCCGTAGCTACGTAGGTGTGCTGGGAACAGTTCTGAGAAGTAACCACCCCATACCGCTGAAGAAGACAGGCCGAAGTTGTAAATCAGACCAAGTAGAGCCAGCATGTTTAGGCCGCCAATCACCATGTCGCCAGGTGCAACAAAGAAGATTGAAACCATGATGCCCGCTAGGATGAAGCCAAACGCGTTCACCTTACGACCGAATTTGTCAGCTACCCAACCCCAGAACCACGCACCAAACAGTGAACCAAATGCTGAGATAGAGAAGATGAGACCGATGGTTGCACCGTCGAACATACGTACATCACGTAGGTATGTGGTTACGAAGCCACCAAAGAATTGGAAACCGTAGAAGTTAAGGCCAGCCAGTAATAGACACGTTAGTGTGATCTTACGGTAAGGCTTGCTTAGCATTTCGCCCCAAGAGCCTTTTTTCGCTGGTGCATTTGATTCTTCTACTTTTGCTTGCTCTTCTTCACCGTAAGCGATCACTTTGCTGTCGCTAGGTAGTACAAAGATCATGACAACAGCGGCTGCCAATGGTGGGATACCACCTACAAGCATTAGGCTTTCCCATGGTGCATCGATGCTTGCAATAAATGCTGCATACGCACCCATTACCATCAGTGCTACAGAGAACATAGAAGACGCGAATGCCGTCAACTTACCACGTACCGTTGGCGTAAATAGGCCGATCATCAAGCTTACTGCCACGGTGAAGTAACCACCCAGTGACAAACCAATGATGAAACGCATTGCTGCCCATGTTGTGTAGTCGGTGAACATCATATTGATGATCGTAGCGCCACCGTTTAGGGCTGTGATGGTAATAAGAGTGGATTTCTTACCAAATTTTGTTGCGAACCAAGCACAGCTCAATGCACCAATAAGTGCACCAACCGACTGCCATGTATAGAACTGGGCAGTGTCTGACAGACTAATACCATCATACGCTTCAACGATGTATGGGCGTACGTAGTCAATAATTACAAAGTTATAACAATAGAAAAAGTAACCAACCAGTATCGCTAGATAGGCAGCTACCCTTTGAATCATAGGAACTTCGCTCATGTGTCTTTTGGCATTCATGACCGATAAACCTCTATTTTACTTAGGATTTGTTGCTATTCAAACTTAAAGAACACGATCTTATTGGGATCATCTTCGATTTCGTGTCGTGGTGAATCATAGTTTTTTTAAGGTCATTAGATCCGTGATCAATATCAATTTTAAAATGAATGCGTACCCAATTAGTGGTTTTTAGTGATGGGAGTCTCATTAAATCGGTCTTTTTGGCATTTTTGAATATATAACCGTCTATATTGGTGATTTTAGTCACAGTTATGGCGGGATTATCGTTTAGATATGCTTTTTTAAAGTAATATCCAAGCAACAAATAATTAGCACCCAGAATTATGGAAACCCTGAAATGGTTACGTACTCAAGTTTTGTGGTGATTGCGTTATACGTGTTAATCACCATATTAATCAGCTATTTAGTGAATAAGCGCTACAGCAATGGTGGCGACTTTTCTACGGGTGGAAAGCAATTTGGCTGGTTTACGGCAGGTGTTTCGATACTTGCGACTTACATTAGTGCGATGACGTTTGTAGGGATGCCAGGTTGGGTTTATAGCTCTGGCATGGAAGCGATGAGTATTCACCTTAACTATCCCATCGTTATTTTTTTCACCGTCATTTTCTTTGTGCCTGTTTTCTATAAGCTGGGTCTGACTTCGATTTATGAATACCTTGAGCACCGCTTTGGGGTGTATGCAAGAACCATCAACTCGATTGTGTTCATTGTGGTTCAATGTATCTCAGCGGGTGTGATTTTGTATGCCGTGGCGCTGATCTTAGTGCAAGTTCTGCCTATCAGTATTTCTGAAGCCATTATCTACATCAGTATTTTCACCGCTTGCTATACCTATGCGGGCGGGATTTCCACGGTTATCTGGACCGATATGTTGCAATCTGCAGTATTGGTTGCGGGCAGCATCGCTATTTTTGCCATTCTAATGACAGAGATTAATGCGGCAGATTACCTTTCTCGTGATCACCTGAATATCATCAACTTAGACTTTGATTTGGGTGTAGATACCACACTCTGGGCTGGCGTGGTTGCTGTGAGCTTTTTGCATTTGAGTGTGTACGGCACCAACCAATTGATCATCCAACGCACGTTAGCGACGAGATGTGAAAAGACCGCGCAGAAATCGATGCTGTTGTGTGGTTACGGTGCGTTTTTCGTGTACTTGTTCTTCGCGGTACTCGGTGTTCTTCTAAGTGTTTTCTATCAAGATCAATCGTTTGAAAACAGCAATGAAGTGATTTTGGATTTCGTCTTCAACCACACTAACCCAATCGTCGTTGGTTTGATCATTTCCGCATTGGCGGCCGCCGCAATGTCGACGCTGGATTCGACCTACAACTCAATGGCGACCGTCGCAACGTTCGATATCTACAAGCGTTTCGTTCGCAAAAGTGCCGATGATGAGCACTACGAAAAAGTCGCGAGAAAGATGAGTTTGCTCGCTGCGGCCATGGTGGTAGTGCCAGCTCTTCTAGCGGTATCGAATGAATCGGTACTCAAAACCATCGCTAGCCTGACTTCTATCTTCGTTGGTATCCGATTGGGTTCATTCGTGCTTGGTTTATTCTGGGCGAAAGCCAATGAGAAAGGCGTGATCGTTGGCAGTATCATGAGTGTGATTGCGGTATTTACTGCGATGTATCTCGACGTGGCTTGGCCGTGGTTCGCGCCAATTGGTACGTTCGTCTTCCTTTTGTTTGGTGTGTTAGTGAGTCGTCGTTGGGGCGCGGTGACTGCCGAGCAACAAATCTTTATCAATAATCAAAAACATCTTTTTGCAAAGCCAACCGCAAGCCATTACGGATTGTTGGTGTTCGCTGTGGCGACCATCGCTGCTTGTATGGTTCTCCCTGATTGGCTTTATGCTGCATTGTCGTAATAGGTAAGTTTATGCTGTCCATCTTTGATATTTACAAGATTGGTGTGGGCCCTTCTAGCTCTCACACCAATGGTCCAATGATCGCGGGTTACCACTTCACTCGTTTGATTGAATCGAACTTGGCAAAAGTGGTTCGTATTCAAGTCGATTTATATGGCTCACTCTCGTTAACGGGGATTGGTCACCATACAGACCGTGCAACGATTTTGGGTCTGTTGGGTAACAAACCAGATACCATCAAAATCGCTTCTGCGAACAAAGCGATGCGCAAGGCGATTGAAGAGGGCATGATGTCTGTCGATGGCCGTCATGAAATCGAATTCAACTACAAAACGGACATGTTGTTCCATGAAGAGAACCTTCCTCTGCATGAGAATGGCATGACGATTACTGCCTTAGATACGCACGGCAATCAGGTTGGGTTTGAAACTTACTACTCTATCGGTGGTGGTTTCATCGCAACGGCGGATGAACTGCAAAATGGCAGTGCGACTGCTCCCGTAGAAGTTGAGTTTCCATTCTCCAGTGCAGACGAAATGTTGGCACAGGCAGAGAAGAATGGCATGAGCCTTGGCGGCATGATTCTGAAAAACGAACAAGCGTTTCAGGATATGGAAGCCATCAATCAACGTGCCGAACAGATCTGGCGTGTGATGACGCGTTGCATGGAGCGCGGTTTCGAGACAGAAGGTATCTTGGATGGCGGCTTGAATGTGACCCGCCGTGCGCCTAACTTGCTGAAGAAGCTTGAAGCAAATGCAGCAATTGAACACGATCCAATGGAAATCATGGATTGGATTAACCTGTTTGCTTTTGCTGTGAGTGAAGAAAACGCGGCTGGTGGACAAGTCGTAACGTCGCCAACCAATGGTGCGGCGGGTGTGATTCCAGCGGTATTGATGTACTACCATCGCTTCATCAAAGAGCTCGATACTAAACAGCTTAAAGACTTCCTTGCTGTATCCGGTGCGATTGGCATTTTGTACAAAACTAATGCGTCTATCTCGGGTGCCGAAGTGGGTTGTCAGGGCGAAGTTGGCGTGTCTTCTTCCATGGCGGCAGCTGGCTTGACGGCGCTGCGTGGTGGTAGCAATGAGCAAATTTGTATTGCGGCCGAGATTGCCATGGAGCACTCACTAGGCATGACTTGTGACCCAATTGGGGGCTTAGTGCAAGTTCCGTGTATTGAGCGTAATGCAATGGGCGCAATGAAAGCGATCAATGCTTCTCGTATGGCATTAAAGCGTAACAGTAAATGTTTGATCTCGTTGGATAAGGTGATTGAAACCATGTATCAAACGGGCAAAGACATGAACAAGAAATACCGCGAGACGTCACTGGGTGGATTGGCTTTGATCCACCTAGCGCCGCCTTGCGAATAATGAGTTAGGCAAATCTAACCAACAAAAAAGCCGAAGCACTGAGATGCATCGGCTTTCCTTTTTTGGAGCGTTTATAACTTAGCTACGCGTTTGCTCACCTTTTGGTGTGCTTTGGATTGGTTGATAGTGCAAAATCACCATCGAGGTGGGTGACAGCAAGACTTCGCCTTCAGCATGTCCTGGGTTGAGGTTACGTACGTTTGTATCACAGATCGTCACCCATTCTTGCTTTCGCTCATTGGGGAGCTTAAAGCGCGCTGTGGCGTTAGTTTGGTTGATGAGGTAAACCAGCTCTTGCCCTTCTTTACCGATACCAAGGTGAAGTGCGACAGAGCTTAAACGGTTCCAATCATCGTGCTCCATTAAGCGACCGTCTGTACGGCGCCAGAAAATACGGTTGTTATTGCGGTTTTCGCCACTGAAAGCTCGGATAAATGGCACCATGTATTGATTTCGGTTGGCGACCATTTGTGACATCCATGCTTTGAAATGTTGCTTACGTTCTGTCTCTTCCCAGTTCAGCCAACTGGTTTCGTTGTCTTGGCAATAGGCATTATTGTTACCACCTTGGGTGTGAGACAACACGTCAGCAGTGAGAATGTGTGGGATACCGAAGGCAAACAGCAAGCTAGCAATAAGGTTGCGTTTTTGCTTCTCACGCGTGGCGATGATCATCAGATTTTCTGTCTCGCCCTCAACACCGTAGTTTTCTGAACGATTGTCACCGTGACCGTCGCGATTTTCTTCGCCATTGGCTTCGTTATGTTTGTGCTTGTAAGACACTAAATCTTGCAGTGTGAAGCCATCGTGATACGTGATGTAATTTACGGTGAGTTTGTATGGCCAGTTCGCTGCACTATAAATGTCACGAGAGCCCATTAATCGAGTGGCAAACTCTTTTAAATAGCCTTGATCACCGCGCCAAAAACTGCGGGAAATATCACGCAGTTTGTCATTACATTCGTTCCAACCAAATGGAAAGTTACCCACTTGGTAGCCATTTGGACCAATATCCCAAGGCTCGGCAATCAATTTGGTTTCACGCAAAATTGGGTCTTGCGCAACGGCTTTAAAGAAAGCTGCTTCTGGGGTGTAATCATCGCCCTGTCGACCTAACGTTGCAGCCAAGTCAAAACGGAAGCCATCGACTTTAAATTCGCTAACCCAGTAGCGCAATGTATCCATCACAAGGTTTAAGGCTGGTTGGTAGGTGAGATCCACTGTATTTCCGCAGCCAGTGTAATTGGCGAAGTGGTTGCCATGTTTTATGTAAAAACAGGAGTCGAGGGCTTTCAGGTTGAAAATTGTAGGCCCTTCACCACCTTCAGCAGTGTGGTTGTAAACCACGTCGAGAATCACTTCGATACCGTTTTTATGCAATTCGCGAATTGTTGTTTTTAATTCCGTAACGGCGTCTTGTTCTGCGTAGCGCGGATCGGGCACCATAAAGAGATAAGGGTTGTATCCCCAATAATTGACCTTTTCCATCTCTAGTAGGTGAGGCTCATGCATGCATGCTGCGACAGGTAGCAATTGCAGCGTGTTGATGTTTTGCTGTTTGTAAAAGGCCAGCATTTCAGGTGATGCAAGACCTAAATAGCGCCCCTTCAGCTTGTCCTCAACCTCAGGGTGGCGTTGGGTAAGCCCTTTGACGTGCGTCTCAAACAACACCATCTCTTCTCTGGGTATACGCGGGTGATCCGTGTTTTGCCAGTCAAAATCATCTTCGATAACGACGCACTTCGGCATATCGAAACTTTTGGCTGGAGAGTAGGGAGGATGATAGTGGAGGGCTTTATCTATTGATTTTGCGTACGGATCAGAAATTAACAGTGGCTCGTCCTTGTGGGAGACAAGATAACCGTATTTTTGCCCCGGCTTAATATCTGGAATAAAAGTATGACGTATGCCAGCGTATTCATTCGGTAAACCGTGAAGCTCGTAGCTGCCATCGTCTGCAAACAATGCCAGTTGAATGTCTTTTACGCCCGGAGCATGAATAGAGAAGTTGCAGCCTTCTTTATTCAATGTTGCGCCCAGCGGGTAGGGGCGAGAGAGAAGTCGTGTCATCGGAGATACTTTATTTAATATTTATTGCTACCTTTAGGAAACTATAAGTTAAAAACTTTGTCTTACTAAGGTCAACCACCCTAAATATAAAAATATTCGTGTAATTTAATTACTTTATGTGACGGCTTAGAGTCAAAAATATGAAATGGCTATCACTTTGTAGCGGCTCAAAACCGAACAAACTTACTAATTCCTCCCTAGATTGGTGATCTGACTCGAAAAAACACCATTCGGTAAATTTTCTACTCCCTTCTCATCCCCCTTAAATTAGTTTAGGGCGGAGGAAGTCATCCTTGTACGCCTCGGGTAATCTCACAACTGTTGAAACAAACGGGGATTCGTTCCCATCTTACCTCTCTTTCTTTAGGTGTGTTTTTACTGCCTATATTCACCTAAAAGAGTGAGCAGGGAAGACAGAATTATAAATACCCTTAATGGAGTTAAGAATGAAAAAAGTAAGTGCAATTGCTGCTGCTGTAGCTGCAACTTTAGCTGCTGGTTCTGCGTTCGCAGTGGATTTCCACGGTTACATGCGTGCTGGCGTTGGCGTGAACGCTGACGGTGGTCAACAAATCGATTTCAAAAAGAGTCAAATCGGTCGTCTAGGTAACGAAAGTGACGTTTATGGTGAAGTCCAACTAGGTAAAGAAGTTTACAATAACAACGGTAAAACGTTCTACGTAGACTCTATGTTCGCTATGACATCTGATGGTTCTAACGACTGGGAAGGTACTGCAACTAACTGTAGTATTAGTGGTTCAGACCTAACTTGTAAAGATGATGCACAATTTGCTCTACGTCAGTTCAATGTTCAAGCTAAAGGCGTATTAAACTTTGCTCCTGAAGCGACACTATGGGCAGGTAAACGCTACTACCAACGTCACGACATCCATATCTCTGACTTCTACTACTGGGATACATCTGGTGCAGGTGCTGGTGTAGAAAACATCGAAGCTGGTCCTGGTAAGCTATCTTTTGCATGGATTCGTAACGACCGTGATTCTCTTGAAGATTCTGGCAACAAGAGTGGCTCTCTAAACGTAAACACTCTAGACGTACGTTATGCTGGTCTTCCAGTGTGGGAAAATGGCTCTTTAGAAGTTGGTGTTAATTACGCTCTTCTAAACGAATCTGATGATGCATCTACTGGTGCTAAAGACGCACAAGACGGCGTAATGTTCACTGCTGAATTGACTCAAGGTCTAGATTCTGGCTTCAACAAAACAGTAGTTCAGTATGGTACTGAAGGTTATGCACAGACAATGGCATTCTACGGTGGCGGTAGTTGGTACGCTGCAGAAACTAAAGATGGTGCTTCAGGTTACCGCCTAATCAACTGGGGTGTAATCGGCATGGGTGAAAACTGGGAAATGGGTCACCAGTTAGTGTACGGTGTAGGCGAAGACATGGGTTCTTGGTCATCAAAATGGAAAACTGCATCTGTAGTAGTTCGCCCTATGTACAAATGGGATGATAACCACAAGACTATCTTCGAAGCAGGTTACGGTATGGACGATAACGATGGTTTCGAAAGTGACTACGGTAAGTTCACAGTGGCGCAGGCATGGTCTGCTGGGTCTAGCTTCTGGGCCCGTCCAGAGATCCGTCTATACGCTACATACCTAACAGCTGATGATGACAACAGCTCAAAAGTATTTAACGGCGGTCGTTCAGACGATACGTTCCAATTCGGTGTACAAGCTGAAGCTTGGTGGTAATCATCTAACCACTAAGTCCTAAATTGTCCTAGAATGATACAGCCAGAACTTATCTGGCTGTATTTATTTAAAAAACAATAAAGAGTCGAGGTAGACAGTAATGAAAAAATGGCTTGCTCCCGTACTGCTGGGCATGTTGGCTACTGGTTGTGCGTCTGTAGAACAAGTAGAGATGAGTCCAAAAGGTCAGCAACAAGTGATCACGCAATCGGGTGATATTCAATGGGTACCGCTTAACGTGCCTGTGGTTACTGAATTCGCTTTGACTGATAAAAGCCAAATGTTGTTGGATGGTAACAGTGCTGGCGCTATTGCAGCGTTTGCTCTTCCAGGTAACCGTGGCAGTCTCGATATCAAATTAGAGACATTCGTAAGTAAAGAACTTCAATTTTATGCTCCTAATGTCGCAGTGATGAACTCGGCAGGAGAAACCATTTACCAAGCAGATTTTTCAAAGTTTAAGTACGAACCAGCAAAACTGTTGGACAACGATAAATTCGTACTTGATCTCAATGTGATTCCAGACATGACAGGTAACGATCTGCATGTGTTGGTTTACACTACTTCCGCCGATCTAAAAGGAAGTACACAAGTTTTACACCCTGCAAAAGCCTTCGCCATGGCGCGTCACACTCAGCCGCCAGATATTGCAGACCCTCTAGCGAAACATAGCCCACTAGGTCAGTTCCGCTTTTCGGTATCCGCGAATGATATTGTGAATACTAAGATTGTTGCGAAAAACGACAACATTCCCCAAGGTACGGACCTTACTAGCTACTACTACAGCTCAATTGAAGCGGCAGTCGCAGCGAATGATATTCCGAAAGCGCTCACTTTGCTTGATGAAGCAAAAGAGCTAGGTATTGAAGGTGCACAACAAGTGTTTGTGAAAGCCGTAAATAGAAAATAATCAGATAAAAAAAGGTCAGCGAAATGCTGACCTTTTTCATAGAAAATAAACTAATAAAAATACCCCTACATAGAGTTACCTTATTCACATAATTATTTTTATTACTTTGTTTTTTATATAGGTTGGATCAATAATTAATGGCAGTTCCTAATTTATTTTTTGTACTTAGGAAATAAACAAACTTCTCGAAGTGATTTAAATTCGCAATCTGACTATATTTATTTGGCGTTTGATATTTCCATTTTAATAACGATTAATATTTCTTTTAATCGTTGAGTTTATTTTGCTTTGGATATACTAAAAAGGAATTACGTGAAATGAACATGATGAAGACCTCTCTTGCTGCTGCTCTACTTGTTGCCTTAGTGGGTTGTCAATCGACTGCAGAACCAGAAGCGGCCGCAGAGCCTGTTGTTAATATGTCTCAAGACGAAGTGGTTGCTTTCATGAAAGCGTGTGACAACCCAGATAGCACAGCGAAAGGACCTATTTCTAAACCACTATTTGTGGTGGGTACTTTTGCGGATTCCGATTGGAAACACGTGCCTCAGCGTCAATACACCTACAAAGGGAATAATTTCTACCAAGCCGTGGTTCAAGAAAAAGTAGGCTCCTACAAAATGCAGTACGCGACCGAGTTGTGGTTCCCACAATTTACCGCAAAAGGTAATAGAATGAACGTTGGTGAATTAACACCATTAACATTTGGTGGTTACGGTACGGATACTTCGGTTGATATTAAAGAAGATGGTAAATATGTATGGAGTCTTCAGTTTGAAGGAAAAGGCAAACCTGTTCATGTCATGGTAAATAAGTGCCAATAATATTACATTCAGTTATTTAAAATCTATTTTTATTTATTAACCCCTGCATGAAACACATGTCGGGGTTAATTTTATTACTCAAATTTCCGTAGTTTATTTGAGTAAGTTAGGGAGAATAAAATGCGTAATATCCTACGTAACCATCGCCTGTCTCGATCGTTGCTTGCGTTAAGTGTGATTGGTGCTTTATCTGCGTGTAATTCTTCTGGTGGTGGCGACACTAATAGCAGCACTCCGCTACCGGATACCAGTTATGCTTGCCAAGCCAATGTCATGGCGCAAAGTAACCAACTTCGTACTTATCAAATCATGGTAGAGAGTTTTGTGGATGGTGATGCGAGCATTGGTCACGGTACAGGTTATGGCACCAGCCATCATAACGGCGATTTGCAAGGAGTGATTGATTCACTCGATTACATCCAAGATTTAGGGATGAACGCGATTTGGTTGACGCCAGTTTTTGAATCGGAAGCGATAGCGGGCCAAGAACACTGGGCCGATCGTCTGGATGCCACGGGCTACTTTGCAACGGATTACTTCACCATTGATCCACGTTTTGGTGATTTAGAAACGGCGAGAACCTTGGTCGAGGAAGCACACAAACGCGGCTTATACGTGTTTTTTGATGGTGTATTTGGTCATCACAAAGATGGTTTGATCAAACCATCTCCTTCCGGTTTGTTGCCATCGGGATCGAGCAATCCCGTTGATTACCCGGCCAGTCTCGATTTCTACAAAGAAGTGGCAACGTATTGGATCAAAGAACTGAAGATTGACGGCTGGCGTTTAGATCAAGCCTATCAAGTTCCGACAGACGCTTGGACACAACTTCGTAAAGCCGTCGATGAAGCCTCACAAAGTGTGACGTACACCAATAGCAAAGGCGAACAAGTGAATCCGTTGGGTTACATGGTGGCAGAGATTTGGAAAGGGGAGTCTGAGATCGCGAATGAGGCGTATGGATCGAACAGCGATCCGGCACTGTGCTCTGCATTTGATTTTCCTATGCGCTATCGCCTCGTTGAAACTCTGGCCGTGAATGAGAGTGGCGTGGGTGGTCGCGGTGTGGATTGGCTAGACAACGGTTACAGCACACACAACCAATATCCAACACATGCGCAGCCGAATTTGATGATCGGCAACCATGATTTAGTGCGCTTTGGTGACTTGTTACAGCGCGGAAACTTGGCGGATGTGAATGATGTAGAATATTGGTTACGCCATAAAGCCGCGTTTGCTTTCCAAGCGGCGTACACCGGGCCAATCACGTTGTACTACGGTGATGAAATCGGGGATCAAGTGGATGGTTTTGCCGCAAAAGAAGACAACAACACCTGCGCCATTCAAGGTTTGTGTGATGATCACGTTGCGCGTAGCAGTGCAAAAATTGAAGGTGTGACGGCGACGCTTGATGCAAACCAAGCCGATCTCAAATCTTATGTGGCATCGCTGATGACAATGCGCGATGCGCATCCTGCACTTTATCAGGGGTCACGCACGAATTTAGTTGCGAGTAACGGCAGTTATGTGGACTTGAAACAATCTGGTTCGGACAAAGTCTTGTTTGCGCTAAATACCTTAGAGAGCGCTAGAAGCGTCACTCTTACTCAGGAGAGTGTTGGTACTGGTGAGTTGGTGGATTTGCTCACGAATGAAAAAATTACTCCGAGCAATGGTCAATATCAGATTCCGATGTCGCCACTACAAGGACGATTCTTTGCGGTAAAACCTTAAGGAATTATCCAGAATTGATGCTCACCAGTTGAGCTGACCACAAGCTTTCTTATAAACAAGCCAAGTGTTGTTGCTGACCCCCATAGGCGCACACTTGGCTTTTTTCTGTCTGTTTTACTTTTCCCTTAATGGTTTTACGACGATGTAGCCAACAAGTTGCTTCGCTTTTTGTATTGGCGTTTGTTTTCAGCAGGTGAATATTTGTGAGATAAGCTGCACATTAAAAAGTAAATTAACACTTGTGCAACGTAAAAATGTGACTGAAGGATTACTTATGCCCCACTAATATGTTTATCGTGTTTGGGATTTATATAACTAATGGAAAAGTATAATGAAATCCATAACGAAACCCCTCTGTCTTCTTGCTGTTATTAGCTCTCCGCTTGCATATAGCCAAATTCTCAATGGTGACTTTGAACAGTGGAATGGCAGTGCGCCTACGCAGTGGTCAGTGATTGACGCTGGCATCGCGGTGTCGCCAAGCAGCGAACAAATCAAATCGGGCGGCCTGGCTGCTCAAGTCGTCGTGAATACAGGTACCCAAAGCAACACTGACCTTTTGCAAACCATTAATGTGGAGCAAGGGAAAACCTATCCGTTTTCTGTCTCGGTTTATCATACCGAAGGAAATGTAAAAGCACGTCTGGTGGTTGATGGTTATCACAATTACTCGAACCCACAACAGATAAACCAGTGGCAAGAGCTTGCGCACAACTACACAGCGAGCTCGAACAAGACCATCAACGTCGGTTTGCGTTTTTACGATGAAGCCAGTTTTGATGGCTCAGAAGTTGTCTACGTCGATAATTTTCAACCGACTGAGACGAGTACACAACCTCCTGTAGAAAGTTGTAGTGATCACCAAGTGGTCTTGACTCTCACAACCGATAACTATGGTTCAGAAACCAGCTGGACGTTAAAAAACAACCAAGACGAAGAGCTGTTTTCTGGTCAGGGATATGAGTCAGCAACCACCATTGAAAAGAGCATGTGCTTAGCTGACGGTAATTACCAATTCACGATTCAAGACGAGTATGGTGACGGCATTTGTTGTGGCAGTGGCGCGGGGTCGTACATTCTGACTGAGGGAGATAAGACTCTTGCTTCTGGCGCTGAATTCTCGAAAAGTGAAACCACCAATTTTAACTTAGGTGACACAACGACGACCCCACCAGTGGTTGATGGTTACTATAAAGTGGCATCTGGTAAGACGGGATACGCTCTAAAAACAGCGTTGTTTAACATTATCAATAATCACTCCAGCCGAGGCTATTCTGCGGTCTGGACCTTGGTAAAAGATGCCGATATTGATCGTTATTACGAAAATGATGGCTCTATTCTCGATATGTATTCTGAAAAGCCATCTGGTAGCGATACAGTAAGCTTTACCAAAGTCACAGACCAATGTGGCCAATACAAAACGGAAGGGGATTGCTACAACCGTGAGCACTCTTTTCCGAAAAGCTGGTTTGGCGGTAAGGTTGAGCCGATGAACTCAGACGGTCATCACTTGTTTGCGACTGATGGTTATGTAAACGCGAAGCGCAGTAATTGGCCATTTGGTGAAGTGGGCACCGCGACCTACGTGTCTAGTAATGGCTCTAAACTTGGCCAAGCAAGCACTAATCTGGGCTACTCCGGTACGGTGTTTGAGCCGATTGATGAGTTTAAGGGCGACTTCGCCCGTGCTTATTTCTACATGGCAACCCGCTATGAAAATGTTGTAGGTAATTGGGAAGGTAATTCAAGCAATGCGGATGCTGTCCTTGATGGTTCAAGTTCGACGGTTTTTGAACCTTGGGTGTTAAACATGCTTAAGCGTTGGCACAAAAATGATCCCGTTAGTGAAAAAGAACGAAACCGCAATCAACAAGTGTTTGATTTTCAGGGCAATCGTAATCCATTCATTGATCATCCTGAGTTTGTTGAACAGATTTGGGGAAACTAACACCTTTTTGATTTTGGTATCCACCATTTAGTGACGCCAACAAAACAAAGGGGAAGCGTGATGCTTCCCCTTTTTCATTACGGATGTTTTTAAATGAAACTAGTTTTTCGTTACCGTCACGATTGGCGCCGACTTGTCAGCCGCATTGAAGTGGAAGTTGTAGTTTCCTGCTTCTGCAATCGCAATTTTTAGGTTTGCGCTACCGCCACCGGCTTCCATCGTCAGCGCTTTACCAAGCTCAACACTGCCTTCACCACCGAAGTTGGTGTCTGCTGCCCAGTCTGCGCTCGCAACTTTCATCTCGTAGTTGCCCGCCGCTAGGGTAATGTCTAGCGAATAAACGTCATTTGCAACATAGCTGAACTTCGCTGTTGAGTCTTGTGCTGGAGCATCCCATGTAGTGATAGTGCCACGTAAGTAAAGTGCTGTTTCACCGAATGTTGGTGCATCTGCTGACTTGGTCACTGACACGACCGGTTTTTCTACGCTTTCATCTTGAACATGCAGCGCGTTCAGAGTGAAGTTGTACTTACCTGTTTCAGCAACAGACAGCTTACAGTTACCTTCTGAACCTAAGTCTAGTGAACCAGAAGCTATATTCGCAGCATCACAACCGATGTTTGGATTTGCCCAACCAGAGTCCGCGAATTTGAACTCGTGCTCACCTGCTTCAAGAACGCCAGTTACAGAGTACATGCCGTTGCCAATAAAGGTCATCGCCCAATCACTGCTATCAGACCACTCGTTCATCGTGCCTTTCACGTAAACAACGGTTTCGCCGTAAGGAGGAATGCTCGATACGTCTTTGTTATCCGTGTTTACTGGTAGGCCAGCACCTTGTGCGCCGTCTTGTGGCTGCACGAATACCGCTGTTGTCAGTGCTGGTACTGTGAACGTTTCATTGGTGAAGCTTGCACCTTTCACGATGTCATCCGCAGAGTTTTGTTGAACTTCATGTAACTCGAAACCAGTTGCGCCAGCAACTTTGAAAGACTTCTCAGTTGATGTTGAGTTCACAACGGCCACAACAGCATCGTAGTTCGAATCTAAATCGGCACCTGCTGATGTACCATCGTCGATAGACATCACAATCAAGCCTTCCACTTGGTCTTTCCCTACGTTGCGGAAGTCCACACGGTTCATCACTTCTTGCGCGGTATCTAGGCGGAACAGTTCGCTTGTGCTACGGATTTTTAGTAGCTCTAGGAATTGTTGCTTAGTCAGCTCGATGTCGGTTGAATCTGGTTTCGCCGTGCTGTCACCAACGATGGTTTTGATCAGCTCCCAGTTTGCACCGTCTTTGTCTTCACGTGGTAGACCAACGTTCCAGTTATTGTCGCTTCCGTCGAAGAATACACGGTTGAACCAGTCACCAGAATCGTACGAGTCGCGCTGCATGGATTTAGAGCGCAATAGCTCAGAACCCATGTGGATGAATGGAATGCCTTGACCAAGCATCACCGTTGATAGGGACACAGACTGCATACGTGCACGCTCGGCAGATGAAGTGCCTGTCGCAATCTTGTAGGCGTTGTTATCCCACAATGTTTGGTTGTCGTGCTTAGACACGTAAGAGATGTTCTCTGATGGCACTTTTGTGTAGCCTGCAGGCGCACCATTGTAATCAACGTTCTTACCCAGTTTGGTTTCGCCTTTGTAATCAAGAAGGATGTAGTCAGCCAAGTTACCAGCCATACCTAGACGAACCAGATCTTGGTTGTGTAAACGACCATTCACCGATTCTGCGTCAGTTTTGGTTTCTTCGTTAGGGTAAGCAGCATTACCAAAGCCTTGGTTAAAGCGAAGTGGGTGCTTACCTTCAGAATCTACACCGCCATCAAACGGGCTTCCGCCACGAACTGCGTCACGCAGACGATCAGAGAAAGTACCGATTTCTGTCCCTGCCATGTTGACTTGTGTCGCCTGATCGAAGCGAGCGTTTTGTGCGACTTCACCAAAGTCCCAACCTTCGCCGTAGAACAAGGTATTCGGGTCAATTTCACGGACTTTTTCAAGTGCGTAAACCATCACATCTTTCGGCTGGTGGCCCATAAGGTCAAAACGGAAACCATCGACTTTATAGTCATCCGCCCATACCATCAATGAGTCAACCATTAGTTTACCCATCATCAAGTTCTCGGTTGCGGTGTTATCACAACAGGTTGAGTTTTCGACGCCGCCAGTGTTGACGTTTAGGCGGTGGTAGTACCCAGGGACAATCTTATCCAGTACTGATTTTTCGTTCACACCAGATGCATTTGTGTGGTTGTACACGACGTCCATGACCAGTTTCAGATCCATTTTATGCGTCGCTTGAACCATTTCGCGGAACTCAAGAATACGCTTAGACCCGTTAGGATCGGTCGCATAACTGCCTTCCGGCACGGTGTAGTGGTAAGGGTCGTAACCCCAGTTGAAGCTGTCTAGCATGCGAAGATCGTTCATCAACGCTTGTGCTTTGCCCGTTGTTGGGTCGTAGCTATTTAATACCTCTTCAATTACTTTGCCGTCATCTTCGGTCTCACAAATGGAGGCTTCTGGCTTGATGCCACAAAGTTTACCCACGGTGTCGGTGATATCGACTCGCTTGTCAGCGTCTTCATCCACGGTTGCAATATCAAATGCTGGCAAGATATGTAGCGTTGTTAGGCCAGCATCTTTTAAAGCTTGTAAGTGAGATACAGACTCACGCTCAGGTTCTGTAAGCGCCAGATATTTGCCATCAAGACTTGGTGTGCCTTTGCTGTCGTTAAAGCTGAAATCACGAATGTGTGACTCGTAAAGGACGTGGTCTTCGTCTTTTTTAACCGTTGGGCGTGCGTAGTTTTTCCAATCTTGAGGCATTAAGCTTGGATCATCTAAATCAACCACTTGCGAGTATCGTGAGTTCTTAGACAAGCTCATTGAATATGGGTCTGTTACCAAACGCGTTTCAACGACGCCAGTTGTTGGGTGGTATACCTTAACTTGGTAGCGATAGTATTTGTTGACAACGTTGCTTTGTGCCTCAGAAACCCAGATACCTGTTGCTGGGTCTTCCGTCATGGCAACGGTCGCTTCTTCTGCTAAGTTTTCATCGTAGATTATCAGATCAACATCTTGGGCAGTTGGTGCCCATAGTTTGAAGGTTGCGGCACTGCCTTCCACAATCGCACCGAGTTCTTGACCGATCGCGTTACCTGCCTTGGAATCGGCAAACACCGCATCCAAAACGCCCGGTTTTTGCACTTCAGTTGCAGAAATGACGTCACCATTTGCGTTGTAAGCCACCATAACGATTTGTGACTTCAGGATCGTACGCAAGGTCGCGTCATCGACATCGATACCCGCAGCTTGAAGGCTAGCAAGGTGACGGAAGCGTGATTTCAGACCATCAGACAACTCACCAGCTTTTGTCAGCTCAACCGCTGTACCGCCAGAGATTTGCTTATCTTCATCCATTTTGATGTCATTGCTAAGGCTGTAGAACAGCTTCATGGAATCCGCACTGGTCGCCGCTTCCCATGCAATGGTGTTGGCGTCTAACCAATGGGCTTTTTGACCATCAATATCAACAGGGCGCTCTTCTATTGGCTCGTAGTAAAGTTCACTGCTGCCGTGGAAGCCAAACAAACCTTTCGATTCGCCGATTTTCGTCAACTCTACTTTTGAGTTTGCGCTGCCGAACGCTTTCTCATCACCTTTGTGAAGAATGAAGTTCATGCATTCGTGTGGGTCAGAGGCGTCAGGGTTTATTTTCAGTACGTAGTAAGCACCGTAGGTGTCGTTGATGCCATCGAATGGGTGTGGCGCAGACCAATCCGTTCCTGTTCCCGGAATGCCCATTGCGTCTAAATCTGTGCTGGTACAGCCCTCACCGTTCCATAGGTGCAAGCCCCAACCTTCGTAGTCGCTTGCTGTTGAAGCTGATGCTACATCACGTTTGTAATAAATGACGACTTCGTTCTCTCCCGCAGGGTACAAGCCTGAGCCAGGGTTCGTCGTATCTTCGTTCGTGCTATCACTACCACAACCGCTGATTACCGCGACGGAAATCAAAGGCAGTACGGTTTTGGCAATTGTTGATAATTTAAATGTCTTATTGTCCACGTTTACAAATCCATTGTTATTGAATTGATATTGAGCTGCGCGCTGCCTTCGTTGACTCAATCATCAAGAAGGTTTTGCACACGCTAGAAAGGCAGATGCCAAAAAAGGAAATGTTCAATTAGATGCTAATACACTGAATCATCAGCAAAATGTGAGAGCAGGCTGTTAAGTTTTTTACAGATGCAAATTTTCTGTCACAGTCGATTTTGTTCACAAATTAAATAATAAAATAGGCGCATAGTGAGAGATTCTGCACATCATTAAAATGTAAATTTTTATGGGATGAGTAAGGGGGGATGATAGGGGATGAGAATGTCTCAGCCCCAAAACCGTGATTAAGTTCTATAAAAATGAGGGCTATATTTTTCTTTTAAAAATAAGTTGCAGTGATGTTGAATAAAATACCGCCATTAAGTCTTCGCAAGCTTCAGATTTTCGCTAAGTGGTCGTTATATAATGAAGGTAGTCGGCGTTATGTCGGCGCGTAATCATAAGATTTCCCTGAAAGGGAGTTGAATTGGGCCCTGAAACCAAAAGAGGCTATTTATGAGTAGTATGGGCATTGCCATTGCGGCAACTGGCCTTTCACTCGTCCTGATATTTGTGTGGATGATCTCGTTGTCGATGCGGAAACAGAGACTCGAGGCAGAGAGGAAAGCTCGCGAAGCCGCTTATCGAAAGGCGATGCATAAAGCGCGAGAGCAAGAGCGTAAAGAGCGAGAGTTCAAAGCAGAAACCGGGCATATCCCCACCATTTTATTTCTAGCGAAAGAAGCCGAAAAGGACAACATTCGTCAAGCGCTGTATTGGTATGATAAAGCCGCTAAACTGGACAATGTGACGGGGATGTACGGCATTGTTCGCTTAAGTGAACGCATGCGCGAAGATGTGATTTTAAAAGAGCAGGCAAACTTCTGGCGTACCGCAATTGCGGGAATGGAAGGGGATACCGAAGCGAAATTTTCGACGGGCAAGGCCTTGGTCTTTGGTCGAGGAACTGAAAAAAATATCCCAAAAGGTAACCAACTGATTGAAACTGCCGCCGAAGAAGGCTGCATTGATGCCATGATTTATATGGGGGAATGGCAGCTTTCACCAGACAATAGTGCAGGACGCAGTGCAGATGCGCTTTACTGGTTTATGAAAGCGGCGGAAAAAGACAGTGCGGATGGCAAGATCCAAGTCGGCTTATGTTACCTAAATGGCATTGGTACAGAAAAAAGCATGGTTAAAGGTTGCTACTGGCTGGAACGGGCCGCGGAAAGTGGCAGTGCTAAAGCGATGTATCATGCTGGCGAAGCGTGGAAGGATAAAGGTAAAACGGGTAATGCAATTGCTTACGTTTGGCTGTTTCTTGCTGCCAATATGGGCTACCAACCTGCACGTACGTTGCGTGATGAAGTGGCAACCAATATTGGTGTTGATGTTGTCGTTGGATTGCAGTCCATAGCGAAGCCGTTGCAAAGAAAGCTGGCATCAGGAATGGTGAGAAAGCACTCTATTATTCGAGCCCTTAACAAAGTGTACAAACGCGAAGCGTATTTTCCTGCGGAAGAGGAGCTCAATGCGGTGTTGAATGACGAGAGTAAAGAAGCCTCCGAGGCTTGGGAGGAGGCATCAACACTAGATTTTCAGCCTAACATGACAACGGTAACAGCAGAAGGTCAGGCAAGCACATCGCCCAACGAAAAAAAACTTTCTAAAGAGGCGCTCGATTTCACTCAAAACTTCCTTCAACCATAACCTATCTTATCCAGAAGCCTCAAGATTGAGGCTTTTCTTTTGCTCTTTTGCCAGTATCTCTATCAGTCACGACAACAGAATGTAAACTTACTTAAGCAGTCATTTTACTGATGTGCATACTATTTATGCGATTTTTCAACATATTTTTAGTACTTAACTAAGATGGGATCTGTTTACCTTAAAAAAGAGGTTTTTCCCTCTTTATTTACTTCCGCTATTGGGCTTAGATCAAGACTTTTCAATTGATAGTAATAATGATTGAAGAGCAATACTTGATGCCCCGATTTATAGGTGAATAGTACTCATTACTTTATCTAATAATGTAAATTAAAAAATGTATTATAAATCTTAAATTGTTCTTTTATATTTAGGTGTTGATTATTGATTTTATGATTAATTAGGCGCAAGATAACGTAAAAATAAAATAGCATAGTTAATATGCAGAATTACACTAGAAAGTAACTTTTTCATTACATGTTTCATAATAAATAGAGATAATTTTTTATCTCTGTTTTTATTTATATTAGAGATTTGTGTATGTTGAGAATCATTAGTGCAGATAAATTTATCTCTTCAAGGTTTATCTTAGAGTACAGTAAGGCTGAGTTCGCTTCTTTATTAGGTGTTTCCGTCGCTAAAATAAGTAATATTGAAAGTGGAAAATCTTCAATCCCCCCGGTGTATGATTACGCCATTAATTACTTGTTGAGTGAACATCCATTTAAAGATAGTGCTGTTGATGCTTTATGTTCTCATGAAACGTTAAACTTTGCTCGTCGTATTGACGTCAATACCAAAGTAAAACGCTTGTCCTGCAAGCGTTGCGATAGCCGTAGACTGCACGTTATGGCTGGCATGAGTGGCTTGTATTTTGTCGAGTGCATGGATTGTAAACACACTATGTACTCGTCAGGCATGTCTGTAAAACGTTATCAGCAATGGTCGAATGATGGAGTCAAACTAGATAGTCATTTATTTAATTGAATTATGTTTCCTTTGCACCTAAAGTAAAAAGCCATCAATACATGTGTTGATGGCTTTTTTATTATGTGTTTAAATTTAGTTAAAATTAAAACATTTATCATTCCTAATAATATAGTCCTAATAATTATATAGTGATGGACATCTCAAAAAATTATTTTCTTGATATTTTATTTCTAACAATAATGGTTGTGGTCACACAATTTTTAATTATTTTTCCTTTTAATTCTGGTTTCAATATCATTGGACTATCAATTGGAAAGTGATGAAGGTCGCGAAATTTTAATTCGAGGAAATAAGTCTTTTAAATGTGAAAATTTAATCACGAAATTTGTTTTTTGAATTTTAAATATCGTTTTAGTTTGTAATATCTGTACTTGTCAATTTTAAAGAACAAAAAAGAGATATTCCAAATGAAAAGTTTAATTATAGGTGTTAGTAATTACATGCCAGAAGACTTCAGTTTATTAGCTGAATCTTTAGATGAACAATTTAATCGTCATTTACAACCTTTAGAGCAAGTTGAATTAACCGACGTTGGTGCGGCTATTATTACTTCAGCAGACATTAAAGCAGGTCTGCATAAAATGATTTCCGAAACGGGTTACGGTATTCCAGTTTTCTTAGTAACGGATGAAAACCCAGTTTCGGCAGAAGATTACGTTTTGCTAACTGGCGTTATCGATTTAGAAAGACAATCTATTGAGTACTACTGTCGTCAAATCAACGAAGCAGTAACCAAGTACGAATGTCGTCTGCTTCCTCCTTTCTTCAAGCAATTAACGCACTATGTTGAGATGGGTAACTCAGCGTTTGACTGTCCGGGACACCAAGGTGGTCAGTTCTTCAAAAAACACCCAGCTGGTAAACAGTTCTACGATTTCTTCGGTGAAAACCTGTTCCGTAGTGACTTGTGTAATGCGGACGTGGATTTAGGTGACTTGCTGATCCACGAAGGTTCTGCACATCAAGCGCAGGCGCACGCTGCAAAAGTATTTAACGCGGACAAAACTTACTTCGTACTTAACGGCACTTCTGCTTCAAACAAAGTAGTCTGTAACGCGCTGGTAACTGAAGGTGATTTGGTACTGTTCGACCGTAACAACCACAAATCGAACCACCACGGTGCGTTAATCCAAGCGGGTGGTATGCCAGTTTACTTAGAAACGGCGCGTAACCCTTGGGGCTTTATCGGTGGTATGGATGAACACTGTTTCGATGAAGAATACATTCGTGCTCAAATCGCGAAAGTGGACCCAGAACGTGCACGCGATGAACGTCCTTTCCGTCTTGCTATTATCCAACTTGGTACTTATGACGGTACTATCTACAACGCTCGCTACGTGATGGATAAGATAGGTCACCTTTGTGACTACATCCTGTTTGACTCTGCGTGGGTTGGTTACGAGCAGTTCATCCCGATGATGAAAGACTGTTCACCACTGCTGCTGGATTTGAAACCAGAAGACGCAGGTGTGATCGTGACTCAGTCTGTTCACAAACAACAAGCTGGCTTCTCTCAAACATCGCAAATCCACAAAAAAGACCGCCATATCAAAGGTCAAGCTCGTTACTGTAACCACAAACGCTTTAACAACGCGTTTATGATGCACGCATCGACTTCACCATTCTACGCACTGTTCTCTGCGCTTGATGTGAACGCGAAGATCCACGATGGCGAAGCAGGTCTGCGTTTATGGCGCGATGCGGTTAAGACTGGTATCGAAGCGCGTAAAGAAATCCTTAAGAGTTGTGAATTGATTCGTCCGTTCATTCCAGACGAAGTCGAAGGTCAACCTTGGGGCAGCTACGACACTGACGTGATCGCAACGAATAAGAAATTCTTCATGTTTGAGCCAAACGCAAGCTGGCACAAATTTGAAGGTTACGGTGAAGGTCAATACTTCGTTGACCCATGTAAATTGTTGCTAACTACTGCGGGTATTGCAGAAGACGGCAGCTATGCAGATTTCGGTATTCCTGCAACGCTATTGGCGAACTTCCTTCGTGAAAACGGCATCATCCCTGAGAAGTGTGACTTGAACTCTATCTTGTTCCTACTCACTCCTGCGGAAGATATGGGTAAGATCCGTCACCTTGTGGCTCAAATTAACCGATTCGAAAAATTCATCCGTGATGATGCGCCTCTAAGTATCGTACTTCCAAGCGTCTACGAAGCGAATAAAGAACGCTACCGTGGCTACACCATCCGTCAGCTATGTCAGGAAATGCATGACATGTACAAAGAGCTGAACGTGAAACAGCTACAAAAAGCGATGTTCCGCAGCGAGTACTTCCCACAAATGGTTCACAAACCAGACGTGGCAACACGCAAATACTTCCGTGGTGAATGCGATTACCTACCACTTAAAGAGGCCGTTGGTCGCGTAGCCGCTGAGGGTGCACTTCCTTACCCTCCAGGCATCATCTGTGTGATCACTGGTGAAATCTGGACCCCACACGTGGTGGATTACTTCCTATCTCTAGAAGAAGGCATCAACCGCTTCCCAGGCTTCGCGCCAGAAATTCAAGGTGTGTACCTTGAAGATGTTAACGGTCGCACTACCGCACATTGTTATGTCCTAAAAGATTAATCTACCCGTTCGCACCACGCTCTGGCGTCGGTGCGAACCGCTTATTCGTGGAGAATAATTTATGAGTACTGAAACTAAAAAAATGTCGGTGGTGCAGTTAACCATTCTGACATTCATCAACATGGCCGGCTCCGGCATCATCATGCTGCCAAGTAAACTGGCGCAAGTGGGCACCATTTCTGTGTTGTCTTGGCTGATCACGGCGGCGGGCTCTTTGGCGTTGGCTTACGTGTTCGCAAAATGTGGTCGCTTTAGTAAACGTGACGGCGGTATGAACGGTTACGCGTCTTATGCATTCGGTAAATCGGGTGCATTTATGGCGGGCTGGACTTACGGTTTGTCGCTCCTTATTGCGAACATTGCGATCGCGATTACTTGTGTGGGTTACGGCTCCGCATTCTTTGAAGTGACCCTATCTCCGGTCGAAACCTGTTTGTACACCATCGCTATTCTTTGGATTTGTACTTTCGCTAACTTCGGTGGTGCGAAAATCACAGGTCAAATTGGTACATTCACCGTGTGGGGCGTAATCCTACCAGTGTGTTCATTGGGTATTGTTGGTTGGTTCTGGTTTAACCCAACCATGTACATTGAAGCTTGGAACCCACACAGCTTGCCATTTGGTGAAGCAGTGAGTGCTTCTATTGCGATGACGCTATGGGCATTCCTTGGTCTTGAATCAGCTTGTGCGAACTCTGAAGCGGTAGAAAACCCAGAGAAGAACGTACCAATCGCAGTACTGGGCGGTACACTAATCGCGGCTGTGGTTTACATTGTATCGACAAACATCTGTTCTGGTATCGTTGCAAACTCTGAGCTTGCTGCATCTACAGCGCCATTCTCAACCGTATGGACAGTGATGCTAGGTTCAGCCGCTGGTAAAGTGGTTGCGGGTATGGCGGTATTGGCTTGTGCGGGCTCTCTATTGGGTTGGCAATTCACTATCGCGTCAGTGTTCAAATCGTCTTCTGATGCTGGCTTCTTCCCTAAATTGTTCTCTCAAGTGGACAAACGTGGTACGCCAATCAAAGGTATGATCGCGATTACTATCATCCAATCTGTATTGTCTCTAATGACGATCTCTCCAACGCTGAACGAGCAGTTCGAAGCGCTGGTTAACCTAGCGGTAGTAACAAACGTTATTCCTTACATTCTATGTATGGGCGCAATCTTCATCATGCAGCAAGTGGCGCACGTGCCGGAGCGCGAGATGAAAACCACCAACGTTATCGCTCTGATTGGCTCTCTGTACAGCTTCTACGCGCTATATGGCTCCGGCTACGAAGCGATGATGTGGGGCTCTATCGTAACCTTCCTAGGCTGGAGTGCTTACGGTCTGATTGCTGCGAAGCATGAGCCTTTAGCAAATTAAAAAATAATACTGAAAGAGCCTTCCCAAACGCGGTGTGGAAGGCTCTTTGTTTTTAGGCATTTACGCCAAATCCAAGTCAGCTCAAAGTATTTGAGGCTAGACATCCAATGACGTGAAAACTCATTTTCGACATTTGGAGGACGAAAGATGATAAGTCAACCTGTTAAAATCGGTGACGATACCGCCGTAGTCATTCCAAGCGCAATCCTGGCTCAGCTCGGGATAAGGGAAGGAGATACCCTAGAAATCGCACTGAATAAAGACAAAATGGAAATTAAGAAGATGGTGTTGAAAACCAGCACTCCAACTTACTCTGAAGATATTGAGGAGAATTGAGTTAGAGAATCTTGGTTTGTCGGATACACTACTGGTTTCGCAAAACTGGCGCTTGCCGCTGTCTTTGAACTATCGATAACAACAATAAGAGGTAAGGTACTATGCAAGGTATCCTCTCTATACAATCTCATGTTTCTTTTGGTCATGCTGGTAACAGCAGTGCCGTTTTCCCAATGCAACGCATGGGTTTCGAAGTATGGCCAATTCATACCGTTCAATTTTCTAACCACACGCAGTATCAAGAAGGCTGGACTGGGCGAGCGTTTGCGGCTGAAGACATCAGCGAGTTAGTTCGTGGTCTTGGAAACATCGGTGCATTGGAAAAATGCCAAGCGGTGTTGACGGGCTACCAAGGCAGCGCAGAGCAATGCCTTGCTGTTGAAGATACCGTGACGAAAGTGAAGCAAGCGAACCCGAACGCACTTTACTTTTGCGACCCTGTGATGGGCGCGCCAGACAAAGGCTGCATTGTGGCTCCGGGCATTGCTGAAAATCTTCTAACGCGTTTGATGCCAATGGCGGACGTGATCGTTCCGAACCAATTCGAGCTAAGTCAATTTGCTGAGATGGAAATCCACTCATTAGACGATGCGATCACCGCATGCCAACGTGCGCTAGAGAAAGGTCCAAAAGTGGTGCTAGTTAAGCACCTTTACTGCCTAGAAAATGGCAGCTTCAACATGCTATTGGCTACGCAAGAAGGCATTTACCTTGCGAAGCGTCCTCAATTTGAGTTTGCTAAACAACCTGTTGGCGTGGGCGATCTTATTTCAGCTATCTTTACCGCGGGACTCTTAAAAGGCTGGTCTCCTAAACAAGCTTTCCAACATTGTCACGACGCGTGTTACGGGGTGTTGAGTGCAACGTACCATGCAGGCGAATGGGAGCTGCAAACTATTGCGGCGCAGCAAGAGTTTGTTGAGCCAAGCAAACACTTCCCGATTGAAGAAGTGGCTCTGGTCACCGCATAATTGAGCGCAATTAAACAAAAAAGGGGAGCCATCATCGGCTCCCCTTTCTATTTGTTCTGTCAGTCTTACTGAGCTTTTTGCTGCTCTGATTTACAAACTGCTGCCGTAAAGACAACGTCTGTTGAGCTGTTTAGCGCAGTTTCAGCAGAGTCTTGAATCACACCGATAATGAAGCCAACCGCTACAACCTGCATTGCTACGTCGTTTGAGATACCAAACAGGCCACACGCAAGTGGGATAAGTAGTAGAGAGCCACCTGCAACACCTGATGCGCCGCATGCAGAAACCGCAGCTACAATACTTAGAAGTAGCGCAGTCAGTAGATCAACTTCGATACCCATAGTGTGCACAGCTGCAAGCGTTAGCGTTGTGATAGTGATTGCAGCACCAGCCATGTTGATGGTCGCACCTAGAGGGATAGATACTGAGTATGTATCCTCGTCCAGTTTTAGCTTCTCACATAGTGCCATGTTTACTGGAATATTCGCCGCACTTGAACGAGTGAAGAACGCAGTTACACCACTTTCACGTAGACAACGGAATACAAGTGGGTAAGGGTTTTGTTTGGTTTTAACGAACACGATCGCTGGGTTTACAACGAGTGCGATGATCATCATTGCGCCAAGAAGAACCGCCAGAAGGTGTGCGTAGCTTGCTAGTGCGCTAAAGCCCGTTGTCGCAAACGTTGAAGCAACCAAGCCAAAGATACCAAATGGTGCAAGACGAATGATAAAGCGCACAATGTGAGACACGCTGTGGCTTAGATCTTCAAATACGGCCTTCGTTGTTGCCGATGCGTGGTGTAGTGCAAGACCCAGACCCACACCCCAAGCAAGAATGCCGATGTAGTTTGCTTCTACTAGTGCATTTACTGGGTTGTCGACCAGTTTAAACAACAATGTGCGTAGAATTTCAGCAATACCTTGAGGAGGCGTTGCACCTTCAGCGCCGGTGACAAGCGTTAAATTGGTCGGGAAAAGGAAGCTTAGAACCACTGCTGATAGCGCCGCGAAGAATGTACCCATCAGGTACAGTACAACGATTGGGCGCATGTAAGTGTGTTGGTTTTTCTTTTGGTTTGCAATTGAAGCGGCAACCAAAATAAACACAAGAATTGGCGCGATCGCTTTAAGCGCACCGACAAAAAGGCTACCAATTAATCCCGCGCTTTCGGCATGGCTTGGAGAAATTGTCGCGAGCAAAATACCAAAGACGATACCGACAAGGATCTGGACGACGAGGTTACCACGAGCATATCGGGCAACGAGGCTGTTGTGTTGCATACATCATTCCTGCAATTTTATGCCAGAGTGGCAGGGCAATAGTCCATCATTACACGGCGATAATGCCCTTGTATTGCAAGGGGTGAGCATTGCTTCTGGTCACTAAGACACATGATTATCAATTATCCTGTTTTTATAAATTCAGCCATTTTCTTGCTGAATATCACATATCTTAGCTTGGTAATATTTTGTGTCTAGTTTTAGTTTGTTTTTGGATTAAATGTTTGCTCAATGTTATTTAAATAAGATTTTTATGTTGAAAATTATCATTAGTTATGAGTAATGGTTTTTAATAAAGTTGTTAAAAAGGAGACTTTCGTCTCCTTTGATTTTATTGACAACTCAAACGCAACAAATTAATAACTTTGTTGGCGCCTGCGCTTATCACTCATGGCATTTCGAGTGAGTTTCCCGAACTGTCGACTTTGAGCTCGTTGCTCTGCCAAAGTCGCGCCGTTAAAGGCTTGTTCTCGCAATAGTTTTTGATAGTTATTGAAACGACGAACCTCCAGTTTGCCATTTGCAATCGCAGTTTGAACTGCGCAGCCTGGCTCAGTTTGGTGCTTACAATTGCCAAAGCGACAACGCTGAGCGAGCGCCTCAATGTCAGAAAACGCCTCACTGACCCCCGATTCACAATCTGCTAGTTGAAGCTCGCGCATTCCCGGAGTATCAATCAAGATGCCGCCATCAGGTAATAGATGGATAGAGCGCGATGTAGTTGTATGTCGACCTTTGCTATCGTCTTCACGAATATGCCCAGTTGCCTGTTCTTGTTGCCCGAGTAATGCATTAACAAGAGTTGATTTGCCAACGCCTGAAGAACCGATAAAAGCGAGGGTTTGTCCTTCTTTGCACCAGGTCATGAGTTTAGAAGCACTCTCTATTTCTAAGCCGTTGACTGTCTCTATAGCTAATAGAGGATCGAGCTTCTGTACTTGGCTTTTTAGTTCATCAGTATTGTCACACAAATCGGCTTTGGAAAGCACGATGACGGGTTCGACTTCGGCTTCATGAGCCAAGGCAAGATAACGTTCAATACGACTTAAATTGAAGTCGTCGTTAAGGGAACAGACGATAAACACTGTATCCACATTGGCTGCGATGAGTTGCTCTGCCACTTTGCTGCCAGCGGCTTTGCGGCTAAAGAGGCTCAAGCGATCCAGTAAGCGAACAAATTGCTGATCTTCATTTAAGATTACCCAGTCTCCGACGGTCATGTTGGGTAAAGAATGGTGGGCATTAAGATGAACTTGCCCAGTTTCTGTTGCCAATAAATAACCACTTCGGTGGTGCGCAATCACACGAGCAAAGATAGTGTTGTCGTAATCGTCTAATGTCAGTTGTTGCTGAAAAAATGGTTTCCAACCCAATTGTTTTAGAGGGTTTGAAGTTGAAACTAATGTGTCACAAAAAGTATGTGTTTGATTCATTATTGAATTATCCCAGACGCAACAAAGCGCCTTAATACAAATCGCATTAGGGTCTAATTCGGATAGAGTTGACCCCGGTGAAGACCGGGCAGAGAAGGGGAAGTTGTGGTTATGCCACAGAGTTGGTGCTGTTAGGGTTACCCTTGCGATGCCCAGTTAGTGTTATTCAATACAATCATCTTGTGTCCTCTTCGTTGGTTAATAAATAAGTGAGTTAATTAAGCCAAAAGAGTATAGCCGCCGTTTTTTAAAGAGGGTAGCTATACTGCAAAAATATTAACTTTGTTTTGTGATGCGCTCTTCCATAATCTGCGAATACGTGTTGGCTTTTAAGCCGTATATGATTTGGACATGACGATCATCCAATATCACGACTCCATGCGCGCCATGATTTTTGAGTGCGTTCTTATCGATGACGGACGTCGCTCTGAGGGTAAGACGCAGCCGAGTCGCACATGCACCAGTTTCTAGCAGGTTCTCTATGCCCCCAATGGCGTCAATGATCGTATCGACGTCTTGTTCGACATTGGGGTTGGTATGAGTTAGGAAATTGAAAAATTGCTTCAGCACTGACTTAACCGTCATTTGAAGAGCCTTCGGTCGTTAGTTTTGAAATGGCTTCAACAATCGGTGCCGGCGAGAGCGTATGCGGTACTTTAGTGATTAACGTGCCATCCGGCTTCAAGAAGTAAAAGTAAGAGCTATGATCCAGCGTGTACTTTAGTTCCGAGCCTTCCAATTCTGTCTTGCGGAAAATGACACCATAGTTGTGTGCCAAAGGTGTCGTTACATCAAGTGGTGCCGATAGGCCTTCAATCATTGGATGGAAGTAATGGGCATATTTTGCTGATGCATCGGCCTCATCACGCTCTGGGTCTAAAGAAATGAACATCGGGCGTAGTTGTGCTTTTTGCGCGTCGTCAATTTGATTCAGTGCTCCTGCCAGCATTGCAAGAGAAGTTGGGCAAACGTCTGGGCAGCGAGTAAAGCCAAAATAGACGACTCGGATGCGAGGGTCATTCACATCGAAGATATTGACGGCTTGGTTATTTTCCCCAAACAATACCGTTTGTTGAGAGGTGGAACTGTCCACTTGCTCTGGCTTCGTTTTCTGATTATCTAAATAGCTCTTTACGCCAAATCCGAGTGCGAAAGCAGCTACGAGAAATAGGGACCAATTGCGGCTCATAACGATTCCTTATCTTTGCATTTTTATAGCAGGGTAAACGGTATTCTCTCCATCACTGAGTTCACCAACCCAAGTCATTGCATCCTCCGTGCAAACCGGGAGAATGATGTCACCTTGATATTGGCCAGGAGCGATTTGCTTCAGCAAAAACTTAGGCTCACCCATCTCCATTTCTCTTCCTGAAAGACTTAGGATGAGTTGCTTAGCATCGCTTGTATGCCACTCAACATTTAGAGTGGTAGGAACCAAGGGTTGAGCAGTTTCTGAGTTTAGCGTCATCGTAACATTTTCTTGGACGCAAGAGGTTGTAGAGAGAAAGCAGTATTCATCTATTGACTTGCTTTGAGTGGAAGAAGAAAAGCTTTTTATTAGAGTCGGGGCATAAAATCCCGCAACTAATGCGGCTGAAACAGCGGCGATTTGTAACAGTTTCATTAAGGTTCAGCATTTATCACTTAACATTACGAGCATCGTAGCACAGATGCGTCGCTCGCCAACTCGTGACCTCGGTAAATTGTGCGTTATACCTCGGTGACCAGCTTCCTTATAACGCGACGGACTTTATTGCATCAAATACAGCAGAGTTTTCAATTGAGATGTTTTGCCCTTAGCCAATAAATAAAAACGGAGCCAATTGGCTCCGTTTTTATTTGGTTCAGTATGTGTTTGATACCAAAGTTATTTATCTGAGTCTGCGAATTTCTCTAGACCTAAAACCAGAGCAATGGCTGCAAGCATCATCACGACAGCAAGTACTAACTGAGAAGGTTGTGATGTCACGTGTTCAAATTCAAATGGTGATAGGTTGTGCTGTAGCAATGGCACTTGTTCGCCCTTCGAATTGGTGCGCCAAGTGATGGTTTCTTTCCATGGCCAAATCTTTGGCAACGTACCAATCATTAATCCAGTCAAAAACATCAGGGTGAAATCACGGAACTTGCGTAGTAACCACGACAATAAGTGAGAGAAGGACAGTAAACCGATCACGCAGCCAGACAAAAATAGCGCTAATGTATCGACTTGAAAACCTTTCACTGCGGCTAATACAGGAGCATACATGCCAATCAGCAGCAAAATAAAACTGCCAGAGATACCCGGCAAGATCATCGCACAAATCGCGATAGCTCCAGCGAATAAGGTATTAATGGCCGTTGGTTCCATGTGTAAAGGTTTGAGCACAGTAATACTATAAGCAAACCCGACACCAACGAGCAGAATGACAAAGCGGACAAGATCGCGTTGCTCAACCTGACGAATAATGTGATACACAGAGACCAAAATCAGACCAAAGAAAAATGACCAAAGTGGGATCGGGTGTGTGTCAAGAAGCCAAGTAATCAACTTTGCTAGCGTTGCAATACTGGTGAAAATGCCGGCAAACAGAGCGATAAGGAAGAATCCGTTGATGTGATTAAACGCGGCTTTAACCCCTTCTTTTCGCCAGATAGAGAAAAGTGAGGGGTTAATGCGTCGAATGCTTTCAAGCAGCGTATCGTAAATACCAGTGATAAACGCGATGGTGCCGCCAGATACACCAGGTACAACATCTGCTGCACCCATGGCGATTCCCTTGAAGAAAGTAATTAAGTAGTTCATTGCTCTAATGCTAAGTCGTTTCGATGGCAGAGAGTATACAAACATTGCGATGAAAAAAGTATGAAATAGTGCTGTAACTACTTGGTTTTATATCCAATCTATTGCCTATCTTTATTACCCGCCAAGAGACAATGCCGCCGTAACGAGCTTTTAATGCTTGGTTTACATTTTTGAGATGATTAACTCTACTATCAATTATCAATCTTGGTTGCATTGTGCAATTGCAATTTGCATTATCAAATTGCATTTTGATAATTTGCGCGTGAATAAATCCAGCTTATATGAGATCTTGTGCCCAAAAATAAGTCTTTGCGTTTTGGCATGATTAATGCATAATACTGCTCGACCCTTCTTAAGCCGAGGGTCACCTAGCCAACTGACGTTGTTAGTGAATACAATTTGTTCACACTAAATATAAGCCAATCGCGATTATTGCGGTTGGCTATTTTTTTATATGAACAACGTTACTTACGTGCTTTGCAAATTGCACTTCTCTTACTGTCAGTCATAAAAAAGGGCTGACGTGTTACGCCAACCCTTATGTTTTACTTTACGTTTTAACCCGTTTATCGAGCAGTTCAGTATCCCATCAACTGCAGCAAATTTTCAGCTGTCACAATGGCTTCTTTACGATTAGCAATATTAAGCTTTTGGTACAGGTTGCGAATGTGGGTTTTAATTGTCGTACCTGCCACATCCAGCTCTTGTGCGATTTGCTCGTTACTAAAGCCTGAATAAATCAGCCCCAGAACCTGCCATTCGCGTTGTGTTAATGGGCTAGTACGTACTAGCTCTGGCACATTAGGGTGATTCACCAACTTTTCAATAAAGTCTTCATCAAAGTGAATTGACCGGCTACGTTGATTCGATGAAATGTCCTTCATTAACTGTTGAGCACGGTGACGCTCAAGATCGCCCAGTTCATGGCGGAGGCTCAACTTCTCCAGCAGACCGCCAATGGTTGCACCATCAATCAGGAAGTTTCCGACCATGCCAGTTTGGTTCGTCATTACTAATGCTTCTTTTAACAGAGCCTTGGCTTGCTCCTCATCTTTTTGGCGAGCAGAAAGGACCGCTTCAACCACTAAGTTGCGATTAGTATCTGTGATTAGGTTAGTGCGACGAGCTTCACCTTGGAGGAAATCTAACGCAGCACGAGCGTCGGTATATTGGCCTAAGTTAATGTGGGCGCGGGCAATGTTACGCCATTGCAATTGAGAAAAGTGGTTGCATGCCGATTCAGGACGAACCGCAGTGTTGAGCCATTCTTGCATTGCATCGGTATTCCCGCGCGCTTGCCAAAATAGAATCAACGATAGTGAAGCGTTTGCAGTCCAATCTACGTGGTAAGTCGACTGTTTCATCAAGTGCTGTATATGCTCAATGAATTTACCGGCTTTGTCTAATTCACCGCGTCCAATCGCAATACGCGCCAACATCGAATAGCTATGTAAGTGCTTGCTTGGTGAATGGTTTTCGAGAATTTGCAGACCTTTGTACGCGCATTCTTCCGCTTCATCAAGTCGGTTCCAGCACCAAAGTACTTGCGCGCGAATACGCAGCAAAAATTCATGAAGAGGAACATGCTGAAGCTGCTGATCTTCAATCAGACGGAATGCGGAATCTTGTAGTTCAAAGGCAGCTTGCACGTAACCTTGTGCAATTAAAATCTCGCTTTGCTGCAATATTGCCCATAACGCTTGGTGGTATACCTGATACTGACGAGCTAGCTTTTCAGTTTGTTGCATCATTGGCAAAGCACGGTCTAGTTTACCTAGCACGTGGTTAACTTCACCAACAACCGAAGTCGCCACAATTCGGCTACGGTAAATTGTGTTATCAAGTTGGCTAAGCGCTAACTCCGCTAATTCGAGAGCTTTTTCTGGCTGGTTACTGTTGATAGCCACTTGAGCAAGCAACGCGTTTGCTTGACCTTGATAATGAATATCTAACGCAATGTTACGCTTTTTGTGTTCCTCTTCCGCTTCTTCAAGCAGGTGGCCCACTTGGTTATAACGATGCTGACTTTGAGCCAACCATGCTCGGAGCATCGTAAGTTTTGGGTGGCTGAACAACAGATCATCGTCCAACTTGTTAATTGAGCTTTCCAGTGTGCTGAGTTCGCCTTGGTTAAACATCTTCCAGCCGAATTCGTTTAGGATCTCTACCACTAAGTCCTTATCATTCGATTTTTGTGCATGATGAATCGCTTGGTGTGGTGCTTTTTGTTGTAACCAAGCGATAGCAGCATTGCGGTGGAGATCTTTTTCTTGCTGAGGAATACGAGCTTGGCGCTCATGAGATAAAAACTCGCCAAATAAGTTATGGAACCGGAACCAGTTCTGTTCCCCTTCGAGCGGATAAATGAATAAGCCGTAACGGTTAAGCGATTCAATCATTCCCAGTGCATCTTCGCGTTGGGTAAGGGCAAACACTAGCTCATCATTGAAGTGGTCAAGCACGGATACTTGCATTAAAAAGTGACGAGTTTCGTGATCGAGTAAGTCAAACACTTCTTCGACCAAGTAATCCCACAAGTGCGCGTGATTGAACTGCGATACCGACTCTACAGTTTGTGCCAATGTGCGGTTTTGATGTTGGGCTTGTAATGCGATCAACTGCATCGCCGATGGCCAACCTTCAACATAGGTTCTTAGGCTGTTCGCCATGTCTTCATCAATACCATCGGCGATACGCTGGTTAAAGAAGCGAGTGGTTTCTTCGGTATCAAACGCCAACATCTCGTTGCCGATTTCGATCATTAAATCACGAACACGTAAGTTTGCAGTGCCCAGAGGCGGCGCTGCACGACTGGTTACCACAACGGTGAGGTTGTCTGGCATGTGCTTTAAGAAGAAACGCATGGATTCATGGATTTCATCATTCGTGATTAAATGGTAGTCATCAAGTACCACGTAGCACTCTTGATGAAAGTCAGCCATTTCAGCGAATACTTCGCTAAATAGGGAGCGTAAAGACGAGATCTGACGTTTTTCCGCCAGTTTTTGTGCGTTAGCGCAACTGAAGTTGGTGGCTTTGTTTAATGCTTGAAGCAGATAGTTTACAAAGCGAAAGCCGTCGTTATCGCTGTCATCAATGCTGTACCAACCGACGTTTGGCTTATCGGATAGCCACTGCGCTGCCATTGTCGTTTTTCCGTAACCTGCTGGGGATCGGAATAAAACCAATTTGTAGTAAGGCGCTTGCTGTAGTAAGTCCAACACTCGTGGGCGCACGATGGCATTGTGCAGGCGTCCTGGTCGAGTAAGCTTAGATGGAATCCACATTAGTAGTTATGTCCTTATTTATGTATACCCAAATGACTGCAACGTGATCATTCTAGTAAAGCCCCCTTGAAAGCCGTCTTACTGAATGATGTCACCAGCATCAAAAACACTGTTTGAATGCCAGATAATGTCGCTACTGTTGGGGCTTGCGTCCGTCTGAAAAACCATTCCATACGGTCACTTAGATATAAAAGCTAGCGAAAACTAGAAATAACTCACATCGCCTAATTCTAGTTTGTATAAAAAGCGTACAATCCTGTGAGCTGAGAGGGATGTTACGACATCAGAAATGTTCGTTACTTTGATCCACTTCCTAATTCTCAAGGGTTGATGGATTTACCATCAACTACGCCCTTTATTTGTGATTTTCGTCACTTAAATATCGTTTATTTCGTTAGCGTTAAGATCTCGTTGCACATGGATTACGAAAAGTTCTTCTACGCTGACCGAGTTAATGTGACCGATATTACAATTTTCACATCATCAGATGAGTGGACTATAAAAAGCGTCATGAATGGGTTTTAACCTTTCTCACATTCCATTGTGATCAAAATCACTAAGAACTGGTGCAAAGTTCACTTTGTTGAGATTTGGATCACTAACCTAGCAATGGTACCCCCTCTACGCCCTCAGCCCTCCTCCTTCAAAGGATGAGAATTAGGAGGATGTTTATTCACAGAGGTAAATGCACGATGTATGGCAGATGAATTACCAAAAGACGTGAGAATTTCGTAATGAAACCTACTCAACAAAAACAATTTGACAAGAAGTCGTTCCAAGAAAGCGTAAAGAAACACCTATCTGTAACTTACGCTCATACGATTGAAAACGCAGACAGCCGCGCATGGTACCTAGCAATGGGGCATGCTCTGGCTGAATTTACTACTCTAGATTTGCTTGCGACAGAAGAAGATCCACGCATTAAAAGTGCGAAGAGCGTTAACTACCTTTCGCTAGAATTCCTTATCGGTCGTTTGACTGGTAACAACCTAATCAGCATGGGTCTGTACGAACAAGTAACAGAAGCAATGGCTGAACTGGGTTACAACCTAACTGATCTGCTAGAAGAAGAGCGCGACCCATCATTGGGTAACGGTGGCCTTGGTCGTCTGGCTGCGTGTTTCATGGATTCATGTGCGGCACAAGAATTCCCAACTGTCGGCTATGGTTTACATTACGAATACGGTCTATTTAAACAGTCATTCAAAGATGGTCGCCAGCAAGAAGCACCTGACGCATGGCGCGGTGTAGAAGGTTACCCTTGGGAAATTGCGCGTCCAGAACTTGCGCAAGAGATCGGTTTCTACGGTCACGTTGAAGTGATTAACGAGAACGGTAAAGAAGTTCGCAAATGGGTACCAGGCATGACAGTAAGAGCAATGCCTTGGGATCTTCCAATTGTGGGTTACGAATCAGACACGGTTTACCCGCTACGTCTTTGGGAATGTCAGGCGATCGCACCATTCTCACTAGCAAGCTTTAACAATGGTGATTACTTCGAAGCTCAGCACGCACTGATCGACGCAGGTAACATCACTAAAGTGCTTTACCCGAACGACAACCACGAGAAAGGTAAAACACTGCGTCTAATGCAGCAGTACTTCCACTCAGCAGCGTCTGTACGTGACATCCTACGTCGCCACGAAGCTGCGGGCTACTCGCTAGCGGATCTACCTAAGCAAGAGACTATCCAGCTTAACGATACGCACCCAACGATTGCGATTCCTGAACTAATGCGCATCCTGATGGATGAAAAAGGTTTAGCTTGGGAAGCGGCTTGGGAAATCAGCTCTAAGACATTTGCGTACACCAACCACACGCTACTTCCAGAAGCACTAGAGACATGGCCAGAGTCGCTAATCCAGCACCTGCTACCACGTCATATGGAGATCATTTACGAGATCAACCACCGCTTCCTACAAGACGTACGTGCAATGTGGCCGGGTGATGTCGCGAAGCAACAGAAGCTTTCTATCATCGAAGAAGGTTTCCACCGCATGGTTCGCATGGCAAACCTATGTGTAATCGGCTCTTACGCAGTAAACGGTGTAGCAGCACTTCACTCTGAATTGGTTAAGAAAGACCTATTCCCAGAGTTCCACGAAATGTACCCGACACGTCTACACAACGTAACGAACGGTATTACGCCACGTCGCTGGTTGAAGTTCTGTAACCCAGGTCTGTCTCAGCTTATCACTGAGAAAGTCGGCCCAGAATGGCCAGCGAAACTAGAGCAACTTGAAGGTATTGCGAAGTACGCCACTGACGCGACATTCCAAAAAGAATTCATGGCAGTGAAGAAAGAGAACAAAGAACGCCTAGCAACTTGGGTGAAAGAGAACATGGGTATCGAGCTCGATACTAATGCAATCTTCGATGTTCAAATCAAGCGTCTGCACGAGTACAAACGTCAGCATCTAGACTTGCTACACGTACTGTCTCTGTACCACCGTATTCTTAATGAACCAGGTTTTGAGTGTACGCCACGCGTTGTGTTCTTCGCAGCAAAAGCAGCACCGGGTTACCACCTAGCGAAAGAAATCATCTTCGCAATCAATAAGATTGCAGACAAGGTGAACAACGATCCTCGCATCGGTAACAAGCTGAAAGTGGTATTCATCCCTGACTACCGCGTGAGCATGGCTGAAATCATTATCCCTGCGGCTGACGTTTCTCAACAAATCTCGCTAGCGGGTAAAGAAGCATCAGGTACAGGTAACATGAAGATGGCGCTAAACGGTGCGCTAACTATCGGTACAATGGATGGTGCAAACGTTGAGATTCGTGAGGAAGTAGGCGATGAGAACATCTACATCTTCGGTCTAGATGTTGAAGGTGTGAAAGCGCTGAAAGCTCAAGGTTACAACCCATTTGATTACTACAATGCGGATCACTTACTCAAAGCGTCAATGGACTTGCTATTGGGTGAAGAGTTCACACCAGGCCAACCGGGCTTACTGCGTGCCACATACGACAGCCTGCTAGACGGTGGTGACCCATACTTATGTCTCGCGGATTTCGCCTCTTACGTGAAAGCACACGAAGACATGAGCGAACAATATAAAGATCAAGCTGGCTGGGCGAAGAAGGCCATTCTTAATACCGCCCTTGTTGGCAAGTTCACGTCAGACCGCTCAATCCGCGACTACGTGAACAATATCTGGAAGCTTGAAGCGGTGAAACGCTAATAGAACCTAGTTAAGACCAAGGTAGCCAAGCGCTACCTTTGGTCATTTTCCAAAAGAAGTTATTGATAACAATAAAACCCTACATGGAAGGTGTTGGTATTACCTTCGGAGAAAGCGATGAAAGAACAAACAGCATTAAAGAAAGTCGCGGAAATGGCGAGATTGGCTGATAGCTATGTCAGTGCTTGGGGAGATGAGGCTAAAGTGTCTGAGGAGACGCTACGCCGCTTGCTCGCTTCGCTTGGCTACGATACTAGCAGTGATGAAAAACTACTGGCTTCTGCTGAAAAGAAACATAAAAAAGACGTACTAGCCCCTGTTCTTGTTTTACGCGACGGCGAACCAGTCGAAGTGGAACTAAACCTAGGTACGAGTGCTCGTGAGAGTGAATTCAGCTGGCGTTTAGAAACAGAACAAGGAGAGGTACTTGAAGGCTATCTTCAGTCCCAAATTGTTCGTGATGAGCGTGCTGAGGGTGGCCCTCTAGTGTTTGCATTGCCAAAGAACTTGGCTTGGGGTTATCACAAACTGATCATCAGTCGTAAGCGTCGTAAAACACCTTACGAGATGTCATTGATCATTACGCCGAAAGCGTGTTTCAAACAAGACGATCTAAACCAACACAAAAAGCTATGGGGTCCTAGTATCCAGCTTTACACACTGCGTACTCAGCATAACTGGGGCATCGGTGATTTTGGTGACCTAAAACAACTGGTGAGTGATATTGCCTCTCGTGGCGGTGACTTCATTGGCTTGAACCCTATTCACTCGCTGTTCCCTGCGAATCCAGAAGGGGCAAGCCCATACAGCCCGTCTTCTCGTCGTTGGTTGAACATCATGTACATCGACGTAAGCTCTGTACCTGAATTCGCGCTAAGTGCAGAAGCACAACAGCGTGTTGGTAGCGCAGAGTTCCAACAACGTCTACAAAAAGCGCGAGACTCTCATTGGGTGAATTACACCGAAGTTTCGCAACTAAAAATGAGCGTTCTTCCGCTGCTATTCAGTGAGTTTAAAGCTCGCCATTTAGACAAGAACACCGATCGCGCTCGTGCCTTCTTGGACTTTGTTGAAAAAGGCGGCGACAGCTTGCTACATCAAGCTGCATTCGATGCACTTCATGCTGATTTACATGCAGAAGATGCAAACATGTGGGGCTGGCCAGTATTCCCTGAGAAATACCGCACATTCGACGCAGCTGGTACTCAGAAGTACATTAAGGACAACCAAGATCGTGTTCACTTGTACATGTACCTGCAATGGATCGCAGACGATCAAATCAAAGAAGCGCAAGCGCTAGCCGAAGAAAAAGGCATGGCTGTGGGTTTGTACCGCGACCTTGCGGTTGGTGTTGCAGATTCAGGCAGCGAAACATGGGCTGACGAAGGCGCGCTAGTATTGGATGCAAGCATCGGTGCGCCACCAGATGTACTTGGTCCACTAGGCCAAAACTGGGGTCTGCCTCCGCTAAACCCTCAAGTGTTGGAAGCGACAGGCTACGATGCGTACATCAAGTTGCTACGTGCCAACATGAAGCATTGTGGTGCACTGCGTATCGACCACGTACTTGGCCTATTGCGTCTATGGTGGATTCCAAAAGGCGAGAAAGCGACAGAAGGCGCGTACTTGTACTACCCAGTGGAAGACATGCTCGCAATCCTAGCGCTTGAGTCGCACCGCCATCAGTGCTCTGTGATTGGTGAAGACTTAGGTACTGTGCCAGATGAAATCGTTGATATCCTACGTGATGCAGGTGTGCACTCTTACAAAGTCTTCTTCTTCGAAACCTCAAAAGAGGACGGCGGCTTTATTTCTCCGAAGCATTACGCAGAGCAGTCTATGGCTGCGCTGTGTACGCACGATATGCCAACACTACGCGGTTTCTGGCACTGTGATGACTTGAAGATGGGGCGTGAGATTGGTCTGTACCCTGATGAGCAGCAGTTGGAAGGCCTATTCGCTGACCGCTTGAAGTGCAAACAAGGCATTCTAGACAGTGTTCGCTGGCATGGCTATTTGCCAGAAGGCATTGGTCATGATGCTCAGTACGTGCCAATGGATTCATACCTAAGCGAAGCGCTGCAACTGCACGTAGCCGCGGGTGACTCTGCACTGCTTAGTGTTCAGCTTGAAGACTGGCTAGAAATGGATCAACCGGTCAATATTCCTGGTACGGTGGATGAGTATCCAAACTGGCGTCGTAAATTGTCGATGAACCTAGATGAAATCTTCAGCCGTGAAGATGTGAATCGTATTTCTAAACGCCTTACTGAAGTTCGTGCACAGGCGAGTAAGTAAGATGCCTAGAGTGGCGTAGATGGACGAGCTGATTACGAATTTTGTTAGCTCAGAGGTACGAAAGTTCCGTCTAGGTCACTCATTCCTAAAACACAATCCGTTAGGATGAAGTACCGTTATTATGCCCGCGACAATAGCGGGCATTTTTGTATTTTGACGCCGTTTACGCAACGAACGTGAGAAGCGGAGTCTTTTTGTGAGTTCACAACGTTGGCTGTGGAGAAACCGATGTTTGATTCAGATCTCTGGTCTTGAAAAGGATGTTGGCTCTAGGGAGAAAGATTTGAAAACCACCAAAACCAAGAAAATAAAGAAACAACACGAACGCGCATACGAACTGCTTGCTGAGGCGGCTTACTCAGATCCATTTGCGGCGCTGGGTCCATTCATTGACGACGAAGCTTCGCTGAGAGTTTGGATGCCGGGCGCAAACAAGGTTGAACTACTTGTTAATGGTGAACCTCGCGTGGCGCTTGAGCGTGATGGCGACAGCGGTTTCATCTTAAAAGAGCAACGCGATTTACACCTGACCCACTACCGTTTAGCGGTCGATTGGAATGGTGTTGAACAAATTATTGATGACCCGTACCAGTACCACAATATCTACCAAGAGTACGAGCATCTGCATACGCCAAAAGACATGTATCACTACATGGGCGCACACTTTGTCACGCTAGAACGTGGCGGTGAAAACATCTCTGGTGTGCGTTTCCTTGTTTATGCACCACATGCATCTGCTGTTAGCCTTGTGGGTTGCTTCAACCAATGGGATGGCCGTCGTCATCCAATGCAACGCCTAGACTACGGTATCTGGGGCCTATTTATTCCTGGCTTAGAAGAAGGCGTTCAGTACAAATTTGAGCTAAAAGGGCCAAATGGGGAAGGGCTGCCACACAAACAAGACCCTTGGGGTTTCTACTCTGAGCAATACCCATCGTTCGCATCCATCACCTACGATCACAAGCGTTACCAATGGCAAGATGCGAAATGGCAAAACCGCGCAGTGACACAAAAGCGTGATGAAGCGTTATCGTTTTATGAGCTGCATGCTGGATCATGGAAGCGCGACGAGAAAGGTGATTTCCTCAACTACCGCGAACTCGCGGAGCAGTTGGTGCCATACCTTGTGGATATGGGCTACACCCACGTTGAGCTGATGCCTGTGTCTGAGCATCCATTCTATGGTTCATGGGGCTATCAACCCGTTGGCTTATTTGCGCCAACTAGCCGCTTTGGCTCCCCTGATGATTTCAAATTCTTCGTGGATGCGTGTCACCAAGCTGGTATCGGTGTAGTGCTGGATTGGGTTCCTGCGCATTTCCCATCGGATGATCATGGTTTAGCGAACTTTGATGGTACGCCTCTGTTCCATGATCCAGATCCTCGTCGCGGTTGGCACCAAGATTGGAACTCCTACATTTACGATTTAGGCCGTGAACATGTACGTCGCTTCCTTGTCTCGAATGCGCTGTACTGGTTTGAACAATTCCATATTGATGGTATTCGCGTGGACGCTGTCGCGTCGATGCTCTATCTCGATTATTCACGTAGTCACGATCAGTGGGTACCAAACGTCGACGGTGGCAACGAAAACTACGACGCAATCGCAACCTTAAAATGGATGAACGAAGAAGTGTACAAGCACTTCCCGAATGCGATGACGATTGCGGAAGAGTCAACGGCGTTTCCTGGGGTGTCTGCGCCAACCTTTATGGGTGGTTTAGGTTTTGGCTTCAAGTGGAATATGGGGTGGATGCACGACAGTCTTTCATACATCAAAGAAGATCCTGTTCACCGCAAATACCACCACAATACCATCACATTCCCGCTGGTTTATGCTCATAGCGAGAACTACGTCTTGTCTCTCTCTCACGATGAGGTGGTGTACGGCAAAGGCTCTATCCATAACAAGATGCCGGGTGATGAATGGCAGCAAACTGCAAACCTACGTGCATACTACGGTTACATGTATGGTCAACCGGGCAAAAAGCTGAACTTCATGGGCGCGGAAATCGGCCAAACGGCGGAGTGGAACCACGATGATCAGTTACAATGGTTCTTGCTGGAATATGAGCGTCATCAAGGTGTCCAAAAGCTGATGCGAGATTTGAACCACTTGTACCGAAATGAAGCGGCGATGCACGATCAAGATTGTGTTCCTGCTGGTTTTGAGTGGCGTCTACAAGACGAAGCGGATGCGAGTATCCTAGCGCACGAGCGTATCAGTAAAGAAGGTGAGCGTATTCTCATCATCACCAACTTTACGCCCGTACCACACGAGCGTTTCCGTTTAGGCGTTCCAAATGCAGGTCAATACGAACTGCTGCTGAACACGGACGACAACAAATACGGCGGCAGCGATTTTAAAGTGCTGACCAGTGTGAAAACGGAAAAAGTCGAAAGTGAATCACTGCCTCAATCACTTGAGCTTCGTTTACCACCACTTTCAACCGTGTTCTACAAGCTGAATAAATAATTCAGTCTAATCAAATTCTAAGCCCGTTTTACATTGTAAATCGGGCTTTTTTTGACCTATTTTTTACCTCAAAAACTTGTTGTTCCTGATTGAATCAGGCAAGCTCGCTGGTTTGTTTATCATCAATCGCTAATGCATTGGGGAACCACACATGTTGAAAAGGCTTAAGTCATTTCTGTTTAAAATGGTGTTGATATTACTGATCGCCCCAGTCGTTTTGGTGGGGGTGGTGAAATATGTCGATCCACCAATATGGGGATGGAAGTTAAGCCGCATTGTTGCGCCACCAAAGAACTATCCAGACAGCAGCCAACATGAATGGGTATCCTTGACGCGTATCTCAAAAAATATGCAGTTAGCGGTGATTGCGACCGAAGACCAAAAATTCCCTCATCATTATGGTGTCGATTTCGAGTCGCTATTCGACGTGATTTCCGAGGCTGGTGATAATGGTCCGTCGAGAGGCGCGAGCACTATTACCCAACAGGCTGCGAAAAATGTGTTTTTGTTTCCTTCTCACTCCTACGTTCGCAAGGCTTACGAGCTTTACTTTGCCTTACTGATGGAGCTGATGTGGAGTAAAGAGCGTATTCTAGAAGTGTATCTAAATGTGGTTGAATTTGGTCCCGGTATTTACGGAGCCGAAGCAGCGGCGCAGAATTACTTTGGTGTCAGTGCAAAGCAACTCTCGAAGTGGCAAGCAGCGCGTTTAGCCGTGGTGTTGCCAAACCCATATCGAATCAAAGTCTACCCACAAAGTGAGTACACTGCTCGCCGCACAAGATGGGCGATGAATCAAATGAGCAATCTTGGCAGCGTGCAACTTTAACTCCCTCAATCTATTGCACTTAAATAGAACTACGCCCCTATATCAATAAAATGTGAAGCGTCACAAGCTTTAGGGCGTAGCCTTTCAGAATGATGTGCTCAGTTTTTCATCCATTTACTATTAGTGTGAATAAAAATACAACACGAATACTGCGCCTATGCGCAACCAATGGACTGAACGATGAAACTGAATCTGATTACGACTACCTTATTGCTTGCATCGGCAAGTGCCATCGCCGAGCCAAACATCACCATTTCGACCACGACCAACAGCCGTGACTTTCCTTTAAATGCAGAGCAGCCGTTGGTTGTGCCCTTAACCAAAGATGGATACACGCTCAAAATTACGGGTGTTGAAGGTGACTGTGTCGCGCCTGATGGCCAGAAGGTCAAATTCAATAAACCTATCGCGCTGAACTGCGGAAAGCCAACGGAACTGCCGTTAAAAATCCGCTTTACTGGCGATTACTCTTTTGCTTTTGATGCGGAAGCGAAAACACTGCGCTTCAAGCGTGAACCTAAGAAAGCCGCGAAGACAGAATTCAAACGCCCAATCCCACAAGTGCAATGTGAGGTTTATCAAGGCGGCGAAGTCACCATTGCGCTGGGTGACAGTTTCCCCGATGGCACCAAGTTGCGTGATGCTTACTCTGGGCAAATGGTCGAAGTAAAAGATCAGCAAGTATCGCTGACGCCAAGCAAAGATTCAGGCGGGTTGGTGCTACTAGAGCCAGTGAAGAAAACCAAAGAAGCAGTATCGTTTGATTATCGCAATGCCAACATTTACTTCGTGATGGTCGACCGTTTCAAGAATGCTGATACGAGCAATGACAACAGCTATGGGCGCCAGAAAGACGGCAAAGAAGAGATCGGCACCTTCCACGGCGGTGATCTAAAAGGCGTGATCGAAAAGCTAGATTACATCAAGAGCCTAGGTACAGATGCGATTTGGTTGTCGCCAATCGTTGAACAAGTGCACGGCTTTGTTGGCGGCGGCGATAGCGGCTCATTCCCATTCTACGCTTACCACGGTTACTGGACGCGTGACTTTACCAAGATTGATGAGAACTTCGGTAACGAAGCTGATCTGAAAAAGCTGGTGGAAGAGGCACACAAACGTGGCCTTAAAGTCTTGATGGACGCAGTAATCAACCACACCGGTTACTCAACGTTAGCCGATTTGCAATTTGACGGTATTGAGGTGTTAAAACCAAACGCTGATTTACCGAATAAGTGGGGTGACTGGCAACCAAAAGCGGGTGAAAATTGGCATAGCTATCACCAGAATATTGATTACCAGAGTCCAAACTGGTCGAAATGGTGGGGCGGTGACTGGGTAAGAACAGGTCTACCGGGATACCCAGCTCCGGGCAGCAGTGATATCACTATGTCATTGGCGGGTTTACCTGACTTTATCACCGAATCAGACAAAGCCGTGAAGCCCGCGCAGTGGCTATTGGATAACCCTGGCACTCGCGTTGAGGCGCGTGATAATTACACCGTCTCGGACTACCTAATTGAGTGGCAAACTGATTGGGTGAAACGCTTTGGTATTGATGGTTACCGTGTCGACACGGTGAAGCACGTTGAAGGCGATGTGTGGAAACGCTTGAAAGAAGAGGCATCAAGCAGCCTTGAGCAGTGGCGTAAAGAGAACGGTAAGTCAGGTCAGCCATTCTGGATGATGGGTGAAGTATGGGGACATACCGCTTATCGCAGCCCTTACTTTGACGATGGCTTTGATGCGTTGATTAACTTCGACATGCAGAAGAAATTAGATAAAGGCGCGGCGTGTTTCAGCCAAATGGCAGACACTTACCAAAGCTATGCGGACACTATCGCCAATGAGAAAGACTTTAACCCTGTGAGCTACATGTCTTCTCACGATACCGAGCTGTTCTTCTCTCGCTTCAAAGATTACGGTATGCAGCGTAACGCCGCGAATGCACTGCTTCTGAGTCCTGGTGCTGTTCAGGTTTATTATGGTGATGAAGTTGGTCGTAACATTGGTCCTTACGCGGACGATTTCCACCAAGGCACTCGTTCTGACATGGTATGGAAGCTATCTGATGAGAAGCAAGCGCTGCTCAAACACTGGCAAACTCTTGGTCAGTTCCGTAAAGCGCACCCAGCGATTGGTGCGGGTCAGCATCAAGTAATTGAACAAGAAGGCGCGTACGTGTTCTCTCGCTCGCTTGGCAATGACAAAGTCGTCGTGGCGTTTGTAGGACGTGATAAGTAACTAAACGCTCTTTATGTCGATAAATAAAAAGCCCTTCCTTGAGTTATCAAGGAAGGGCTTTGTTGTTTTAGTTCGCCAGTTCTTGGTCGATGACTTTTTCTAGCTCGTCAAACGGCACATAGCCAGGAATGACTTGATCATTAATGATCAACGCAGGCGTGCCGCGTAAACCAAGTTGCGTGAAATACTGATAGTTTTTATCAAGCAACGCCTTGGTCTCTTTGTCGTCGACAAGCTGCGCTTCTGTCCCCGTTTTTTTCGCGATTTGATTTAAGGAACGTGCGTCATGTGCGCTCGGTTTTTTCACCAATAACTCATGCACTTGTTCGTACTTATCTCGCTGGTTTTGCCAAACATTTAATGCGTAACTTGCCGAGTTGTAGCCGTTTTTCTCGTATTGTTCTTTAAAAGAGACATTGAGGTTAAGCACTTTTACCTGCGGATATTCCTTACCAACTTTGACCAGCTCTCCTTCTAAACGTTTACAAAAAGGGCAGCTGTAGTCTGTTACGTTAATAATGGTTAACTCAGGGTTTTCAGCACCAAAAGAGGAATGTTTGCCATCACTTAGATATTGACGAACCTCCTTCAAGGTGTCGCCAAATGACTGTTGATACGCAATGTACTCTTGAAGGTTTTGGTGCAATGAATCAAGAATTTGAGGGTTTTCTTTTAATATCTGAGTAACTTCCTCTAGCTTTTGTTCTGCGGTCTTTTCTGATGCGAAAGATACGGCAGGTACGATAGCCATCGTTAACGCCAAAAGTGTACGAGTGAATGTCATAATATTTCCTAAAACTTTTAAATTTCGTTGTTTGTTATGTGAAGTGAATAAAATATGTACAAAAGTCAGGCAGAAAGGTCTCTCGCCTTGCTGGCTTTATTCTCTAAACACGCAAAGTTTTAGGTGAACCCGATACTTTTCCGGTATCGGTTCTGTGTATTCCAGATAACGAATTGCTGTGGTTGTCATCGGCAGCGCCACAATCAAAGCAAACAGAAAAAATGGAATAAGAATATGATCAAACTGATGTTGGTACGCTTGAACCAGCTTTTCTGAAAGGTCGCAAGATGGTGATAAATTCACACTCTCATCTTGCTGACTCTGTATTTGGTGAGCCTTCGGGCAGCTTTTCGAGAAACCAGAATTTTGGCTTAAGCATATCATCACCACCCAAAGCACGAGGGCGAGTGTCCATTTGGCTATTTTATATTGTGAGCGTAACAATGGGTCGTATAGTCCTGTTAATTCTGGTTTATGCCGTTTACATATGACCGGGCCATCCTAACCTAAATTTCGTGGCTGAATGTTACTTTCGAGTTAATCGATATTGCCTCAATGCCAAAGTATGAAGTACGTCATGAATGCTGTAGAAAGCAATATTCGTCAGAATCATTTGTTGAGTTGATGAAGAAGTCGTGAGCTATCGACATAGATTAATATACCTAATTGTTAGCACAAATTTTTATTATCTTTCAATTGTGATTGGAATCATAAAACAAAACTTCATAACTGAGTCACGATAATGTTCGGCAGGCGGATTGATTTTGATCATCTCTCTAGCACATTATTCAGGTGAACATATGTGTTAAGTTCCACATGTGTAGGTAATGTTATGAAAATTCCTGTTCAAACTGAGCGTAAAGTTACACTGGGGTGCTACGTTGCTCTGGCGTTTGCGGTTGTGTTCTTTTCTGGCCTGATGCAATCTAGCGAATGGTACGGTGTATTCGATTTTACAACGCTCAATGGCTCTTTCGGCAAGGTGGCGTATGGTGTCACCGAAACGGCTGACGGTGTGCAAGTTGCAACAACGTCGCTTCGCGGTACTGGTGGTAGCGGTGCTCGCGACGGTTTCATTTTTGCACTTACTTTGATTCCAACTGTTATGTTCGCCTTAGGTATGATCAACGTACTTGAGCACTACGGTGCACTTGAAGCAGCTCGTAAGCTTCTTACTCCTCTTCTACGTCCTCTAATGGGCATCCCTGGTAACTCTGGTCTGGCTTTAATTGCTTCTCTACAAAGTACCGACGCGGGCGCGGCGATGACGCGTCAGCTAAAAGATGAAGGTCACCTAACTAAGCGTGAAACGGACGTATTTACCATGTTCCAGTTCACTGCAGGTGCGACCATCGTGAACTTCTTCTCATCAGGTGCTGTGCTGTTCACATTGACGATGGCTGACGGCTCTCTAGCGGTCACGTCTTCTATTGGTTTAGCGGTTGTGGTGATGTTCGCATTCAAGATCATCGGTGCAAACCTGTTCCGTATTTACCTGAACATGACGGAAGGTAAAGAAGACAAACAAGACCAAAACAAATCAGAGAACCTAAAAGAGGAGACGGCATAATGGGTGACGTTAAAGCGAAAAAACCAATGGTGACGGATATCTTCGTCGAGGGTGCTAAGAAAGGCTGGTTAATTGCGACTACCTCTACGGTGCCTAACGTATTGATGGCGTTCGTTATCATCAAAGCGCTGCAAATCACAGGCGCGCTGGATCTGATGGGCACGGTGTTCTCTCCAATCATGGCGGTGTTTGGTCTTCCGGGTGAAGCTGCAGCGGTATTGATCGGTGCTTGGATGTCGATGGGTGGCGCAGTGGGTGTGGTTATCACGCTGTTTGACCAAGGTATCCTTAACGGCACGCACATTGCGATTCTAGCGCCTGCCATCTACCTAATGGGCTCTCAAGTTCAGTACATGGGTCGTATCATGGGGCCAATCGGTACTGAAGGTCGTTACATCCCAGTTATGATTGCAATCTCAGTATTGAACGCATTTGGCGCAATGCTGGTGATGAATCTGTTTGTCTAGGAGTGAGTCATGCAATTCTCTCTAAATGAATATCTAGAAGAGCTACGTCCGCTGATTAATGTGGATTGTGGCACTTACACGACTGATGGTATCGAGTTTATCGCTTCTCAATTTGAAGAGAAGTACCAAGCGATGTCAGGTTGGAGCGTAAAACGCATCGACTGTGGCAAAGCGGGCATCGGTCTTGAAGTTCGAAACAAGCCGGAAGCTGAGCAAATCGACGTGATGCTGATTGGTCACATGGATACCGTGTTCCCTGTCGGTACCGCTGGATTACGTCCTATGTCTCAAGACTCTGAAAAAGCGTACGGTCCGGGTGTCTCGGACATGAAATCTGGCTTGCTGAACATCGTATACGCGATGCGCAACCTAGACCAAGCGGTGTTGGATAAGCTGTCTATCGCTATCTGCATGAACCCAGATGAAGAAACGGGCTCTCTGGACTCTGTGGATTGGATTCAATCAGTAGCGAAAAACGCTAAGAATGTACTGGTTGCAGAAGCAGCACGTGCAGACGGTGGTTTAGTGAAAGCGCGCAAAGGCATGGCTCGCTACAAAATGACCTTTAATGGCGTTGCAGCTCACGCTGGTAACGAGCCAGAGAATGGCCGCAGCGCAATCACTGAGATGGCGAATTGGATTCTGGCTGTCAATGCAATGACCAACTTTGAATCTGGTACCACATTGAACGTCGGTATTATTTCTGGCGGCAACGGTGCGAACATCGTCCCGGAGCACGCGGAAGCGATCGTGGATGTGCGTTTCTGGAGCAACGAAGAATACGATGATGTCGACAACAAGCTAAACGGCATGCTGGAAACACCATTCGTTGATGGTGTGAGTATCGAGTTGGTTCGTGAAGCTTACAAACCTTCTATGGTGCCAAGTGCGCAAACGGAAAGCCTGATGGCATTAGTTGAAGAAGCCGCAAGTGAACTGGCTATCGACATCAACTGGAAAGAAGTGGGTGGCGGCTCTGATGCAAACAACACGGCGATTCTAGGCGCTCCAACCTTGGATGGCCTAGGTCCTATCGGTGCGGGCTTCCACAGCGATCAAGAGTACTTGTTGCTTGAGTCTATCGAACCACGTATCAAAATGTTGATGCGTGTCCTGGAGAAGATTGCTCAATAAGGCATTCTGCTTCTAAAGCTTGGCTCCCAAAGCTGTTGGTTTCTAAGACTTTTGATTTCCAAGACTTTTTGTTTCCAAAGCAATAATCCCCGGACTTCGGTTTGGGGATTTTTCTATCTGTGTTTCACTTTACTATCATTTCTTGTTATTAATCTTGCGTTCAGGTTCGATTTATTAATATGTTGGACATAGTCATAAATTTCGGAGGCAACGATGACCACAACAATGTCTGTAAAATCGGCGCCGAAAGACGCCAAAGACCAAACGATGCAAGCGCCAGATGAGAAAACCTTCTGGCGTAAAATGAAAAATTCCGTCAAGAAAGCAGGTGAAGAGATTGCGGTTATGGGCATTAAATCATGGCTCGCGATGGCAGATTCCAACACTTCTGTTCGCCACAAGGCTATCTTAGGTGGCGCGTTGGCTTACTTCGTCCTACCAACAGATATGGTGCCAGACGTACTCGCTGGCGTCGGTTTTACCGATGACATGGCAGCACTTACCTTAGCCGCGAACTCAGTCGGTAATGCCATCACTAAAGAACACGAAGCACAAGCCAGAGAAAAACTGAATTCGATGGCGGATTAGAAAGAATATTTCTAGACGCGGAGAAAACAAAAGCCCCGATGTTTCCATCGGGGCTTTCTTTTAGACAGGACTATATAATTTCAGAATGGTAATCGTAGAACGATTTAGGCGTCAGCGCGTTTAAGATGCACTTCTTCTTCGGCTACGCCTGCCATTGGGTCGTTGAAGCGAGCCTCATCCAATGCACCCTCTGATTTTGCAACGATGACGGTTACAGCACTGTCACCAGTGATATTTACCGCGGTACGAATCATATCGAGAAGACGGTCAACACCCATGATGAGCGCGATACCTTCAAGCGGCAGACCAACTTGGTTCAATACCATAGCAAGCATGACAAGACCCACACCAGGAACACCTGCGGTACCGATAGACGCCAGAGTTGCCGTCATGATAACCATTAGGTAATCGCCCATAGTTAAATCAATATTGAAAGCTTGAGCAATAAACGCAGTTGCTACGCCCTGCATGATCGCCGTACCGTCCATGTTCACGGTTGCACCAAGTGGTACAGTGAACGATGATACACGGTTCTCAACACCCATGCGGTGCTTTGCTGTTTCCATTGTCACTGGAATCGTCGCGTTCGATGATGCTGTAGAAAAAGCAAACATGATCGCGTCTTCCATCTTACGTAGGAACGTAATTGGGTTTAGACCTGTGAAACCTTTTAACATTAAGCTGTAAGTAACTAGACCGTGTAGGACAAGCGTACCAGCCAGTACTAAGAAGTACTCTGCCAGATTGACGATCGCGCCCAGACCAAGACCAGTAAATAGCTTCGCCATTAAGAAGAACACCCCATAAGGCGCCAAGTTCATCAAAATCGCGACCAGTTTCATGATCACTTCATTCAGATCAGAGAAGAATGCTGCGATGCGTTCGCCTGGTTTACCCGCTGCACTGATCGCGATACCGAATAGCACGGCGAACACGATAACTTGCAGAGTTTTACCTTCTGCCATTGCGCTGATTGGGTTGGTCGGGAACATATCGATGATCACCTGACCCAAAGATGGTGCTTCTGCTGATTTGAATGAACTTGCTGCGGTTAGGTCAGCGCCAGCACCTGGCTGGAACAGAGTACCCATAGTTAGAGCAAGCGTAATCGCGATAGCCGTTGTTGTAACGTAGAAAGCGAGGGTTTTACCACCCATGCGACCCAGTGTAGAAAGGTCTTTGAGGGAGCTAGTACCACAAACTAGTGAAACAAACACTAGAGGGACTACGAGCATTTTTAAGCTGGCAACGAAGATCTGTCCACCAACTTCGAATAATCCATTAACAATGTATGCGTCGACAAATCCGTTGTCGGCAAAAAGTGTGCGAATTGCAAATCCTGTCAAGATACCCGCAACCATACCTAAAATTACGCGGCTGGTAAGCGACATCGGTTTCTTGGTATTCATGAGAACACTCCTTATAGTTATGCACCTTGAGTTCACTTCAAAGCGGCGAGCAGATTAGCAGCGGAGTGAGAAAATACGAAAGAATAATCCTCTAAATGGTTAATAGATGTGAACTTTATCACTAATAAAAATGGAATTTTAACCAAATATTAACGAATTGGCCGGATGAAAAGTTTGTATTTTAACACTTTTATCGAATATACAACCGATAACAAAGAGGATTTACAATAAATTTTAATAAGAGATAGAGTGCATACTCTCTTTGAGTGGATGCATTTCTGCATAACTATTTAAGTTATATTCAGGCTAGCGGTCGCTTCTTTAGCGATACTTTAGTATTGAGTGTTCATCAGAGCCAACGAACCCTTTATGCTTTCATATTTGTCAACTCAATGATGGTTGGCAAGTGTAGTTAGTTGGAGGTGATCCCAGCTCCAATAACTTTGACTGGTATTTTTAATCCCTCCAACCCAATAGCATTGTTTCGCTCGTATTAAGCCTTCCAAACACTGCTTGCCAGCCTCAGTGATACGGACGCTTTGTTCCCACCAGTGCCTTTCACGTGACTCAATCGTGATCAAAGGTGTTTGACACTGTGCTAGAGGGAGGAGTAACGCGTAAAACATCACGTCTCCTAGGTAAGGAAGAGGTTCTAGTTGTTGATATTGCTCAAACCAATCTTTGATGGGAATTGAACGATTTTGTGAGCTCAAGACCTTTAGTGCGAGGTGTTGTGTCAAGCTCAATCCAGTTTGTGAATTAGGTAACTCTTGCAAATGGCGTTTAAGCACGTTGAGTATATTGGGCAAGCAATCCAGGTTATGCTGCTGAATCAAATTAACTATGGAAATAGGTGTCGGTGATGTAATAGCGTGCCAACACCGTTTAGCCTGACTGAATAATTTTGCTGTCACAGGTTTACGGTATCGCCAACAAGAACGAATAGCTTCTTCAGGCAACTGCCCAAAGCCGATGAATCGTTCAGTGCCCGGGAACTGGTTCAACTCAATGATCTCTATCACTTTATTCTCTACATTCTCTAACTGTGTTAGAGCACGAATTAGCATCAATTGATCATAACTGTCATGTTCGACCCAAAAGACGATTCGTTCAAATACATCACTTTGCAACAGATCGAGGTTTGATTGTTCCAATGTGACTATATCTTGAACCGAGTCTTCACGCTTCATCACGGGCAGCAGAGTCTCTACGACATATTGGGCACGAATGGCAAGGAAGTTCTGCGGTGTTGCTGGTATGGGGCCAATACAAAGCGGATCGATCAGGGCTAAAAATGTCCCTTCAAATCCACTGGTTTTAAGCTGTTGTTGTATATCGTGACCGCAACGAACGTGTAGCGTTTTTACTTTCGCATCTAGGGGCGGTTTTTGTTGTTTGATGGCTAGTTTGTGCGCTTCTAGCTCTTCGACATGAGCTTTTAGTTTACTCCAACTGGATAAGCCAAGTTCTCTTGCGAGTGCATATTGAACGTCAGCCAATTGAATTGCATTGGGAGCCAAAGATTCTGGCTTGGAGTGAAATCGCTTAACTAACTCCAACGTAGCGTCATCGTATAGGCGGATAGCTTTGAGCCTTTTTTTAGCAATGGATTTTTGCTGATTGATATTGATCGAGAAGCTATTTGTAGAGTTCATATTTCACCTTTCTTACTTCTTCCACACTCGCCTAAATAGAAGCTAAAAAGAAGGTAAAAACAGATTGTGCCTGCTAAACCAAGCAGGTGAGGATATTGCCGTGAACCGAGTTCTTTCCGCGAGTGTTGGGTGCTTTAGGCATGAGCAGAGTGATAGTAGGTGGTCGCTGTCCTTCGTGCAACCTTTTGTGAGAGTGTAGCGTCACAAAATGGCCGTTTCTCTATGTTTAGGGAGAATCAATAGCCGATAACACTAGCGATTCAACTCAATACCACTGTTGCTAGACTCGAGTTTCTACACTTTTGAGTAAAGTACGATAAAGCGCTTGAGTCGCAGGACCACTTTTGGCTCCTTTGGGCAAAGTGAGGTGCAGCGCAACTTGATATTGATGGGAGTGTTCGAGCTCCAATACGTTAATTTTATCGCTCTTTTGGGCTGAGACTAAGTGCGCTGGTAGCCGACAAAACCCAACGCCTTGCTCTACGGCGTGAAAAGCGTGGTCGAAGTTATCGACGGTAATACGCTGACGTGCGCGTAACCAACCGACATCTCTTTTCGTTTTGTCTGAATCACCTAAGTCACGGATGACAATTTGGCTGGTGGTTGCAAAATCGTCGATGGAAACATGCGGCTTTTTAGCGAGTGGATGGTGTGCTGCGATTACAGGCAGCATGGTTGTTACGCCAAATGCTTCGGCAGGGTAGTTGGTTATCGGTAAGTTGATGATTGCGATGTCAGCGAGCTCATTTACGACCATTTCGGTTGTTTTGCTCAGTGACGTTTCAACCACTTGAACGGAGGTCGTGTTGTTGTCCTCCAAAAATTGACTGAGTGGTGCATAAAGCCAACAAGGGTCACAAAGATGATCTACTGCGACCGTGATTTGAGATTCCACCCCACTTTTTAACTGCTCGCTGATGACTTCTAGTTCCCGCGCTTGTTCAAGCATGGATTGTGCACGACGCAGTATGGTTTTGCCGTGCTCTGTCAAACCCGCTTTGCGCCCTCGTACTTCGATAAGTTGAATACCAAGTTGGTCTTCTAACTTCCTCACCGAGTAGATCAATGTGGTATGGCTCTTGTTGAGCAGTAAAGCTGCGGATTGAATGCTGCCTTCTTGATTAATCGCTTGTAGCGTTTGCCATTGTTCTAAGGTCGTTTTTAGTCTCATGAGTCAATTTTTTAGACAGTTAATGGCGAAATTATGAACTTTTCTGTCAGTTTTATAAAGGTAATAATCTTGTCATCGAAAACGAGTCAATAAGAAGAGGAGACTCAAGATGGCGAAATTATTACAAGTTGATTTTGAATTTCATGGTCCGTTTGGTGAAGAGATGTCGAATGCTCTGGTCGACTTAGCTAAGTCGATTAACCAAGAGTCGGGCATGATTTGGAAAATCTGGACGGAAAGCGAAAAAGACAAACTCGGTGGTGGTATCTATCTTTTTGAAGATGAAGCCACGGCGCAAGCGTATCTCGAAATGCATGCCGCACGCTTACGAAAAATGGGCGTAGTCGAAGTACGAGGTCAAATTTTCGATATCAATGTGCCGTTAACGACGCTCAATCAAGGGCCTATTAGAGGATAAGGAGATGATGACCAACCGCACTTTTCTAACCGTTCATGGTGTCGTATATACGGTATTCGCTTTTGCGTTGTTTTTTGTACCAACAATAATGTGGCCGATGTATGGAGTACAAATTAACGACCAGTACGCGCTGTTTTTATCGCAGCATACTTCGATCTTTTTAGGTGGAATCGCTGCGGTGAGTTTGATGTTACGTAATGTGGAATCAGGGCATACTGCGAAACAGCTGTTTAAAGCATTATTGATTACTAATGGCTTAGGGGCAGTGATTACTACCTATGCCGGCATTATCGGAGTATTTGTCGGTTTTGGTTGGAGTGACCCAATATTCTTTGTCTTGCTTAGTTTGATTACGTACAAGCAATTAAGAGTGCAATAGAAAAAGCCCTGCTGTTTCTAGCAGGGCTTTGTCATATTTGGTCAAATTAGCGATCTAGATTAATTCATGATTCGCTTTTGTACGCGTAGTTATAGTAGCCGTATCCATAGCCGTATGAGTTAGATGCCTTTTTCTCAACTGCATTGAGAATCACACCTTTAACTTCAACGCCTGATTGCTCGAAGCGACCTTTCGCGACTTCAATCTCCTTCAAAGTCGTTTGATCAAAACGAGCGACCATCAGAGTTGTTCCTGCAAGCGCGCCAACAATGCTTGGGTCGGTAACTGCGAGTACAGGCGGCGTATCGATGATGACTAGATCGTATTGTGCAGACATCTCGTCAACAAAGCTCTTGAAGCGAGGGTGCATAAGAAGTTCTGACGGATTTGGTGGTACTTGGCCGCGAGTCACAACATCTAAATTATCAATGGATGTAGATTTAATGATGTTGCTAAGGGATGTCTTACCGCTCAAGTAATCAGAAAGACCGTTGTCCCAACGTAGACCGAAGCATTGCTGCAAATAACCTTTACGCATATCCGCATCAATAAGCAGCACTTTCTGACCGGTTTTCGCAGCGACGGCCGCAAAGTTGGTCGATACAAATGTTTTGCCGATAGATGGTGCAGGACCTGAAATCATAAGAACGTTATTCTTCGCTTCCATCATTGCAAAGTGCAAGCTAGTGCGAAGACTACGTAGAGCCTCAATGGAAAGATCGGCTGGGTTAGCTTCCGCTAGAAGGACTAGCTCATTGTTGCTGCCTTTGTTGCGCTTAAGCTTGTTTGCAAATTCCAGTTGTTGAATAGATTTTGGAACGCTTGCGTAAACTGGCATGCCAATCTGTTCAATTTGATCTGGTGTTTCCACACCACGGTGGAATGCTGCACGAATTAATACGAAAGCCACGCCTGCCATACCGCCAAGCAGTGTTGCTAGCACAACGATAAGCGCTTTTTTCGGCTTGATTGGCTTAGAGAAAGATTGAGCGTTATCTAAGATTCGAACGTTGCCAACTGTTCCGGCTTTAATAATGTTGAGCTCTTGAACCTTGTTCAATAGTTGGATGTAGATTTGTTGGTTTACTTCTACATCGCGTGTCATACGTAGAACTTCACGCTGTGTTTTCGGTAACTTTTGAACTTGTTTATTAAGACGTTCTTTCTCTTTTAATAGTGTTTCACGTTTATCAAGTAGCGACTTATAAGCTGGGTGATCCTGTGTGAAGCGTTGGCTGATCTCACTTTCTTTGAATGTAAGCTCATTTAGCTGTGCTTCTAACTCAACCATTACTTTCAGCGTTGACTGAGCTTCAAGGCCTAAGTCGATAGATTCATTTTCTTGACGGAACCGATTTAAAACGTCTTCAGAAGCGGTCAGTTTTGTTTTGATGTCTGGGAGGTGACCTTTCAAGAACTCGAGGCTTTGCTCTGCCTCTGCAGAATTTCTTTGAACGTTTTGTAAGAAGTAGTTTTGGCTAATGTCGTTCAAGATATCTTGAATCTTAGCGCGGTCTTCACCAGAGAAGCTTAAAGATATAATCCCGGTTTGCTTACCACGTTCGCTAATCGATAAGTTTTCTTGAAGTTTATTAATTGCATCTAATTTACTGATTTTGCTGACCGTGAATGAGTCACCAGTTTGAGCCACAAGTTCAGTCGCCAAAAACTGGTATCCATTCTTCTCAAGCAGTTCACCAACTTTACCTTCTAGAATGACGTTATTGTCATCTTCTAAGAGCCTGAACGTCTGTTTTTCAGAATCAATAACTTCAAGAGTTAAAGGAACGCCAACTGCGTAAGAAGGAGCATTAAATCGTGAAACGCTCAGACTGATTTGCTCACCTTGTAGTCGAGCTAGGCCTTTACCAATAATTGGCATGTAGTTTGGAGAAACGACAGTCGTTAAGTTGAACTTATCAACAGTACCGCCCAAGATCATACGAGATTTGATGATCTCTATTTCTGTTGTCGCTGATGATTCTGCTGAAAACAGCTCTCCCATATCACCAACCATCGCTGAAATACCACCTGAACTCTTACTTTCGATTTGGATAAGAGCGTCAGCTTTATAGATAGGTGTTGATAGAATGGCAACGCCGACGCCTATAATCGAAAATAGGACTACGGTACATAGAATGAGCCATTTGGCATCGAGAATGATCCCAAATAACTTTCCCAAATCGATCTCATCGTCGGCTTGACGTGATTGCTTAATAGTTTGTGTTGTCATTACTTTAACTTCTTAAATACCTTGCCATTGGCGTTTATTTAGCCTTGCGGCTTATAGTTTTTGAGACCACGCTTTTGCTGCTTTTTCTATAAGCGTATATGCATGTTCGAAAGCTTCTCTACTTTGTCTGTATGGATCAGGGATGTTTTGTTCATTTATCCACTGTCCAAACAGCATCGTTTTACCTCGTGCCTCAGGAGCGATTTTGGTTAAGGCTTCTAAATGACCTTTTTCCATAACCAATATCAGATCGTATTGAGCGCAAAGCTCAGGTGTTAATTGTCGTGCTTCGTGTCCATCTAAGCTTACGCTATGTTCGTTCGCGATAGTGGTTGCCATCTCGTCAGCAGCTTTTCCCGTTAGATGGCTCTTATCTACTGCGATTCCTGCTGATGCGACATGTTTGTTTGGTAGTAAAGACTGCAAAAGCCGCTCTCCTGTTGGAGAGCGGCAAATATTACCGACACAGACGACAAGAATATTAGAAAACAAATGCTTACCCTACTTTAAGTTGTATGCTTATGATCTCAACTGAATTGCTGGCTTCTTTATATTGCGCAATTGAGCTGAGTAGCTATCGATTACGTGCCGCAAGAGATAATTTTCTTGCGGCACGTTGTTTTACGGCCAAGTGCGTACTCGTAGTACACCTTCGGTTAGTTCATTAAAGCCGGAAATGGTTGGAACGAGCTGAGCAATCACACGATTCCAACGACTAACAGGTGCAGCCGTCACATAGACTATGTCGTAAGGGTTGAGATCAAACTCAGTACCAATCACCAAAGCAGAAGCGTCAGAAACATCTAGCTGATAAATGTCCGCCATTTTAGCTTCTTCTTTTGAACGTCTGATGACAAACACACCGGTAGCATCTGCGGAGATTTCACTGATACCACCAACGCTGCTAAGAGCCTCAGTAAGGCTCATGCCGCTACGATCAATTTTGAGTAATTTCGGATCGTTAACCTCGCCCATAACAAATACTTTTTGCGCATCGTTTCGAGGAATATGAACAATATCGCCAGGCTTTAGAAGGCGGTTTTGAGTTAAATCGCCTTGTTGCATCAGAGCATACAAAGAGACGTTTTCAACAACGCCATTGCGTGTCAGTGTCGCATTACGCCAGTCAGCCTCGGCAGCCAGTCCGCCAGCTCTATTCACAGCATCTAGAAGTGTAAGGGGGATGTTTGTAATTGGTTGTTGTCCTGGCTTGTTAACTTCGCCAGTTACATAAGTCTTTTTAGAGCGAAATGCCGCAACGCTTACATCGACCTGTGGGCTCTCAATGTATTTTGCAAGGCGGCTTGCAATGTCTGCACGAATCTGACGTACGTTTTTGCCTTCAACATGTACGACACCTATGTAAGGGTAGAAGATCGTGCCATCCGAATGCACCCAGTTACCCGCTTCGGCTGAGCTTCGGTATGAGCCCGCTGGGATCGTTAGCTCTGGGTGATCCCAAATAGTGATATTTAGGATATCGCCAGGTCCTACTTCGTATTCATATTTTGCGATTTCAATATCTAACTCTGGGTTTGGTTTTGAAAAAGGGCCCACTGAATTTAAAGACGTTACGCGCTCCAAAGTTAAGGGATAAACGGTAACCTGAGACTCTATATCACTCGATTCAGTGCTCATGACTGTTTTGTCACTGACCGAAAGGTGGCTACCAGGCAAAGTACACCCTGTAAGAAGGATAGGAAGTACTGATATCCCCAAAAATTTATTAAATGTGTTCATTGGTTTATAACTACCGAAAGAAAGTTTGCCGACTGAAATTGATTCATTCTAATTGAACTGCATTTCATCAATATTGATGATTTACTGCAGTTTTAAGCCTTTAGAAAGCGAGTCCATTCAGAATTATTTGTGTAATAAACACTCCAAATGGCTGCTAGCGACTTAGAGCTCTTAGTTTCATTAATGAAGGTGTGAAAATCCGACCCACAAAAAATAGTCAACTATTATCCATCTGGTTGCAATAAAGGCAACAAGTTACTTAAAAAAATACTGACGAATACATGACAAAATTGTGTCTATTTAACGTTATTGAGATGAATGCATGATTTTGCACAAGCAAACAGGCAAGAATGTGAAAAAACTCATGCCAAAGTTGTATGCATCCTATTTACACTATATGCAACTGCCGTTATGCTTCCTGTTGCGGTCGGATATAACAACAAATATTGGAGCTAATTTTGAAAATCAAACTTTTAACGGCAAGTGTGGCAGCAGTCCTACTAGCAGGTTGTGGTAGTGACAGCGACCCTGAGGTAAAAAGATACTCAGTTCAGGCTTATGACCCAGCTGTTATCGGCATGAAAGTTCAAGCAGTATGTGGTGGTGAGACATACGACGCGATTGAAAATACAACAAACTATGAAGGTATGGTTGGTAAAGCGCGTTTTGAAAATATCAACGTTGTAAATGCGCCAGGTGATTGTGCTTTCGTATTAACGCACACAGAAGATAGTAAAGACGCGTCAAATGGCAAACCTATTACATCTGACTACAAAATCCCTCAAGGCCTAGCCCAGGCGGATTCATTGGTAACAGGCTCTCCATTTACGACTTTGGTTGCTAACTCTTTAAAAGATGGTGAAGTATACTCTTCTGATATCGCTGAAAAAGTATTCGAGAATTTGGGTATCGATATCAATGCAAGTGGTAAAACAGTTGACGAAATCCTTCGTGATACAGAATCTGTAGTAGCAGGACTTGGCAGTGAGGGTGGTAACAGCGCACTTGCTACTCAGCTAGTTGCAACAGCAAACGTTGTATCAGATATCATCAAAGCGAACCCAACAGCTTCGCCTGAAGCTGTAGCTGTTGCTGCAAAAGCAATCACAGAAGATGTAATCGCGGCGAACCCAAATTATCCTGAGAATGATTCAGGTGACGTTATCTACGTAACGATTCCAGCTGAAGATACTCAGAAAGTTGTTGCTGATGTACAAGAGGCTATCGATAACGACATTCCATTAGAAGATATCGAACCTGACGTACCACAAATTCCAGATGCGGAAGTCGGTGAGCCAATTGAACCTGAAGATCCACCGGGTCCAGGCACTGGCGCGACAGGCGGTAACTAAGCAAGTTTTTGCTGATAAATTCTAAAGGCCTCTTCAGAGGCCTTTTTTGATCCTATCGTATATTGTAGTCATCACCTTTTAGTGAGCCCTTTTCTGTTTAAGTAAGGCAGGATGTGCGGACGTGATTCGCCAGCCAGTTTACTGGTGACTTCTTGCGACCAAGTACTCTGTTTTTGATTGCTCGAACGGTTTGCATAGTAGTTTTGCATAGTTTTGTCATACGTCTGAATATCATCCAAGTTTAGGTCTTGATACTGATTTTCATGCACCACGACATGCTTAGGTAGGCGAGGTTTTACTTCAGGGGCTTGATCTGGATGACCAAGACACATACCAAATAAAATGGCGGTATTTTTAGGTAAACCTAATAATTCGTCTACTTTTTGGGCATTGTTTCGTAAACCACCAATATACACACCTCCTAGTCCCATCGACTCCGCCGCTAGCAAGCAATTTTGTGCCATGATGCCCGAGTCTACAGCGCCTATTAGAGTTAACTCGGTAAAGTCAGCTTGAACATCTGGGTTGATACTGGCGTGGCGTTGGTAATCAATGCAAAACACCAAAAACTCAGCCGCGCTTTCAACGTACCCTTGATTTCCGGCATATTGAGCTAATAGTGTACGTTTTTCTTTGTCGGTCACGCGGATAATTGAAACGACTTGCAACATGCTTGATGAGGACGCCGCAAGGCCGGCTTGAAGAATGGCATCTAATTGTTCGCCCTCAATCGGTTGTGAGGTGAATTTTCGAATTGAGCGGTGATTGAGAATTGTTTGAATCGTGCTGTTCATGGTGACTTAACATCCCCTGTTACGTGTAAAGGCTGAAGACTCACCTTAGCGACATTTGATGAGTCGGTAAACTATCTCAAAAGAAAAACAATGCTTGGTGCATAAGTGTGAAGACGAATCGAGAATACACCACTCGTTCTGTTTGAGAGCGTATATACTGTTTTTAGAATCAATAATTTAAATGCAGTGGAAAATATGAAAGAACTCATTGTTCATACAGTTACGGTGTTTATGGGCTTCTTTGCCATCATGAACCCTATCGCCAATATTCCCATCTTTTTGAGTTTAACTGCTGATGAAGATAAAGAAACCATCCGTTCCATTGCGCTCCGCTCGGTTTTTATTGCATTTATTATCATCGCGATATTTTCTATTGCCGGTAAGTTAATTTTTGATTTGTTTGGTATCACGCTTTATGCATTGCGAATAACAGGCGGCATTTTGGTGTTTTTGATAGGTTTTAACATGCTTCAAGGTGATTCGACGCATCAGAAAACCAAAGAGAAGGCGTATTCACCAGCTCAGCAACGGGCGGCATTGAGTATTGCAGTGTCTCCACTGGCGATGCCAATATTAGCTGGGCCTGGAACGATTGCTACCGCGATGAACTTTGCGACAGCGGGTGGTTTCGATCAAACCATTATTACTATCGTTTCTTTCGCTGTCCTTTGTGTGATCACCTATGTACTGTTTTTGTTTGGAGACAAATTGGTCAAAGCGGTTGGACCAAGTGCTCTAAATGTTGTGACTAAAATGATGGGCTTAATTCTAGCGGTTATTGGTACTCAAATGTTCATTGATGGCGCGGGCGAAGCCTATAAAACGGTTTTCTCCTAGATTTCTCTTAGACCTTGCCACCTTGGTTAAGCCCGCAATTACATTTCTAACGGGTACGGATTTTTTGAACTTTAGTTTTCATTTTCTAAGAGAGAAATGAATAGACTTCACCTATTTCAATAATAAGAATATTCAATTGTTGTGATTGCACGAATTTCATTACTCTTTTGGCAAGGAGAATGGGGGAAATATGGCAACAAAAGCAATTGTAGTAGAAGGTGGCGCGATGCGAGGCGTCTTCGCAAGCGGAGTGTTAGATGCGTTTTTAGAGCAGAGTTATAAACCGTTTGATTTTGCAATCGGTGTATCTGCTGGTGCATCAAATTTGATTGGGTATTTGACCGACTACCCGCATCGCAGTATTAACGTCATTACTAAGCTGGCCACAAGCAAACGCTTTTTTGACCCAACTCGCTTCGTTAAAGGTGGGGACCTCATTGATGTGAAGTGGCTGTTTGAAGAATCTAATCGCTTGTATCCCGTCGATGAAAATAAACTGTTTAATGGCGTTCCTTTTCTCGCAGCGACAACAAATGTAGATACAGGGCAAGCAGATTACTATCGCGTGACACGTGATAATTTTCACCATGCGATTGAAGCGACAACAGCATTGCCGATTGCCTACAAGCATACCCCTTGTTTTTCTGGCGGTTGTTATACCGATGGTGGGGTCGCTGACTCTATACCAGTGCGTGAGGCTTATCGTCGAGGGGCTCGCGACATAACCGTAGTACTCTCTCACCCGCTGAATTATGCCAAAAAGCCAGTTAAGACCACATGGCTGATGAAGAAACTGTTTGCGGAGCACCCCAAAATGGCGGATGCGATGTTAAGACGTGCAGATAACTATAATCAATCATTAGAGTTTATTCGTAACCCTCCACCAGGAACACATGTTAGGGTAATTGCCCCACCAGATAATTTTCATGTTCAGCGCTTATCAATGCGACAATCCGTTTTACTAGAAGGGTATGAAATGGGGCTGATTGAGGGGCGAGCGCATCTCACTAGTTTATCTGGTGTTCATGGTTTAGACCGGGAAAATTGTCATTTTTGCGTTTGATTATAAAAGAGCCTCATAGTGAGGCTCTTTTGCGTAACGTTCAAAGGGTGATTTAGTTGACTTTATCCCAAGCCATCTCCCAGTGTGAACCTATTCCAGGCTCGTAATGGTTTGCGCTTTCTTTCCACTGCATACAGTAACCAGAGTATGGGAAAGGTTTACATTGATAAATGCCCCCGTCGCTGGCAAGCACTTTTGTGCCCGCAGTGTAGCTAGATAGTCCTTCAGGGAAGACAAAATCGTACTCACCAGATGGTGGTGGCGTTACTGGATCTTCTTTTAAGTGAAAGTCGAGCGTTTGCTGATCCACCAAGTTGCCATCTTTATCCTTAATACGTGTTACGAGCATATGGTGACCCGGCTCCGATTTACTTAAAGCGAGCGATATCGCTTCTACCGAGCCGTCTTTCATTTCGTTTGCCCAACTTGCAAGTGGTTCGCGATGGTGATTGTAAACGGTGAGTTCTGCATTTAAGTCGCCTTCAGCAGTTAGTGTCAGATCCAACGTTGTCGGTGTTGACTCAATGATATATTCGTCTGCTAAGCCATCTACTGTGAGTGAGTATTCTGGAACAGGAGTTTCAATGTTATAGCCGATCTCTACTCGCTCAAGGCCGCTATTTGCTTGCAGATACACCGGATTAGTACCATAAACAGGAGTGAATTTATCCTCTGCATACTGCCCGGCTTGCAGTTTTGCTTGTTCTTGGTTTAGCTTAGTCGCGAGTGCGTAAGACCAGTTTTTCGCTTGGCCCATTGCTGCATCGGTAATTTCTAGTTCAGTTCTATACGCTATGTTTTCACCTGCTTGATCAAATACGCGCGTATAAACCGAATCCCCAATATTTAAATCCATTGTAGGAATAATTTGACCGCCTTGCTTCCAATCTGGAATAACGGGACTGTCACCATCAAATTTCACATCGATCACGTTATAAAATGAGGCTGCAGTGTCGCCAACATCCCATACTGCCAGGATGACATGGTATCCCTCGCGAGTAGGCACATTACATTGATGGCTTACCTGTTTCGGGGGTTGAACCATATTGCCGTTGACGACACAGAAAGGAGTTAGATCAAAAGAGTCTCGTGATAGTGAAGCGTTTGGGTTCCAATCAGGCTTGGTGATGTAATATTTCCAGTCGCGCGTCACGTGGTTAGCGGTAAATGTCCATTCAAAAGTTTGTGTACCTGCTTGAATAGTGCGTTTTACCCAACGGTCGGCAGTTTGCTCATCAAGGGCAGCTGCTAAAGCGGTTTCGGCACTCGCTATTTTACCATCGCGAGGCCCTGTTTCGGGAAAGCCATCAGGGCCTTCAACGCTTTGCGGTTCATATTGAATCGCACCGCAGTTATTATTTTTTTCGTTAGTATCTGGCGTTGGATACTTACATAGTGCCGAGCGACTTGCAGCGACACCACCATTGGTTTCTGATACATAACCGTGAGCCGCAGCACCTGAGCTAATGCTTGCAAGTGCTAACGCGAGTACGGATTTGGTTGGAAATGATTTCATCACATGTCCTCTGTTATGGCTGACAAACTAGTGTCACACCCCGGCGCATGCTGAGCATAAAGTAACGCTACAGAAATTGGACTTCTGTAACACTGCGTCATGGTAACCCCGCTATCATGAGCATTCTTTTAGATTTTTAAATGCTGACAGACCGGAAGCTTTGCGTCCCACCCTTTCGAATGGTTTGCCGAAATGTGATTGAGCAGCCAAAATTTAGCTTAAGAATTTACATGTGGAAAAGTAAACGTCACTGACATGGAATCCTGTTCTCAAATTGAAAGATAACGATATCTTAACCTCGTCAATATTGTGCAGTGTCGTCTTGCAAGGTATTGATTTTAATTTTGTTTTTATCTTTTTTATAGTCATGGTGAATGGGTGGAGGTTTGTTGGGGATAAGTGGAGAGGAATCGTGCTAAGGGTGGAAGAAGTTCTGTCTAAAGGGCGGAGTGTACCGCCCTTTGAATGGTGTTATTTCGGCATGATGACAGTATCAATCACGTGAATGACACCGTTTTTAGCTTTCACATCGGTTGCAATGACATTTGCATCGTTAACCATGACTTTATCGCCCATGGTTTTAATCATGACATCTTGCCCCTGAACCGTAGTCGCTTTGTCTAGCTTAACAACATCGGCAGCCATCACTTTCCCTGGGACGACGTGATAAGTCAAAACAGATACTAACTTGTCTTTGTTTTCCGGCATTAAGAGCATGTCGACTGTGCCGTCTGGCAGTTTTGCAAAAGCGTCATCCGTTGGTGCAAAAACAGTAAATGGGCCTTCCCCTTTGAGAGTGTCAACCAGGCCCGCTGCTTTCACCGCAGCAACAAGCGTATTGAAAGAGCCATTTTCAGCGGCAACGTCGACAATATCGGCTTTCATCATGCCATGCTCATGAGCCTGAACGGGAAGCATAAAAAATAATGTCGCCATCAGTGTCGCCGCGATAACTAAGATACGTTTGAACATAATGTGTTCCTTACTAGTTGAGGGTACAACGGATTCCCTGGAGTGTGTTTGCATTTGTACGCATCGTGATTGAAAGATGATCATCGCGTCCTACTTTCTTTTGAGGGTCTAACATGTCGCGCAAGAATTCGTCTGCCTTCTTGTTTCACATCAGCTCGTTTCCGCCACGTCCATAAGCGCTCTCTTGCTGCCTTAGCTGCGTTGTCTGGTGCGATAATAGGTGCAAGGTAACGGCTATCTGGCTGCAATTGATACATGACAGCTTCCATCTGGGTCATTGTCCAGGGCTCGAATAAAAGAGGGGGAGGAACCATTTGTAACTCAGGCACCCACTTGTAGATGAACGTACCGTTAGGATCATGTTCTTGGGCTTGCTTGATCGGATTATAAATACGGATTGTGTTAGTCCCGGTTACTCCTGCTTGCATTTGGAATTGTGGGTAATGAATTCCAGGCTCAAAGTCGAGAAATAGTTGCGCTAAATGCGTTACACCTACTCGCCAATCCATGTTCATGTGGTGAGTAAGAAAGCTAACCAGCATGGCACGCATGCGAAAGTTAATGTAACCAGTGTGGTGCAAACAGCGCATGCAGGCATCAATCAAAGGTACGCCAGTATGCCCGGATTTCCATGCTGCTAACTTTTCTTCATCGAAAGTACTACTTTGTCTAATCAATGGTTCGTAAGCCCGATTAACGCAGTAAAACTCCATGTCGTATTCCGATTCGAATTTTTGGATGAAGTGACAGTGCCAATGAAGCCGTGAAGACAATGCAATTAAGCTGCGACGAAATCCAGCGACTTGCCAGTGTTTCAAAAGGTATTGATAAACTTCACGCAAGGATATGTTACCCCAAGCGAGGTATGGAGAAAGTCGAGTACAGGCTGTGCGTGAGGCTGTGGGACTAGAAATGCTTCGATAGTAATCACGACCTCGACGATGAAAAAAGTCCTCTAGTGTTTTCCAAGCGAGCCGGCTTCCTCCCGTTTGCATTCCTTTGCATTTTGATAGCCAGGATGATGGTGGCGAAAACGAACAGCCGAGAGCTTCTGCATCCAATGAATGCAATAAGTCGGTTTGGATCTCAATAGGGCTTATTGAGGCTCTCATGACAGAGTCCCAATGTTTGTCCCAACCTTGCCGGTTTTTTGCACCTCTGATAACAGCACCGTGTTCGAACTCAAACCAGTCGATGTTCTGCTCATACAGCCAAGCGGCAACTTGTCGGTCTCGTTCAAAGGTGCAGTTGAGTCCTATTTCTTGGTGAGAAAAAACAGCGTTGATTTGATATTGCGCTTGAATTGATTGGAAACATGCTAAGGCATCGTCAAACAGCACCGTGATTCGATGCCCATACGCTTTGAGCGTTTCATCCATGTCTTGCAGTGATTGCCAAACAAATCGCCAGTGGCGCTCAGAATAGTGTGGGTTGTTCAATAGCAATGGTTCAACAATATACAAAAGCACAGTTGGGTGCTTTGTTGATAATGCTTGAGTTAGTGGTTGATGGTCAGTCAGCCTCAAATCTCGCTTTAACCACACGACATTGATTGTTTGCATCGGAATCCTCTTTGTTTCCGATGTTGTACGCAAGTAAACCGAAGAAATCTCATCCAATGATCGGTTTTATTCTACAAAACGTAGAGGTAACTTTCAGGGAGGTGACACATGGCAATACCATTGAGTAAGTTACAAAAATACTTCTATGTAGACAAATTGGTCATTCATTCGCTTGATCTCGCATTGTACCAGGCATCTGTCGTGATTGATGGAGAAGCGCAATTTATCACTGATGACAACGGTATCTTTTTGAGGGCTCATTCCCTGATCGAGATGCAAAAGAAGTGCAGGAATATCAAAGCAAATAAGCAGGTTCTAGTGCATCAAAGTGCTTATGATGAAATGGTGGGGCTACCCGAAGGCAAAAGAGACAATCAACTAGAGGTATTGGTGAGGGATACAAAATTGTATTGAAAGAGTATTGGTGCGTAGTAAAAGCGAGCCACCATACGGCAGCTCGCTAAATATAAGGAGAGTTGGGCTTAGTCTTGTTTACGCTGCGCTTCTTTTTGCGCGTACTTAGCGGCACGTCGGGCTTCTCTTTGCTTGGCACTTTCACCACCAACATGCTGCTCGCCTCGCTGCTCTGCAAGAACAATTTGTTTTTCACGCTCGCGGAATCGAGCAATTTGTTCTTCTGAGTGTGTGCCGTGACATTTTGGACAGCTCACGCCTTGCTCGAACAATTCTGACTGTTTGTCTTCTTCAGTGATCGGTAGACGACAAGCGTTACATAAATCGTAATCTGCTTTTTCTAGCTGGTGGTTCACGGCAACACGACCGTCAAATACGTAACAATCGCCTTCCCACATGCTCTCTTCTTGAGGAACTTCTTCAAGATATTTAAGAATGCCGCCTTCTAGGTGGTAGACCTCATCAAAGCCCTGTTCTTTCATGTAAGCAGTTGATTTTTCGCAGCGGATACCACCGGTACAGAACATCGCAACTTTCTTGTGTTTTGCCGGGTCCATGTTTTCTTTTACATAGTCTGGGAATTCACGAAAGGTTTCAGTATTTGGGTTTACAGCGCCTTTGAATGTCCCGATCTCGATTTCGTAATCATTACGTGTATCGACAACAAACACTTCAGGATCAGCAATAAGATCGTTCCACTCTTGAGGTTTCACGTAAGTCCCCACTACGTGGCGAGGGTCTATACCTTCAACACCTAATGTTACGATCTCTTTTTTCAATTTCACTTTGGTGCGATTGAATGGCTGGGTCTCAGAATACGACTCTTTGTATACGGTGCCAGTCAAACGAGGTTCGTTGTTTAGCCACTCCAGTAGCGTATCAATACCTGCACGATCAGATGCAACAGTACCGTTGATACCTTCACTTGCCAGTAGTAATGTTCCGCGAATATGGTGTTTTTCCATCAACGCAAGTAATGGCTCGCGTAGCTCTTGATAGTTATTCAGCTCAACAAACTTGTACAGCGCACAAACTACATACTGACTCATGAGGTTTCCTTTAAAAATACAGGTGGTCAACGACCTTAAAATTTTAGCGGCACGAAGTATACCTGACTAAACTAGTCGGAAATACGGACAAATTATACGGATATTATGAGTAGGCGGGGCCTGGCGGTCTTTGATAGGGGGTGCATGTCCGCAGGTGAAGCCGCTATGTGTTCAAATTATAAGCATTAATTATAGTGAGTCAGGTAGGTTGGGGCCGATACTTTTGGTTTAAATTTATGTTGTTATTCTGTTTTAGGCCCTTCAAAAAAGTTAGGCGCAAGAAGCACCAAATAATCACCGGAGTCATTGACAAGGAAAGGACATGTCGCAGTTTTATACATGAGGTGGTGAGGGATAAAGGTTTAGGGACAAAGAGTGAATGACTGATCGCCATTGTTCATAAACCGCTATAAACGCCTTTTCACCACATACTGAAAAGGCGTTTTTCTAACGTCTGCCGTGCTTATTTCAACGTAGCTGCGGTCTGTTTGCCCATGGCTATGAGCCTATCGAGAATACGTTCACCGTCGGCACGTAAACCGTTGTGCTCGTACTCATTGGTGATCCACGCTTTTGAATTTGGGATTAACGCGAGCGCCTCTCGGCTGATATCCATTTCAACAAACATATCATCGGCGTAAACGGCGCAACTGACAGGCACTTTGTTCTGAGCCAGTTGTGTTTGATCGTACAGCGCAGTCCAATCTTCTTTCGCTGCCAATATTTCTGCGGTGTCTTTTAGTGGCTTGAGGTTAACGTATTGGTCGAACATCCATGGGAAGACCATTTCCCCCGTAAAGTAAAATGGCTTGCCAGATTCATAATTAAACTCTGATCGGGTTTGGCGAACGCGGTGCGCACTCCAATTCGACGCGAAGCTTTGACAGTAAATCGATTCATGCAAAATGGCGTAGATCGGGTTGGTTTGGAAGTTTTGCTGCGCCAACATATCGTTTAAGAATTCATAACGAAGTTGTGGTTTGCCGTTCACTTCAATCAACGCGCTTTCTAGCCAATAGTAAGTTGGTAAGAAAGTATCACTCACACCAAAGTTGATGCCGATTTGTTGAAATTGCTCCACCGTGAAGCGTTGACCATTTGGTAGGTACTCTTCATTTTCCAGCAAGTGATTCGCAATGTTTTGGCAAAGTTGTTGCGCACTTGGAAATTGTTGGAAGAACGCTTGGTTTTTCTCCATGGTGCGTTTGAAGGTGGCTTCATACACATCGTCGGCATGACGCGAGACTGATGGCACGCCACCCGTGATGTAGCTTTGCAGCAAGCTGTCTGGGAACAAAGACAAATAGGTGAGGGAACAAAAACCACCAAAGCTTTGACCTAAGATCGCCCATTTTTCGACGCCAAATTGCTCACGAATGTATTCCGCGTCGCGCACGATGTTATCCGCTCGGAAGTGGCTCAAGTAGTCTGCTTGTTGCTCTGGCGTGAGGTGAGCAAGCGTCTGATGATTAATTACGCTGCTGTTGCCCGTACCACGCTGGTCGAGAAGCAAAACTCGGTACTCTTGCAGCGCGCGTTTTACCCAGCCGCTATTGCCGTTTTGACGCGGAGAGGGAAAGCCAGGCCCGCCCTGAAAGTAAACCAACCAAGGTTTGGTCGATTCTTCATCGCCAACTAGGCAAACCGCACGGGCGAAGACTTCAATGGTGCCTTTGCTCGCGTCTTGGTAATCCAGAGGAACGGTAAAACTGTGGGGAGTGTAATGCAATCCTGCGTCGATAAATGATTGAGCGTTCATTGTTATCTTTATTTCCTTATTGAGGGGTAGCGCTACTTTACTGCGAATGGCATGAAGAACCAATGCTATTTCCCAATCGCCTCTTCAGTTCTATACCTTGGTCAAATCAATGTAAGTTCAAGAAAATGAAACGATTAGCGACTGGTGCAACTGGTTGAGTGAGCTATGCTCAATAGAGTTGCGACAAAGTAAGAGCATGGAGGAAGTCGGATGAAAGTGTCACTGGCTCGATGGACAATTGTGACTTGTTTAATAAGCGTACCTACTTTTGCCGTTGTTACGCCCAACCCACCTCAGTTACAGGCAAAAGGCTACGTATTAATGGACTTTCAATCCGGTGCCATTATTGCCGAGCATAACGGGCGAGCAGGCCTTGCTCCGGCGAGTTTAACCAAGTTGATGACCGCTTATGTAGTTGGACAAGAAATCAAAGCGGGGCGTTTGAAATGGGATGATGTTGTCACCGTGAGCGAAAACGCGTGGTCGGCCAAGTTTCCCGGTTCTTCTAAAATGTTCATCAAACCGAAAGATGAAATTAGTGTTGCGAACTTAATGCGCGGCGTGATCATCCAATCAGGAAATGATGCGTGCGTTGCACTGGCTGAGCATGTTGCAGGCAGTGAACGCGGCTTTGTCGCCTTGATGAATGGTTGGGCGGAGAAATTAGGACTGCAAGACACCTATTTTGTGAACTCCCATGGTCTTGATAGTGATGGCATCCAAACCTCACCAACCGATATGGCAAAACTCATGCAGTCGATCATCAGCGATGTTCCTGATGTGTATGCGCTATACAGCGAGAAAGTCTTCAAGTGGAACGACATTACACAGTACAACCGCAATAAATTGCTGTGGGACAATTCCATTGATGTCGACGGGGGAAAAACCGGCTACACCAGCAATGCGGGATACAGCTTAGTGAGCTCGGCCAAAGAAGGAAGAATGCGCCTTATCTCGGTGGTGATGGGCACGCCGAGTAAACAGGCTCGGATCAGCCAATCGAAGAATCTACTCAGCTATGGTTTTCGTTTTTATGACACCAAGCAAGTTGCTAAGCAGGGCCAAGTTGAGTCTAAAGTTCGCGTTTGGAAGGGAAATGCCAATCAAGTCGAAGCGATCTTCGCTAAAGATGCCTATCTCACTCTGCCTCGTTCAATGACGGCTGGGCTTGATAAGAGTGTGGTGTTAAATGAACCGTTGATTGCGCCGATCGCGCAAGGGGATGAGATTGGTAAGGTCGTTTGGAAAAGCGATGACAGTACCGTGGCGAGTTATCCCTTGGTCAGCAGCCAAGCGGTAGAAGAGGGCTCGTGGTTCGGTCAGCTTTGGGACAGTCTGGTGCTGTGGGTGAAATCGTTCTTTAACTAGAATAAAAACGAGCAGAAGTGTCTTTCTGCATTTTTTTTGTTGATGGCCGCCCAGCTAAACGCTGGGCGGTGTCTTTTTTAACGGTTTATTCCGACAAGGTGATGATTGGTAAATCGTCCCAAATCTTACTTTCATCCGATGCGCCACCGGAGAAGTTCCAAGGGCCTTTGTCTTGCTCTAGCGGACGGTAAGTTGCTGAAAGACCGTCTAAGTCCCAAGTCGTGACATAGAAACGGATACCATCGAGCGAATCTGGGCGGCCTAGTGCATCGCTAGCAAAGTCCATTGAAATGGTGTTGTTGGCTTTGTCTACTGTCACTGTTGGTGCTGGCGTTACGGCTTCTCCCCATGTCGTCGCATTTGCTCCTTTGGTGTTGTAAATAGAGCTTTGCCAGCCAAAAACAACCGCATTGCGACTCCAGGTTCCGCTTGGCATAGAAGCGTTGATCTTCGGTAGCTCAGACAAGTTGGTTGCGGCTTCTTCAGGTAAATCAATGAAGATGGTGAAACCTACGTGGTCGAAGCCGTTTGGTGGTAACCAAGTGTCGGTGATCTTGTCCATGGTGAAGGTCAAACGTACGTTACTGCCAACGGTAAATACCTCAGCTTTGTTGATTGCGAGTTGGCTATTGTTTTTATCGAATGTTGGATCCGTTGGTAGCGAATAGTTACCGTTAGGACCGCCCATGCCGTCTTGTGCATCGCCTGCATCATCAATGGTGTCATCCGGCGTGTTTGACCAGCTTAGGTTCGAGACAAAATTCACGTCCTCGATGCCTGCTTTTTTCTCGGTGGAATAAATCGCGAAGCGGTGCTGTTGTTCGCCAATAGCAAAGTGACGAGTCGACAGCGTGACGCTAAACTGACCATCATCGCCTACAGTAATGGCTTGCGCCGTTTCCAAGTTACCATCGACGACGAGGTTCAACTTCTCGTTGGCGTTCGCACTACCCGCGATAACAATATCACCAGTGATGGTTTGTCCTTCCCAATCTTGAGCAAGTCGGATATTGAGGTCTGGGGTATCTACAGATTGATTGCTGCTTGTTTTTGAGTAAATCACAGCTGACTTGGCTGGCAGTTCCAACGTCACATGGCCATTTTCATCTGCGACTAACTGTTCTGGAGCTTCTGCCCAGTTCGACATGATTTGTTGTTGGAAGACGGTGCCGCCAACTTGTTCTACATCGAGTTGGTTCATCAACATCGGGGAATTCGATGTGTTCATCACAACCAAGACTTCGTCGTTATCCAACGTTCGGGTAAAGGCGAAGACGCCCGCGCCCGCTTTATCGCTGCCAATCACTTTCATTTCGCCGCGTGTCATGACTTTGTTTTCAGTGCGTAGCTTGGCAAGTTCTTGAATAAACAAGTACATCTCACTGTTTTGGTCGAACGAGTCTACGTAGTTGCCATCTTCACGGTACCCTCCGGCGAACATAGCATCGCGTGCCGCTGACATCGCCTGTTCTGTACCTTGGTAAATCACAGGAATACCCGGTACGCTCATCATGGTGATCAATGCTTGTTTCATGTCATTCACGCTACCTTGCGACAGAAAGCGCGGCATGTCGTGATTATCAATGAAGTTCGGCATGATGTATGGATTTGGGAACATCTCCATCATTTTCTCAAGACGGAAACGTAAATAGTCGGTCGGTTGTCCTGATGCAAATACGCGCGTCATGGTCGCTTGCAATGGGAAGTTCAGTACCGAGGTTAGCTGTTTCGGCGAACCACTTTCACCGATGTAAGTCAGCATCTTCTCTTCGCCTTCGGTGTGGTAAGGCGTAGATGTTTCGAATACTTCACCAAAAGTGAGGAAGTTGTCACGACCGGTATCAACCGCTTGCGTCATCACACCATCGTCGGCATGTAGGAAGTCGTTCCAGAAGTCGTGTTCAACAAACTTCACCGTATCGATACGGAATCCGTCGACGCCGACTTCGCGAATCCATTTTCGGTAGCTCTCTTTTAGATAAGCGCGTACTTCAGGATCGGACGTATTAAGGTCATCCAAATCAGAGAGTTGCCAGGTTTTTTCTTGTACCGGATCGTTGTGGTCGGTGATGGTTGGCGTCCAGTGGTAGCTGCCTGTGCCGTCTGTTTTACACTCGTTCATGTTGAGTGGGTACGGCAGTTCTTGCCCGGCGGGTAGCGCATTTTCAATCAAACGGAAGCCTTGGCAAGGTAGGCTTGGATCATAACTGTAAGGATCATCGTAGGTGAAGAAGTTGCCTACATGGTTGGTCACGATGTCCTGAATTAAGAACATGTTACGCGCATGCACTTCGCGTGCTAACGCTTGGTAGCTTTCTAGGTCGCCGAAGTGCTCATCCACTTTTTGGAAATCGCGCGCCCAGTACCCGTGGTAGCCGCCGTAGTTTTGCTCTGCATCCCACCATTGGTTAGCAACTGGCGGAGTAATCCAGATCGATGTGGCACCGAGATCTTCGATGTAGCTTAACTTATCACTCACACCAACGAGGTCGCCGCCGCTAAATTTTTTATCCGAAGTCGGATCGAATTCGTTTTGCCCTTGATCATTAAGAGCACTGTCGCCGTCGTTAAAACGGTCGATCATCAGGAAGTAAATGATTTGATCTTGCCAATCAGGAGATGCCACGTGGCTTCCTGTATCTGCTGGTGTGGTTTCATCGCTACCACAGCCAGAAAGAGCTAAGGCGATCGCTAAAGGTAGTATTTTTATTTTATTCATAGGGTTAGGTAAGTTTTCAAACACGGTTTTTGTCTCCGTTATGCAGCAATGCGGAAACGATAAATCAAAGGTTTGAAATTGAGAGTGTCATTTCACGCCAAAAAAGACGTGAAATGATGTCACGAAGAGACGATTTTGATCTGACCGACAGTTTTAATTGAGCGGTTGCACAATAGGATATTGTATCGGGTAATGATCTTTCGCGAGCTCGTTGTCGGATTCATCATAAAGGCGGAAACGGCACTGCTTTGCAGTTTGAGTGAGCGATAATTGCAGCACCCAACAAGCATAATGTAGCGAGTGTTGGGTCAAGCGCATTGCGTGAGGTGTGGGGTCATCATCGACGTAACAGTCAATCCTCGAAACGTTTTCAAGTCGGCATGCCAGTTCGATAAAGAGCGTGTATTGCGCCCCAATATTAATAAGCTGCCGAGTCGGGACAATGTATTCCGTTGCGCCAATTAAAAGCCCCTTAGAAACCACATAGTCACGCTGGTGGTTATTCTCAATGTAACGTTCCCCATCGACTTCATAACAAAGGCGAAAGGTAAGGGGGTGCGCTACCGGAAGTTCGGTCGTTGCCCAGAGTTCGGTGCCATGACTTAAAAAACGCTCGAAGAAGGCGGGGTAGCGCCGCCATGCGCCATCACGGTCACGGCATTCTACCGAGACCACTTTTTCAAACGCAATATTGTCCACTTCCATCCAGATTTTGCCGACAGGTTGGTCGATGTGGTTATCGTCGAAGGTATTGGCTTTGGCGTAGTATAAGCGGATCGGTTGTTGATTTAGTTGAGTTCGGTTATCCAAACATTGTTGGCGATATTGCATGGGTGAAAACGGATACCAACGACGAAAAGTGCGGTGAAAGTTCGAAGGTTCTTCATAACCAAGTTGATAGGCGATTTGCTGCGTTGTGAGTTGGGTGTCGGCAAGCAAAGTGAGTGCTTGCTTTCTTTTAGCGAAATCAACGCATTGAGAGTAGCTCATTTGCTTCTCTTGCAGTCGACGTTGCAAGGTGCGTTTGGAGACGCCCAGTTGCCTTGCCGCTTGCTCTAACTTGAACGCGTAATTGCTGTTTTTGATGAACAAGGCGTTCAAAACACTCAGCAATTCGGGTTGCTCAATTGGCTGGTGAGAAAGCAGCAAATAAACATGTTTCACCAGTTCAAACACGCTTGAACTCGTTTTAGAATCTCGCGTTTCCCCTAGAAAAATATCGGCCGCGAATGGATTGCTGGCTTGAACTTGTACTTGTATTGATTCGCTTAGCTCAAGCATCTCCAACTGCATTCTGAGCAAGCCAAACACCGACTCCGCCCAATTTGGCATATCGCCCGTTCTGCATTCTACTTGCAGATGGATTTGGGCATCACCATGTTGAAATGTGACGTACAAACGGCGGTCGAATAATGAGACACTTTTACTCCACCAAAGCAGCCCTTCTTGGAGGTTAGGCGCTTCTTTCAACATCATGCATTGCAAGGCCACCAACTTCTCAATGTGCCAATATTCGCCGGCAATTCGAAGGTGATTGTGACCGAGCTTTTTGCACAGAAAGGATGTAATAACGTTATCTTGAGGCAGCATGAGTTGAGTTTGGTTGCGAGCAAACATGCATTATTGCCGAAAAGATGAAGAAATTCAGTGAGAACGCTCAAAGCCTTTCTTATCGTTTTATTTTCAAATTTATTTTGAAAATGTTTTTAATCGAAATCGGTTTTTCCCTTTATCTCATGAGGTTATGCTGTTACACAGCTTAAATTCATTAATTGGAGAACCTCATGGATATCGTACAAGCTGCAAAATCTCGTTACTCAACGAAAGTGTTTGACCCAACGCGCAAGCTACCTCAAGAAAAAATCGATGCAGTTAAAGAGCTGATTCGTTTTAGTCCATCGAGTGTGAACTCCCAGCCTTGGCATTTCATTCTGGCAAGCACAGAAGAAGGCAAGCAGCGCATCGCTAAAGCGGCGCAAGAGAATTACGCGTTTAACGCGGCGAAGATTCTCAACGCTTCTCACGTATTGGTGTTTTGTGCGAAAACAGGCATTGATAACGACTACATTGAAGCGCTAATGGCGCAAGAAGAAAAAGATGGCCGATTCCCAACCGAAGAAGCGAAAGCGGCTGTGCGTGGTGGTCGTAGCTACTTTGTGAACATGCACCGCTTTGATCTGAAAGATGCGAATCATTGGATGGAGAAACAAGTTTACCTCAACGTGGGTACGTTGTTGTTGGGTGCTTCGACGCTAGAAATTGATGCAGTGCCAATTGAAGGGTTTGATCCCAAAGTGCTGGATGAAGAATTTGGCTTGCGTGAAAAAGGTTACACCAGCGTTGTGATCGTGCCGCTGGGCTACCACGCGGAAGATGACTTCAACGCGAAAACGCCAAAGTCTCGCTGGGACGCAGAAACCGTATTCACCGAGATCTAATTCGAGCTTACTTGCAGGTGACGTAGAACCCTGTAATCAATATATAAATCGCAAAAGAGTGATAAAACGATGATCCACTTAGTTGCAGAAGTGAAAGCCTATCCAGATAGTAAGGATCAGGTGGTGAATTTGCTTGCTGGTTTACTAGAGCCAACTCGTCAAGAAGAAGGCTGTTGCCAATACGAGTTGTATCTCGACGAAAAAGTTGATGGCCTATTTATGTTCCAAGAGATTTGGGCATCGCAAGAGGCCTTGGATAAGCATTTGCAAAGCCCGCACATGTCGACGTTTCTTGAAACATTAGAAGAGAACGATTGGGTTGAGTATACCCAGATTCGTCCTCTTCGATTTATCGCCTAATGACAGAAGGTTGCCAGCACGTTGGCGCGTTGTTGGCAGCATTTTTGTTGGATAAAGTCGCGGAAAGTCCGAATCGTTGGCGTCAATAATCGACGATCGGCACATACCATGTAGAGCGGCACTGGGCCGCAATCCCACTCTGGTAACACTCGTACCAATCTTCCCTCGATTAAGTCTCGGCTAATGTCCATCAATGATTTATTCGCAATGCCTTTGCCTTTGATCGCTAACCGGTGTGGCAAGTCACTATCGTTGCTCAACAAGTTACCGCTGACCACGATTTGTTCTTTCTCGCTGCCACGCGTGAGCGTCCATTTGTTGTAGACCGAATCCGCGACCATGTAGCACAAGCAATTGTGTTGCGTTAAATCGGCAGGAGAGGTGAGTTCTGGATGTGTAGCTACGTACTCTGGCGATGCACATAATATCCGTTCGTTTGACCCACACAATGCCAATACGACCAGATTGGAGTCGGCCGGTTCGCCGTAGCGAATCGCAATATCGACAGGCTTGGTGTACATATCCGTCAAGCTATCGGACAGCTCTAGTTTAATGGAAACATTTGGGTAGAGATCGATGAACTCATCCACCCAATCGAGCAACATATTGCGACCAAAATCGGAGGATGCAGTAATGTGCAGCTGACCAGACAACTCCCCGCGCGCACTTGAGATCTGATCCAACCCCTCTTGCAATGTTGCCAACGCTTGCGTGGTTTTGTCTAAAAACAGTTCGCCCTCTGAGGTTAAACGCAGGCTTCGGGTGGAACGCACAAACAACGGGAAACCGATTTGCCCTTCAAGACGCTTAATCGATGCGCTAATGGCGGCTGGTGTCATGTCCATGCTGTTAGCGGCTTTTGAAAAGCTGCCTTGGCGCGCTGTTTCGACAAAAATATTGAGGTCGTTGAGGGCTTTCATCGTGAAAAGGGCTTTTATGAAGTTTGGGCTACTATAGGGGAGAGTCGTAGGCCAATTCAAGGTTAAAACATTAGGTTGCACGGCGAGTTTGAGTTAGATTAGCGCGCAACTTCACTTTACCGGATCAATAGCATGAGCCAACATCAGCCGAATAACCCACTTCACGGGTTGAGTTTAGAGAAAATCGTCACCCGACTAGTTGAACACTTTGGTTGGAATGGCATGTATGAGCGCGTTCGTGTGAACTGTTTCAAAAAAGATCCTTCAATCAAATCGTCGCTGAAGTTCCTGCGCAAAACGCAATGGGCGCGGGACAAAGTCGAAGCGCTGTATATCGAGACGTTTTGCTAACTGCTCTATGGTCAGCAGCAAGCGGTAAGTAGATTCTTAGTCTCGCTTTGGCTCGCTAGAATGACGCCACTTTTCTTATCGCGTAGGCTAGAAGAGTCGCTCTGCTGTTACGTTTAAAGCGTGATTCAGAACCTACCCTCAGGCTTGTATTGAGTCTATTCATAGCTCTATGGGCCTACAGCAGCGGTAAGTAGATTCTTAGTCTCGCTTTGGCTCGTTAGAATGACGTAGCTTTTCTTATCGCGTAGGCTGAAAGAGTAGCTCTACTGTTACGTCTAAAGCGAGATTCCGGATGATCACATAGGCTCGTCTGCAATCGCTTTTTTAGATGGTTTTGTAGAGGTCAGAGCCAAACTCGAACTGTTATTCTGAACCGAGAGGAACGAGCGTGATTCAGGATTTATCCTCAGATTGTATTGAGTTTATTCATGGCTCTATGGTCTGCAGCAAGCGGCAAGTAGATTCTTAGTCTCGCTTACCGCTTGCTAGAATGACGCAGTTTTTCTTATCGTGTAGGCTGGAAGAGTCAGCTCTGCTGATGCGTCTAAAGCGAGATTCCGGATGGTCACATAGGCTTATCTGGAATCGCTTTTTTAGATGGTTTTGTAGAGGTCAGAGCCAATCTCGAACTGTTATTCTGAACCGCGAGGAACGAGCGTGAATCAGAATCTACCTTCAGATTGTATTGAGTTTATTCATGGCTTTATGGTCTGCAGCAAGCGGCAAGTAGATTCTTAGTCTCGCTTTGGCTCGCTAGAATGACGAAGTTTTTCTTATCGCGTAGGCTGGAAGAGTCGCTCTGCTGATGCGTCTAAAGCGAGATTCCGGATGGTCACATAGGTTTATCTGGAATCGCTTTTTTAGATGGTTTTGTAGAGGTCAGAGCCAAACTCGAACCGTCATTCTGAACCGCGAGGAACGAGCGTGATTCAGAATCTACCCTCAGATTGTATTAAGTTTATTCATGGCTCTATGGTCTGTAGCAAGCGGCAAGTAGATTCTTAGTCTCACTTTGGCTCGCTAGAATGACGTAGCTTTTCTTATCGCGTAGGCTGGAAGAGTCGCGCTGCTGATGCGTCTCAAGCGAGATTTCGGATGGTCACTTAGGCTTGTCTGGAATCGCTTTTTTAGATGGTTTTGTAGAGCTCAGAGCCAAACTCGAACCGTCATTCTGAACAGCGAGGAACGAGCGTGATTCAGAATCTACTCTCAGATTGTATTGAGTTTATTCATGGCTTTATGGTCTGCAGCAAGCGGTAAGTAGATTCTTACTCTCGCTATGGCTCGCTAGAATGACGCTAGTTTTCTTATCACGCGGGCTGGAATGGTACCTCAGCATCATTCCCGATAGCGATGAAGAAGCGCTGTCGGGAACCTCGCCTTTAATCTCTCGTTTCTTGCTACTCCAAATGATGCGTACTACCCACGGTTCCTTCCAAGTCTAAAATCGACTGGCGAACGTGATCTGGAATCGCAGCTTTAACGTTGTTCTTAAAATCAAACATCACACCAGTGGCGGTCGCGATGGTCGCAATTTTACCCCACTTCTTACTCAGCACTTGGTACTCCATCGTGATGCGATCTTCTTGCATGTCGATTACGCGAGAACCGACTAATAGCGTGTCTGGGTAAGTAACAGGCAATTTGTAGCGGCATTGAGTCTCGCTCAGTACTGGTCCAATTTGCGAGGTCTGCAGGTCGACCAGCAGGTTAATTTTGTTGAAGTAATCTAAACGTGCGGTCTCGAAGTAGCGAAAATAGACCACGTTATTAACGTGTTGCAGAGCATCCATTTCACCCCATGCGACTTTTATCTCTGTGATAACGGGAAAGTCCTTTAACAGTGTGTCCATTTTTATTGCTCCTTTTTCATCTGCTTTGCCACAAATTGCGACGCGACTTATCACTTTGAGCATTTATTCTAGATGTAATCATTTAATATGTAATAAAATTGTTTTTAAAATGTGAAATGAAATAGTGGTTTGATTATGTAAACTAGAAACTTTACATAATCGATTTGAAGGCGTAAGTTTAACTAAGAGTAACCAGATAGGAGGTGTCTCATGATTGAACTCAAAGGTTTCAACCTCGCAAGAGTTGAGAAACGCATTGATTGGACAGGTGAGCTGTTCAGTTTGAGAATATCTGGCGCGCCTCTTTCATTTAAAGCTGGCCAATTCACCAAGCTTGCTTTGCTTGATGATGAAGGTAAGCCGATCAGCCGTGCTTACTCCGTGGTTAATGCGCCAAGCGAGCAATTCGATTGGTTGGAATTTCTAATAGTAGCCGACCCTCAAGGACAACTTTCTCCACGGCTCCAAAAGCTTAAATCTGGTGATAGCATTTATGTCGGTGCCACTGCACATGGCGATTTAACCCATGATTCTATTCCTAAACAGGCTCATGACCTGTGGCTGCTATCTACAGGTACGGGGATTGGACCGTTTTTATCGCTGCTGGATGATATAAACTTACCGCCTCACAATGAGCGCATTGTGCTGGTTCATGCCGTTCGTTTCGAAAAAGATCTGGTTTATAAATACCTAATTGAACAGCTTCAGCAACGATATGAAGGCAGATTAAAGTATATACCGATAGTCAGCAGGGAGGTGGTTGATGGTAAATTACAAGGCCGAATTCCTGAACTCATCGAATCGGGTTTACTGTCCAACGCCGCTGATGCGCCATTCTCAGCTCAGCGTAGCTTTGTCATGATGTGTGGGAATCCACAAATGATCAAAGATACCGTGCCCGTCTTACAAGAGCTAGGCTTGGAAAAGTATCGCCATCAAACCGGGGGAAATATCATTTACGAACGTTACTGGTAGCGTTTTGTTAAATTGATACGGTTATGCTCAAGATGTAATGATTACTTTTGAGATACGACCGCGATTTAGTATGTTCTTAGTTGAATATTATGTTGGCAATACCTAAACTGCGCTCACCATTGCGCGTCTGTACACTCAGTCATTCTCGCTTAACCAATTACATTGAGGTGACTGAAGTCCATGTATGCTTTTATCGCGAGCAAGCAACAGAGAATCATTGCTGGTTTTATCGACCTGCTCTTTACGATGGTGGTCGTGTTAATCATCGCATTGAGTATTAACTCTTTTCTTAACGACTTTCAGCTCTCTTTAGCAGATAACCTCACGCTTGTTCGTGAAACTCAGGCGTTTTACTTGCTTTCTTTACCAACGGTTTTAATGATCAACTGGAATGCATTGAGTCATGGGCAAACCATTGGTATGCGCATGATTGGTATTAAAGTTGTAATGAAAAATGATAGTAAGGCAACGAAAGTTACAGCAGGGTTAAGGCTTGTTATTAGCTACTTGCTGGAGATGCTCATTCCGGGGATCCCGTTGGTAAATTTGGCATTGTTGTTCTTTCATCCGGAGCGACGTTTGTTGCATGACTTGATCGCCAATACTAAAGTTGTCCAAGCTTCCTAATTTTTGATCAAAAAAGCCACGTGAAGTGGCTTTTTTAATATCGATAAAGTTAACCAGATTTACTGTTGATTAACATATTTCTTAAAGCGAGCTTTGGTTTCTGCGTCTGCTTTTTGGTACCAGAAGTGCAGCATCTCTTCAGCTGTCGAATCCGCTTTAACCGCAGTTGCTCTCACTTGCTTCATATCCGCAGGAACCTTTGCAGGAAGCGTGACTGGCTGCATGGTTGCTGCGCCAGCAAAAGCCACGGCTGCTGCACCGCCAGCTTGGTTATAATCTTCGATTTCACGTACGTAATCACGACCGATTTGCATACCCGGTTTGAGCAACTTGTCCTGGTCAACCGCGATTGCGTTGCCAGAATCATCAACCAGTTTCCAATCTAAGTCTTTGATCTTCTCTTCCGCATCACGTAGGTTGCGGTATTCTGGCATTTGTAGAGTGAGTTCGGCATTGGTCGCGTCAAATCGTGTAACGATAACATCGCTTTCAACACTTAAACGGTCATTACCTTGGTTGAAGTAAGGGGCGAAACGAAATACGACTTGGTTAAGGCCATCAGGTAACGTCAGTGTTCTTTCAGAGGCGAAAAAACCACCCGAAAGATCTGCTTTTTCACCGTTAGCCGCTAATACTGAAACGTTGTCAGGAACACTCACGGTTACATCTGCGAATGCCATGCCACTCATTGCGAGAGCAAGCGCACAAGTTAAAGGCTTGATCAATTTCATTGTTTTTATCCTAAGCAAATTAGTGGTCATCGAGAGTGCATCGTTCATTGCCCGATTGCAACTCCCAAGTGTAATAAGTATGAAAATTTAACAAGAACGTCATTTTTATCGCATTTATTACGACGAAACTGTGATCCAAATAGAATCAAACCGCTGAAATGCAGCGGTTTGATATCATAAGTTATAGATTAAATTTCTTTCTAACTTATTGATTTATTAAATGCCAGCACCGTGTCCAGGTTCTGATTGGTCATCAGAAGCGTCTTGTTGTTCTGCCATTTCTTCTTGCTGTTGTGCTTTCTCAATGCTCAACCACCAAACAAATAACTCATACCAAATTGCTAGGATAACGGCACCTAAGAACAGACCAACGATACCGTAGAAAAGCATACCACCGATGGCACCGAGCAGAATCACAGGCATTGGCACGTCGACGCCACGTCCCATTAACATTGGTTTGAACAGGTTTTCAGAAAGAGCCGCAACTACGACCCAAACAGTAAACATGGTTGCTGTTGAGGTGTCTTGGGTCATGTACATGAAGCCAATCACAGGTAGCACTGCGAGCAACGCCGGGAGCTGAGCGATACATAAAATCATTAGAAGCAGTGTGAGTAAACCTGCTGCCGGAACGCCAAATACGAAGAAACCAGCACCGATCAACAGTGCTTGAATCGCTGCTACACCGACTACGCCAAGCAGTACGCTTTTAATTGTCGCAGCGATAAGCGTGGTCCAGCTTTTTGCGTTTTCACCAGCGGTTCGAATCGCGATGGTTCTTAAGCCTGATGCTGCAGATTCAGAGTACGTCATGAAACCTGCTGCAATCGCAAGTGACAAGATTGAAAGCAGTAAACTTCCCAATACGCCCCCCAGTGTACCCAGTAAAGATGTGAGTCCTGCCTTTATTTGTGGCATAAAGGTTTGAATAGCTTGTTCAAGATTAGTAGCGAATAGGGTCCACACTTCGTAGAGCTTATCACCCACGATAGGCCAATCCGCTACGGAAGGTTTTGGCCCTGGTATTTTCACTTGTCCATTTTGTAGTACTTCAAGCGCGTGCGTTGCACCATCCACAATGGAGCCTGATACCATAACAAGTGGCGTGACAAGGAGGGCAATACCAAGTAAAGCAATGGTTGTGGCTGCCAAGCCTCTACGACCACCATATACACGCTGCAATTTTTGGGTAAGCGGCATTAAAGCGACGGCTATAATAGCGCCCCAAATAACCGGAAGGATGAAGGGTTTGATGATGTCGTACGTAAACATCAGCAAGACAAAGATCAAGCCAATGCGTATTGCCGATTCCACCATATTACTGATGAAAAGCTTACTGTCGATTTTTACCGATTGTTTATCCATTTTTGTTTACCTGATGATCAATGTTAGAACTGACGAGACTTGAAACAACAATCGCCATATAAAAAACACCTGTGATGGCCTCTAAATACACCACGACTTGAGCCAGTGGTGTTAGAGGACTAATGTCGCCATAACCGAGCGTGGTTAAGGTAACGAAACTGAAATACGCTGCATTGGAGAAGTTCTGCCCCCAAGAAATCGCTTCCATACCGGTAAAGGCTTCAGGCGAAAACTCAAGCAGAATGAGGTAGGCAATCGCCCACATCAGACCAAGCAGCAAGAAAAGCGCTACCGAGCCAATGACTTTGTTGCTGTTGACATGGCCGGTGAAAAGAATCTGTCTTGCGATGGATTTGAAAGTGCCGAAAAAGAACGCAAAGGTGAGGGCAAGCATCACCACATTCATCTCTCTGATGTCGAAAACGGTCTTGATCACAATCACAAGAACCCAAACACCAAACAGGCTGTAGAGGAAACGAGACCAGGTTTTGTCAAAGCGAAGGCTCGCAAAACAGACGATAAACGTCAGAACCGTGAAAGCCTGAAGTATGTGTTCAATCGTCCCTTCACCTACTACTTGTGCCATCGCACTCCCTAGCAACAAAATCACTAGCGCTAAGGTTAGATAGAAGAAGTTGTTTTCTTCATTAATGTTTTTGAGGTTTTTACCAATGACCATGGCTCTTCTCACTTAGTTATTGTTCACTGTCTGCGGATGACTCTTTCATCACCATGATGGACGCAGAAAGCCCGAATCGAAGATCAACATCTTCAGGAAGTTCTTGTAGGGAGATTCGCACCGGAATACGTTGTGCTAGGCGAATCCACTGAAAAACAGGGTTTACGTTTGGAAGAAGGTTGTAGCCGACCGTGCCGTCTTTGGGCGCAATACCCCAACCAATCGAGTCAACCGTCGCGTCAATTGGCGTGTCTGGGTGAGACATCAAAGTGACACGCGCTTGGCTGCCAGGTTCGATTTGCGCAAGTTGGTTTTCACGGAAGAAACCAAATACCCAAAAGCTGTTTTTGTCGATCAGTGCGAGCAGTGGTTGGTTTGCGACCGCTTGCGTACCGTTTCTAATATCGAGGTTAGATACAAAACCATCGACGGTCGCATAAACTTTGGTAAAGCTGAGGTTAAGGCGTGCTGATTTTAGTTGTTCTTCTGCAGATTTGATTTGCAGTAGCGATTCTTCGTAAGCGATTTCACGACGAATCAGATCCTTATGAGAAACTGCGCCACGGTCTTTGGCACGAATGTCTTTTAAGCGGTCATATTCGATTTTTTTACCGCGAGAGCTAACAATGGAGCGCTCCAGTGCTACTTCGGCTTGAGATAACGCAACCTGGTAAGTCGCAGGGTCGATTTCAAACAGTAAATCCCCCGTTTTTACTTCTTGGTTGTCTTGCACCGCGACATTTACAATTGGGCCTGATACGCGAGGAGCCACTTTGATGACGTTAGCACGCACTTGCCCATCTCGTGTCCATGGGTTATTAAAGTATTCCTCAAACTTTTGATAGCCGAGCCAAGCTGCGCCACCAAGAATGACAAGATTGAGTGCGATTACGAATAGTTTTTTCATCTTGTTTGGCACCTAAAATTGAATATAAAAGCTGTCGATGGCCACCACATAACCGACCATGATGGCAATAAACGTCAGAGACGGAAAAGCGATGAAGCGAGACAAACGTGTCTTGTTCAATATCATCACCGTTATCCACGTGGCCGTGACGGCTAGAAAGAGCACGAGTAGCGTAGGAGAAAAGTAAACGTCTCCCCAAGAGAGTTCATGAGGCATTACCGATCCTCCGTTTTGTTTTCATCACTGGTCTCAGCCGGAGTTTCGAGTCGCAAAGGCGGCAATACGCGGTTTTCTTCATTTAAATAACTTCCCCAGTCAGTGCGCTCTGTCATCTGCGTGGCAATCGATTCACTGATGAAAGGTTTGCCTGTTTGGGTTTGCCAGCCTCCACCGAGGGCTTTGTAGAGCGCGACAACTTGGTTCGCAACATTACCTTTGATCGTTGCGTAGCTGTCTTCTGCGCGGGTCATTTTTTCTACCGAGTTAAGCAGACGTTCGAATGAAATTTGTCCGTTTTCGTACTGTGTCATGGATATGTTGAACGCACGAATGGAAGAGTTGACCGATTGCAAGCGTAAATCTTTTTGCTGCAAATACAGGTCATATGCTTCGATTGCATTGGTGACTTCATTAACGGCTTGCAGTACCTTTTTGTTGTAGTTCGTCAGCGTTTCTTGGAAGCGAGCATCTTCGAAACGAATGTTATTTTTCACGCGTCCGTATTGGAAAATGTTCCAACTGAACGTTGGGCCAACCACCATGGTGAGCGAATCGCTAAAACTGAAACTGCTGCCATCGGGAACCGTACTGTCGATACCGATGGAACCGAACAACGAAAAGCTTGGGTACAGAGCGGTTTCTGCCACGCCAATCTGCGCACTTTGCGCGCGAGCTTGCATCTCAGAGACTTGCAAATCCGGACGTCGCATCACTAAGTTAGCATCCACTTGCGTATCCAAAAGCGGTGGACGTGGCACAATGGAGCGCTCGTCGGTGCCCGATAGCGCCGATTTTCTGCCCGTTGATTTGAACTGGGCTTCGTACTCAGCGATTTGCTTGTGCATCCCATCCGACTGTAGCAGTCCATCTACTTCTTCTGGTAACAGACCCAGTAGCAAAGCCAACACAGTACGTGATTGCTTCATTGCCACTTCGAGGCTCGGTAGCGCTGCTTTGGTGGTGTAGAGTTGGTTTTTAGCTTGTTGAACGTCCAATTCTGTAACGTTGCCAGAGTCGAACTGCACCTGAGTAATACGTACGACACGCTCTTGAATCTCGATATTGCGGCGAGACAGCAAAATACGTTCTTGGAATGTGCGATAGTTGATGTAATTGCGCGCCACTTCGGCGGTTATGGTAACCATGATGTCGTGATACGATGCGATGGATGCGTAGTAACCCGCTTCTGCCGACTCAATACCGCGAGCATACTTGCCCCAAACATCCATTTCCCAAGCAGCATCAAACGACAAAGTGGCGTTATTCACGCCCTGATCATTTACGTAGGCACGCGCTAGGTTTCCTGACACGGTTTGAACTTGTGGGTATTGCAAGCCAGTCGAAATACCAAGCAATGAACGTGCTTGTACAATTCGTAGCCCTGCGGCTTCTAAATCGAGGTTTTGTTTGCTCGCCAACTCAACCAGCTGATTAAGAGTCGAGTCATTAAATTGCTGCCACCATTGTTGTAGCTGTTGCTCTGATTGCTGCGTATCTTTGGCTGCTTTTTGCACCGACCAGTCACTTGGCAGTGGCGCCTGCTTTGGATGAACATAATCTGGTCCTACCGTGGTACACGCACTGAGTCCGAGCAAAGAAAGTATGGCGAGGCTTGGTTTGGTTAGTTTTGGAAGCATCATATCCCCACCTTTAAAAACGCTTCTGTTGTAAGTTCACCCAATCGATATCCTCGTAGGTTTGCTTGCAATGCTTGATTGCTTCGAACACGTTCCGTTTTAAATTCAGCAAGATATAAAAACCGGCTATCTCTGAATAAGCGTAGTCAGATAAATCCAACTCACTAAAAAAATCTTCCAGTTTATCTTCGAATGTTTGGTAATCCTGACTGTATTGGTCGAATACGGAGTCGAGTTCTTGTGTTGCTTGATGGCTAGCTAAAGCGCCAGCCATCAAAGGAATGATGGAATCGCGGTGCTGTTGGCGAAGCTTAGTAATCAGCGGATTGGTCATCAACTTTTTCTCGGCGGCCATTAAGATGTTGATGTGATTACTGAGTACATCACACGCTTTGCTGAACGCGCCAATCGCTTCTGGCGTGGTTTTATCAAAGTGTTTGTGGTTGATTTTCGAACCCCAGACTTTGAGCTTTTTCGATGAGACATTGAGCGTCACCAAGTGTAAGGCCCGTTTGGGCGGCGTAATAACCGAGCTAGACTGCTGTTGATAGGTAGTGAACAGCTCTCGGGTATGTCGGAAGTAGCGTTCTTTTATGGTCAAAAAGAGGTGTTCTGGTCGTGAGCTAAACGGGAAGTAGTGCGCGAAAATAATCATGAACACCACCATGTAGAACAACAGCATGATCGTCATGAGGATCCCGAAGTGATAAAACATGTTGTTGTCTAAACCGAGAACAAACAAGCCAATCATATAGAAAATCGTCACTGGCCCGTTAAACAGATAAAAACCGATAAAGGTGTAGATAAAGATGAACAGGCCAAGTTCTAACCCGAGATCCAATTGCGGAAGAATGAAGACGTAAGAAGGCACCGCGAACAAGAAGCCGAAAGTGAACAGCACAAGCAACAAAATTGGGTGCACAGGCACGAACGACAGCAAAGACATAAACATGGTCGAGAAGACCACGAACGAGTAGCCGCCTGGTGGATTGAAATAAATCCAAATCAGTCCAGCAACCCAATAAGTGACAAAGGTTTTGACCGCGGTTTTAAAGTTTTCTGCGTCCCACCATAGAAACTTGCCTTTCGGTTTCGGCAGTGGCACGTCAAAGGAGACATTGTTCGTCACAGAGTCAATACAGCTAATGCTCTCCGCTAAACGCGACAAGTTTTGATGCATCAGTTCCAACAGGTGACCAAGCGTAAGCGCAGAGCCTTTCTCTAGGTGAGCTGCGTCTTCTAGCAACGCTTGGTTGTATTTGACTTTGAATTCCTGAGCACGATAAGCGGGTTCTTTTTTTTCCCAGACTTGTTGGCAGGTATCAAATAGCGCGTCAATTTCCGCCACGGCTTGATCAAAGTTGCTGATGCTTTCACGGTCTTGCTGGTGGCTAAAGTGGCTGTGCGCCGCGACGGTCAATTGTTGCGTTACCTGCTTGTTCAAATGAACTGCCAAGCGCCACTCTTTCATGTAGGCCGACACGTCGCTGCATTCCACACTGACCGTGGCAAAGCGCTGTTCGAGTGCATTTTGAGCGGCAAACATCTGTTCGATGAGAGTGTCCACGCTAGGTTGTGGCTCTTCCGCTTCTGGATTTTCTTCTCCGCCTTCTTGAGGAGAGATTTGCCCTGCCGATTTTTGCTCGAAATTTTGCAAGATAGAGGTGAACAACGCGCGTTGTGCTTGGTTGAGTTGTTCGATGAGCTGTCTTAGGTTTTGTTCTGTTTTGGTCGGGAATAAGAAAGTCCCCACGAGTGTGTAAACCACCACCCCAAACACCGTCATGTAGGCGCGGTCAACGCCATAAAGAAACGCACCTTCTGCGTCACCGCCATTGGACATCATCAGTGTCATCACGCCGGTCAGCATGAGTAGCGTTGGATCTTTTTGATAGGCATTACGGAAGTAAAAAATGAATGAGACCACAACCGACACGCTCAGCATGTACAGCAAGCGGTCTTGAGCAAACAACCCCACCAGTAACAAGCCAACCACGGCACCAACCAATGTACCTAACACGCGTAAGGTACCTTTGGCGAGTGATTCACGACGACTGCCTGTCGATGCAATCAGCATTACAGTAGTTGCGGCCGTCGATGCTTGCGGCCAACCCATGGCAAACGGGATCAGATAAGCCAGAGTCAGGCTAAGCGATACTTTAATAGCGAATTTTATTTTGTCGTTCATAGTGTCAAAGTTTGCTCAGGCTTATCGTTATAAGTTGATGAATTTCTTATATGAATAATCAGAATCTTGTTCTGAATAAATTCGGGGGGCGGAATATAGCGGGTGAAAAAGTGTGCTTTGTAAACCCTTTGTCAAAACACAAAGTGCGTATTTGGCTTGATCTCGTGCTAGCCCTTGGCGTTATTGGTGAAACGCCTAAAACGAGCAAATTCGCGATCTGTGATGATTCTCACTTTTGAAACAAAATCGCTGCATTGTGTGAGCCAATTCTCACCTTATATTCTTCGCCTGGTACCAAAGCAGACCACTTGTACCATCTGCAATGAGCTTTACTGCTTTAAAAAGCATAGATGATGAATGGGTATTTGAGAGGGAAAGTTATTACTTTTTATCGGCTTGCCGATTGTTCGTTTGTTTTTTTGGATCGAGATAAAAAAACCAAAGCGATCCCACCAAGAATGATGCCGCTGGTTAAAAGAGTATGCAGTGAAAGAGGCTCGTGGAGTACGATGCTGCCGAGTAGTAAAGCAATGGCTGGCACGGAAAGTTGGCTGACGGCGGCTTGAAGTAAAGAGAGCTTACGTACGACTTGGTACCAAAGTGTATAACCAAGGCCAGAGGCAATGGCACCAGATGCGATAGCGAGCAACACTCCGCTCAAAGAAAGTTGGATTGAGGACAAGATTAATGGCGAAAGGAGCACGCCAATTATTGATGCTGCGATGAATCCCCACGTGATTCCACTACTTGGAGAAGGCGCTTGTTTACCGAGCGCAGTAAACGCAGCCCAACAAACGCCAGAAATCAACATGAGAAGTGCAGAGCTAATATCGGGGCGAGTGGCAGATGGCAACATCAACCAAACAAATCCAACAATTGAAAGGCCGATACCGATGATTTCGAGAAACTGAAAGCGCTCACCTTGCCACCAATAGATTGCCAGTAACGTAAGTTGCACGGCACCAAACAAAAGCAAAGCACCAGTTCCTGTCGCCAGTTGTAAGTACGCGAAAGAGAAAAGGGCTGCGTAACCAAATAACGCCACGCCAGCAAAAAAGCGAAAGCGAGAAGTTGGCCGATCGGTTTTCCACTGACCTCTCACGACAAGCATTGCGATTAAGGTAATCGCGCCAGATATCAATCGAACGAGCGTGAAGCTTCCTGCATCAATTAACCCTTCTGCCAAGGCAAGTCGGCACAATAATGAATTGGCAGCGAACGCCAGCATTGCAATAGCTGTGAGTAAGAAGGTCGACATCCTTGATCCTTAGCGTGTAAATGAACAGCTAGTGTAGATCCAAAAGAACATTTTTATTAGTTGATAAAGTGATTAGTTATAGCTATCAGAGCAAGAAAGTCATTAAAAATAACCAGAGAAAACCTGACCTTAGCCTGAGTCTTACTGTGGTTGGGAAGGTTGTTTGTACAATGACTTAATGGTGTTTTTCAACCATAGCAATTTGGGGTTGTACGCATTGCGTTTATGCCAAATCATGGTGAATGGAATCAGTAACTTGTCTTGTTGAGCTTGGTCTAACGGAATTGGCAAGCACACCAAATCGAGATGCAGCTTTTCTGTGTAACTTTTGCAATAGTGCGGCGCGGTGGTGATCATGCCATGCGTCGGCTGCGCTGCCATAAAAAGGGATTGCTCAAAGTTGGACATCGTCAGCCCGATAGAGCGCTGTAGCCCTAGTTCCGTTAATACTTCATCCAACGCCCAAGTTTCACTTTTTTCCCAAACAATATTGATGTGTTGGTAGCTCAGAAAGGTCTCGAGATTCCACTCTTGCTGTAAAGCCGGATGATCTTTATGCAAATACACCATCGGCAGGTCATAAAATAGAATCTCAAAATCCAAGAAATAAGGCAGAAGATCCAACGACTCTTTCGATCTAGAGTGACTTTCTCGGCCGGTAAAACCGATATCCGCCTCGCCTCGAATGATGGCGTCGAGTGAATCGTAATCCCAGTTACTGGTTTTTACTTTCGCTTCAGGGTATCGCTGGTGGATAGCGACGATGAGTCTGTCCAGCACTGTGAGCACTAATGGCGACTCAATCGTGATATCAAAACGCACTCCTTTAGGCGTAATATCGCTGCGTTTTTCTGCAATTTGGCTGCCAATTTGCAGCCATTCTGCAAGATCTTGCTCCATGCTTTGCGCCAAGGGCGTTGGCGCAAGACCTTTAGGTGTTTTGACAAACAAAGGATCATCGAACCAATGACGAAGTTTGTTGAGCGACTTACTTACGGTAGAGGGCGTAACGTTCAGCTTTTTCGAGGCTTTCGAGACGCTTTGCTCTTGCAACAATAATTGCAGAGTGAACAGTAAGTTTAAATCAAGTCGCGCTAGGGATTTCTTCATAATGGGTATCGTGAACAGGCTTTGGAATCAATAGTATTAGAGCAAGGCTGATTACGCTACCTAACACTAAGATAAACACCAACATATTCAGTGCACTAACGCCGATGAAACCCATAAACCAAATATAGAACGCGGAACTACAAACTTGAGCAATGCCCAGTATTGAGCTCGCCACGCCAGCTTGTTGAGAGAATGGGCTGAGCGCTTGGCTCATGGCCACGCCAAAGCCACAAGCGAAGCCAGCGCAAATCAGCCCAAGTCCGAACACATAGTAAAAAGGTTGTCCATCATGGAAATGGGCTGCACTGAGCACGATGGCTGAACAAACGAGCAATACTTGAGAGGTTATCATTAAGGTTCGCTGTTTAAAAATCCCCAATACCAATGGTGCCGAGAACGAAATCAACATACTGATCGTCGCAGTACCAGCCATGATGGAAGAATAGCCACCGCGATCAAAACCAAGCATGCTCATCACGACAATTGGTGAAGCGTTAACAAAAGTCAGAATGGTGGTCACTCCAAGTGCAGTAATGATCAGCCTACTGATAAAAAATCGCTCGAAGAAAGTCTCTTGATGGCTCTCTGGCGCTGTCTGTTCTTCACCTTGTTGGCTGGGTAGTGATTCCTTGAGAACAAAAATGGCCAATACACTGACGAGAATGCCCATTCCTGCCATTGTGGTAAACAAACTCGGCCAAGGAAATTTCAGCATAATCAAGTGACCAATCACGGGTGCGATCACTGGAATGATACAGGTGATGCCATTGAGCATCGACAATACTTTCGCGCGGCGTTCATCGTCTAACGTGTCGCGTAAAATCGCGAATGCGACGACATAGCAAGATCCAGCCCCGATGCCTTGGCAAAAGCGAGCAATCAAGAAAGTGTTTGGTTGCTCAGCCATCCCGCCGAGAAAAGACGCGAGCACGAAGATCATCGCGCCGACGACGGCAACAGGCTTTCGTCCCACAGAGTCTGCAATTTTCCCCGCGAATAACATGGTGGTAGCCATGCCAGCTAAATAGATCGAAAACGCAATATGCAACTGAGATTCACTGGCGTTGAGATCTGACGCAATTTGAGGCAAACCAACAAGATACAAATCAATGGCAGTAGGGTAGAGTAAAACGAGTGCAAAACTACAAAGTAAAAAACGGGACATGGAAACCTCTCTATCGAATGGCGAGGATAATAGAGTGCTAAACGTTTGCCTGCGAGTGGGAAATACGACACTAGGTATTTCTATTTACGACATACCCTGTATGAATTGAGCATAAAAACAACAAGGAAGATTATGATTACCATTGAAAAGTATTCGCCTGAGCGACATGAACAAACTTGCGAACTTAGCGTGCTAGAAGAGCAATCGCAGTTTACGGTCGCGGATGTGGGTGAAATGCTTACGCGTCTTGAACCTACAGAGCTTCCGCATCTGATTCTGGCGGACGATGACGTGGTTGGCTTTTTTCTATTTGATGCTGCTTACAGCGAGAAATACGATTTTTGCCCGAAAAACAGTTTAGGCGTGCGTGCTTTGCTGGTGGATCACCGTCATCAAGGCAAAGGCATCGCCAAGCAAGCCATTCAACAGTTTGCCGATTTCGCCAAACGCCATTATCCCGAGTTTGATGCGCTTTATCTCACAGTGAATTGCCGCAACATACCCGCTTATCAGTGCTATTTAAAATCAGGGTTTGAAGATACCAATGAGCTTTACCACGGAGGCCCCGTTGGACCGCAACACATTATGAGACAGCCGCTTTAGCTAGGAAAAACCAAGGATGGAAAGATGAGGATTGAAATCGACAATTTAGAACGGCCGCAAGTGATAGCGCTGTTGGAAGGACATTTACAGGACATGTACGCCACGTCACCACCAGAAAGCGTGCATGCGTTAGATTTAGATAAGCTCAAAGCGCCAGAAGTGACATTTTGGACCGGATGGAAAGGTGAGCAACTGCTTGGGTGTGCGGCGATTAAAGAGTTGGATGACCAACACGCGGAGCTGAAATCCATGCGCACCACGCCTACGGCAAGAAACCAAGGTGTGGCATCTCAATTATTGATTCATGTGATTGAGCAAGCGAAGCAAAAAGGTTTGCAGCGCTTGAGTTTAGAAACGGGCTCGATGGAGTTTTTTAAACCAGCGCGCCTGTTGTATGAAAAGCATGGCTTTGTGTACTGCGAGCCGTTCGGGGATTACGAACTCGATCCGAACAGTCAATTCATGACCCTAGAACTGAGTTAGGGCCATGAATTTTTAGAAGCTAAATCCAATCGATTTAGAAATTCAGATTCAAGTTGATGGTTGGCGACAAGAGGCTTGAACGCTCGTCAGCCAATCGCTTTCTCTTCTCTTTCAGTCTCTTGGCATTATCTTTGTCTGGATTGCCATCAAGCTGATTATCGATGACCGAGATTTCAGTATCGATTTGTTGGATGCGTTGCTGGCGTTGATATTCTTGATGACCTAACTGGTAGTTCTCAATAAACTCTTTGCTGCTGCATACACCGTAATATTCTTTGCCTTCGATACCGACAGTGTACCCATTGTCTGGTGAGCAATATTGGATAGTGCCTTTATCAAAGCCTTCTTTCCATTTCGCTCGGTCGGGTGTCACACCCGCTTCACCACAGTCTTCGGTATAGCTATTGATAATGTTTGGATCGTTGCCATCTCGGCCATCTTGATAACCTACGTTGTACCAGTTTGCCGTTTTGCACTCATCCGGAGACATGCTGGCGCAACCTGAGAGCAAAGTCAGTAAAGCCAGGGGGATTAGCGCTCTTTTCATCAGTGACTATCCTTTAAATAAAATCGAATTGATAACTTGAGTTTAAAATGAACACTGTTCATATCAATGGTTGAAATCATTGTATTCACAATTGTGGTGACCCATTAATCTAAGTGATAAATTTATTATGCTGAATAGAAGTGTGTTTGATTAGTATTATCCACGAACTGCGCCTTTGCTGCATCAATCCACTAGCCTTGGCTCCAAATTAAGTGATAATACCAACATAAAGATAAACACCGTCAATGAGGCTAAGACATTGAGCGAACAACCCACCGTCCTTATTATCGAGGATGAATCTGCTATCGCAGAGAACCTGATTCATGTATTAGAGATGGATGGCTACCACGCAGAGTGGTTTGCAACAGCAGGAGAGGGCTTAGCCTTTTTGCAGCATAACTCAGCATCGTTACTTGTGTTAGACGTAGGCTTACCGGATGGCAATGGTTTTGAATTGTGCAAAACCATCCGTGAGTTTTCTGATATTCCCATTATCTTTCTCACCGCAAGAAGCGATGAAATTGACCGTGTAGTGGGCTTGGAGATTGGCGCAGATGATTACGTAACTAAGCCATTTAGCCCGCGAGAAATGCTGGCGCGCATTAAACTTCGAATCAAAGCTAAAGCGCCAATGATGGAGCACAAACCAGAGCCTGTTGCTGTTCCAGAACAATCTCAATTGAGCCATGATTTGGTTGCGCAAAACTTTGACTACGGTGTTGGCGGGCAAATGCTTGGGTTAACTGCGGTCGAATTTAAGATTCTCGATAAGCTGATTTCCGTCTCTTCCAATGTATTGAGCCGAGAGCAGCTCATGGTCGCGGCAGGCATGGCGCCAGAGGCTGCATACGAGCGCAATATCGATACCCACATCAAAGCCATTCGCCATAAGTTGAAGCCGTTTGAGATGTCTGAACGCATCTGTACCAAACGTGGCTTTGGTTACTTTTACTGCATTAAAGGTGAATGATGAATCGCTGGCCGAAGATCCCGCTTGGACTCAGACTGTTTTTTCTCTACTTCATCTTAGTCGGAATGACGGCTTACATGGTGAGCAAAACCGTTGTCCAAGAACTTAAGCCAACCGTGCGTCAAACCACTGAAGAGACGCTGGTGGATATGGCGAACTTGCTCGCGGTATTGGCAGAAGAGGACGTTGCAAACGGAAAGTTGTCTGAGAGTCGCTTCTCCAAACTGCTAGCGGCTTATGGGCAGCGAGAACCTCAAGCGCGCATTTGGGAAATTGGCAAAAAAGCGATTAATCATCGAATTTACATCACCGATAAACAAGGGATTGTGATTGCGGATTCTTGGCAGCAAGACGTTGGCAAAGACTACTCACAATGGAATGATGTGTATCTCACGTTGCGCGGTCAATACGGCGCGCGCAGTACCATCGAAGACCCGAAAGATCCGCTTTCAACCGTCATGCACGTTGCTGCGCCCATCTACCACAAAGGCGAAATCATTGGCAGCGTGACGGTGGCAAAATCTAATCGCTCAGTACAACCCTTCATCGATCTTTCTAAACGCAATGTATTGTTTTGGATGGTGTGGATGAGTGGTTTAGTGCTATTGGCAGGGGCATTGTTTGCTTGGCGAATTCACTCGGCACTGAACAAGCTAGAAGACTACGCGACCAAAATGGGTGAGGGTGAAAAGGTCTCTAAGCCAACATTTCGTATCTTCTATGAGTACGGCACGCTAAGCGACGCATTGGAGAAAATGCGCAACCAACTCGACGGCAAACAATATGTGGAAGAGTACGTACAGACGCTGACTCATGAGCTGAAAAGTCCGTTATCAGCGATTAAAGGCGCGAGTGAAATATTGCAAATGCCATTGCCTGAAGAAAAGGTCACGCGCTTTGCTGGCAACATTGAGCGAGAAAGCGACCGCATGCAGTCATTGATTGATAAGTTGCTAGAACTTGCTCGTCTTGAAAAGCGCCCCGAGCTAGAACAAGTCGAAGCTATCTCGCTAAAACAAATGGTCAATGAAGTGGTTGAATCGGCGGATGCGCGTTTGAGTGCAAAGTCGGTGATTGCCAACATCCAAATTGATGACCACCAAGCCGTGCTTGGTGATGCCTTCTTACTGAAACAAGCCGTTTTTAACCTGATGGACAATGCGCTGGATTTTGTTGATTTAGAGGGACGCATTGAGTGGAAAGCTGAGGTCACAAAAGAGAAAGTGCGCCTGTCGATTTTCAATTCAGGTCCTCACATTCCCGACTACGCCATGCCTCGTTTGACCGAGCGCTTCTACTCCCTCGCTCGGGAAAATGGCGTTAAGAGTACTGGGCTTGGGCTAAATTTTGTTGAGCAAGTGACCAAGCTGCACAAAGGTAAGTTGCAAGTCGAAAACGTCGATTCTGGTGTGAAAGTGACCTTGATTTTACCAACTCCATAGAAACTCCACATTAGCTCCATTCGTTCTCCAAATTGCTGATTTAGATTACTTCCATCAGCAAATGGAGAATGAAATATGAAAAAGATCCTCAATAACCAACTCGGTACGAAGTTCGCCTTCGTGCTGTTTTTGTTTGTCTTACTGCAAATCCCGCTTTCAATGGTCACAGGACTGATCTCAGAACGCTCATATCGCCAAGATGAAGTCAGAAACGACATCGCACGCAGCAGCAGCGGCGAACAGCGCATCATTGGTCCATTCATCATGGTTAACTACACCGAAACCAGTTACCGAGATGACAAAGTACAGATTAAAGAGCGTCATAAATTCCTCCTACCTAGCACTTTTGATATGAGCGCAAATCTAGACAGTTTTGAAAAGTACCGAGGCATTTACCGTGCGCGTTTATACAAAGCACAAGTGGCACTGAAAGGTGCTTTTGATGCAGACGATCTCGCGGCATTGCAGGGGCTTGATATTGAAAACATGAGCCTAGTCGTTGGCATTGAAGACAGCCGTGGATTGATTCGTTTGGATGACATGACCATGGCGAGCTCTGCCATCGAAGTCGCACCGGGAACGGGGTTAAATCAGTTACCACAAGGCTTCCACAGTGATCTGACACTTGCAGACCTAAACGCAGAACAACCTTTGGCATTCGATCTTAACTTCTTACTGCAAGGGATGGGACAGCTTCAAGTCACACCAATCGGCAGTCAAACAACGGTTGAACTCTCTTCAACTTGGGCACATCCGAGCTTTATTGGTGATTACTTACCGGTGTCATCAGAGGTATCTGAAGATGGATTTAACGCGCGATGGGCGAGCAACAACTTCTCAACCAATATCGCGCAGCTGTTCCAAAGCTGTTTGTCATCGAATCACGCTTGTCACGAGCTTGAACAGCGACAAATGGGCGTCGATTTGATTGACCCCGTGGACCACTATTTGAAATCCCACCGAGCTGTGAACTATTCACTGTTGGTTATCACATTAGTATTTGCGAGTTTCTTCTTACTGGAGCTGTTCCAATCGCGTCCGGTGCACCCAGTGCAATACGGCTTTATTGGTCTGGCTTTAGCGCTTTTCTATCTATTGCTGATTTCGATGAGTGAACACCTCGGCTTTAACTGGGCATATGTGGTGTCAGCAGTCGCATCGACGGGGCTTTTAAGTGTGTACGTGAGCGGTATGTTGAGCAACACCAAACACGGCGCGATATTCGGAGCGTGTTTACTTACCCTCTACGGATTACTGTTTGGCTTGCTACAAGCAGAAAGCTACGCATTGGTGATGGGGACATTACTGTGTTTCACGATTTTGAGCTTCACTATGGTCATTACACGCAACATCGACTGGTACGCACGAAATAAGAAAGCAGAAGAAAGTGCAAAGGCGAATCATGAAGATGGTTAAACGAGCAACTCTCACTGGTCAGCCAAGCGATATGGTGGAAGAGACGTCCGCTATCCACCTGCGATTTTCTGCAGAAAATGGACTCAAAAGCTTGGTGTGTTTTATCACATTGGTCGTTATTGCGCTCTATGTTCGAGACAACTTTATTCGCCCGACATTTGGTGATGTTCTGGTTGTGGTTTGGCTCTACTACTTTCTTGCAAGCTTGTTCTCCATGCCCGTTAACTGGCTGGTTTCACTGGTGGTTTTGATTGCGTTTGCTGTTGAGTTAGGGCAATTTTTACAGGTCGCGGTTTGGCTTGGTATCGAATCTTCATCTCCTCTGGCTGTAATTTTGGGCGCCACATTTGGTTGGAAAGATATGCTGGCTTACTGCATCGGGGGTCTACTGTGTTGGTGGATGGAAAAGAAATGAAAACCGAGATGAAAGCCATTGTGCCACCAAACCGACGTCGACATTCCAAACGAGGTATTCGTAAGAGGATCAAAATCAGTTTACTCAAGCGCGTGTACCTTTGGTCACTGACTAATAGAGAACTGCTGTAAACCTCACCTCTTTATATGAAATACAAAAGGGAATCTTAAACTCACCGACGCACAGGGTGAGTTAAGATTCCCTTACTATTGACTAAGATATTGAGTTCTTACTTTTAATTAGCTTTCAAATGAAAGTTTATCGCCGAACGTCTCTTTCCAGTCTTTATCGAACTGTTCAACCGCCGGTTTTACTGCTGGGTGAGCGAACATTTGTGCCGCCACATCGGTTGGTAATGTAATGGCTTCGATGCCCAGTTTCATCACCTCCATCGCTTGTTGAGTGTTCTTGAAGCTGGCTGCCAAAATCTTCGCTGGTAGTTGGTTCTGATCGAGCAACAATTGAAGATCCGCGACCACTTCAACACCGTTGCCGTTCATCGCATCGATGCGGTTTACGTAAGGTGCTAGGTAGTCTGCACCGCACAGTGCCGCAAGGAAACCCTGTTGAGCTGAATAGATAGCGGTAGCAAGAACCTGAATTCCCTCTTTTTTCATTAGCTTAATTGCAGCTAAGCCGGTTTCTGTTGCTGGCACTTTTACCACCATATCGTAAGGCAATTCATTCAGTTGGCGCGCTTCTGCCACCATACCTTCGACGGTTGAACTCACGACTTGAGCGTGAAAGCGAGGTGTACCACCAAGTGCTTCTTGCATGCCTGCTAGGGTTTCATTCAGTCCCTGTTTTGACTTCGCCAAAATGCTTGGGTTTGTCGTCACGCCTTTTAGCGGTAGGCACTGGTTAAAGCGTTTTACTTCTGCCACATCAGCAGTATCTAAATAAAGTTCGATCATGGTTTCTACCTTAAACAAAATCTTCGTTTTGATGATGGGATCACTATAGATCTGACAATCGAACGAGATCTTGATTTTGATCAATTGAAATTTCATTTGAAACTATAATAATTTCATTAAATGAAAGTTAAGTGAAACTTGTAAACGCTCAAATGAAGCTTTCAGTTCGAACAAAGAAAAGCCGCTGATAAAACTTAACCAGCAAGAAACGGATTAAGTACACAGCGGTAGCACAGACCAAGAGGCAAGCAGAGATGTATTTCAATATCCAACGATTCTCTACCCATGATGGCGATGGCATTCGTTCCATTCTTTTTCTTAAAGGATGCAGCTTGTCTTGCCCTTGGTGTCAAAACCCAGAAAGCCGCAGCGAAAAGCATTCACTGTTGTTTGATCAGCGAAGCTGCATGGAAGATTGCCAGCTGTGCGTTTCTGCTTATCAAGCTACAACTCAATCTACTGCGGGTAGTGAAACGGTGAACGATGGTATTCAACGCATCGACAACCAGATCATCATCAATCGCAAAGCCATCAAAGAAGACCAACTGATCGCGCTGCGAAACGTCTGTCCTACGCAAGCACTGACCGTCTGCGGTGAAAAAGCAAAATCAGACATGCTGTTCGACACCTTGATGAAGGACAAACCTTTCTACGACCAAAGCCAAGGTGGCGTGACCTTCTCCGGTGGTGAGCCTCTCATGCAAGCGGATTTGGTGGCAGAACTCGCGCAGCGTCTGCATGACAACCAAGTCTCTACCGCTATTGAATCGTGCATGCATGTGCCGTGGAAGTACGTCGAAAAAGCCGCGCCGCATATTGATTGCTGGTTGGCGGATTTAAAACATACCGATGAAGAAAAGTTTCTTAGCTGGGCGAAAGGTTCACTAAAACGCATCAAAGACAATTTCCGAAAACTGGCACCTATCGCGAAACGCATTGTGATTCGCGTTCCCGTTGTGCCGGGGTTCAATGACACCATCGAAGAGTTGAAAGACATCATCGATTTTGCGGCTTCACTAGAGAGCTGCCAAGAACTTCACTTGCTGCCGTACCACACGCTCGGCATCAATAAATACCGTTTGCTCGATATGCCTTACGAGTGTTCTGACAAGCCATTAAACAAACCAGAACTGCTAGAAAGCGCCATGCAATACGCAAGCGAAAACACCCAACTTAACGTGATTGTAAGAGGTTAACTATGGACCTGAATTACCTTCCTGAGCGTATCAAAGCGCACAAATCGGCACTGGTAAATATCGTAACGCCACCTGTCTGTATCGAGCGTGCAGAGGCATACACTCGTGCTTATCAAGCGAACGAAGACAAACCTGTAATTGTCCAACGTGCGCTAGCACTGCAAGAGCACTTACGCACTCGTACGATTTGGATTAAGCATGATGAGTTAATCGTCGGTAACCAAGCGAGCAAAGCACGCGCTGCGCCTATTTTCCCGGAATACACTGTACGTTGGATTGAAGCGGAAATTGATGAGCTAGCCGACCGTCCTGGTGCAGGCTTTGCGGTCACTGAAGAAGATAAACAAAGCATCCACAGCATCACACCGTACTGGCGTGGCAAAACCGTTCAAGACCGTTGTTATGGCTTGTTTACTGATGAGCAGCAAGAAATCTTAGCCAGCACCATCATTAAAGCCGAAGGCAACATGACTTCGGGTGACGCGCACCTTGCGGTGGATAACGAGAAAATCTTGAAGCTAGGCATGAACGGCTTGTTAGAGGATGTTCGTCAGCACCGTGCTAACAATGATGTTTCGACCTTTGAAGGCTTGAAGAAAGAGCAGTTCTACAAATCGGTCGAAATTGTACTGCTTGCCATTCAAGACCACATGGTGAGCTACGCTGAATTGGCGGCGAAAATGGCGCTTGAAGAGACGCGCCCGCTGCGCAAAGCTGAGTTAGAAAGCATTGCGGCAAACTGTCGTCATGTCGCGAGCCACGCTCCAGAAAACTTCTGGCAAGCACTGCAATTGAGCTACTTCGTTCAGTTGATGTTACAAATCGAATCGAACGGTCACTCGGTTTCTTTCGGTCGTATGGACCAATTCCTCAACGAATTTTATGTTCGCGATATCGAAAACGGCACGATTGAGAAAGACTTCGCACTGGAGCTTTTACAAAGCTGCTGGTTGAAGTTGCTTGAAGTAAACAAGATTCGCTCTGGTGCACACTCAAAAGCATCGGCTGGTTCTCCGCTGTACCAAAACGTGTGTATCGGCGGTCAGAAGTTGAATGAAAAGGGTGAGCCTGAAGAAGCAGTGAATCCTCTTTCCTGGGCGATTCTGGAATCTTGTGGTCAGTTACGTTCGACGCAACCTAACTTGAGTGTGCGTTACCATGAAGGTTTAAACCAAGAATTCCTGATGGGCTGTGTTGAAGTGATTAAATGTGGCTTCGGTATGCCTGCGTTTAACAACGATGAGATTGTCATTCCTGAATTCATCAAACTTGGCGTCGAGAAAGAAGACGCGTACAACTACGCATCTATCGGCTGTATCGAGACGGCGGTTCCGGGCAAATGGGGTTACCGTTGTACGGGCATGAGCTTTATTAACTTCGCTCGTATCCTGCTGGCGGCACTTAACGAAGGTGTGGATGCAACAACAGGTAAAGCTTTCTTGCGGCACGATAAGTCATTAGCAAAAGGCAACTTTGAGAACTTTGAGCAAGTGACAGCTTCTTGGGCAGAGCAAATCCGCTACTACACCCGTAAATCGATTGAGATTGATACGGTAGTCGACAGCGTACTTGAACAGCAAGCACAAGACATCTTCTGTTCAACGCTGGTGGATGACTGTTTGGCTCGTGGTAAAACTGTGAAAGAAGGCGGTGCGAAATACGACTGGGTATCTGGCTTGCAAGTCGGTATCGCCAACTTGGGTAACAGCCTAGCGGCAATCAAACATCTTGTTTTCGATGATGCGCAAATCACTCAGCCCCTTATCTCACAACAACAGCTAGCAAAAGCATTGGCAGAAGATTTCGATGGCATGGAGAACGAACAGCTTCGCCAACGTCTTATCAACTTTGCACCAAAATACGGTAACGATGATGACGCAGTAGACCAACTACTGGCAGACGCGTACCAAGTGTACATTGATGAGCTAGAGCAGTTCGTTAATACGCGTCATGGTCGTGGTCCAATTGGCGGCGGTTACTACGCAGGTACATCAAGTATTTCGGCAAACGTCCCATTCGGTGCTTCAACCATGGCAACGCCAGATGGTCGTAAAGCGAAAACGCCGTTAGCTGAAGGTGCAAGCCCGTCATCTGGCTCAGACCGTTTAGGTCCAACGGCTGTGTACAACTCGGTCGGTAAGATCCAAGCGAACAAGATCCTTGGTGGCGTGCTGCTTAACCAGAAGTTAAGCCCGGCAGCGGTTGAGTCTGAAGGGGATAAGCTCAAGCTTTCTATGTTGATTCGTACCTTCTTCAACCACCACAAAGGTTGGCACGTGCAGTACAACATCGTCTCTCGTGAGACCTTGTTAGCCGCGAAGAAGAACCCAGAGCAATATCGTGATCTTGTCGTGCGAGTTGCAGGTTACTCAGCCTTCTTCACCGCGCTATCACCAGATGCGCAAGAGGACATCATCGCACGTACTGAGCACGAGCTGTAAGTACACTCACTAACTAAAACCAAAGGCACCGATTGGTGCCTTTGGTTTGAATACTTAATCCGCAAATGACTATACCTGAACGCATTAAAGCTTGTGCAAAATGGTCACGCATTTCTTCGTGACGTTGTCGTACTCTTTCGTCATGTAAGCGGTAGTGATCGCGCCCTCTTTCATGATGCAAATGGCATCGAGTAATGAAGCGTTGTCTGATTTGAGATAGCGTTGAATTAGCTCTCTGACTTGCTGTTTATGGTAGCGGCAATACGTTGCGATCTCGCCACTGTCGTCACTGAATTCCGCGGACGTATTGATGAAAAAGCAACCGCGAAACTCGCCCAACTTTTCTTCAGAGCCATGAAACCAGCCGTTGAGTGCTGTAAATAACTGATCGATCACCTCCGCGCACGTTTGTGCTGAAGAAAGCTTTTCCTCCAACCATTCCATAAATACTTGGTGGCGTTGTTCTAATGCGGCGATGATAAGCGCTTCTTTGCTCTCAAAATGGTTATATAGCGTGCGTTTAGCCACGCCGGAAACATTGAGGACTTCATTGATGCCAATAGAGTTGATGCCTTGTTTATAAAACAGTGACAAAGCTGTGTCGATCAATAACTGTTTCTTTTTGTTCATAACTACGTCCTCAAAAAGTTCCATAAATACATATTGACAAAGGTAGACAGATTTGTCTATTTTATTTTGTAGACAATTCGGTCTACTTTTGAGGTGTTTATGAATAATTTAATTTTATCGTTGGTTGCCGGGCTTGGCGCTACGTTGGCTATTGGCGTATTGTCCTACGCCGAGGTATCTCTTACTGAGGTAGTACTTCTCATGGCGCCATTTGGTGCTACGGCGGTGTTGGTGTTTGGGGTGCCTAGCAGCCCTCTCGCTCAACCAAAAAACGTTATCATTGGTCACTTCATTACGGCATCTATCGGTATTGCGTTTAGCCAGTATGTTGACGTCACGCCGGTCACGCTAGCGATTGCGACGGGGCTAGGTGTGTCTGCGATGCTGATTACGAAGACCACTCATCCACCTGCGGGTGCAAATCCAATTTTGATCATGGCGTCTGGGCAGGGATGGAGTTTTCTCTTCACGCCTGTCCTGATTGGCGCGATAGTGATTGTTCTGGTCGGTAAAGGGTTACAGTTGCTACAAAGTCAGTACTTAAACCCTCGATTGAATGGTCAGAAGACCTAGTCGGATTGTAGTTAGGGCCGCGAAAGGGAGTGATCTCTTTTGCGGTTTTATCTTTTGTAGGTTTGCAAAAACAAAATCTGATTCTCTCTTGGTATTCAGTCGTATACATCAACATGGTAGTTAAATTGGTACAATGCGATGAACAGAATCCACCCTAAGAAACTATTGCACAGTAAATGGACGGCAATTTCACCTAAAAACAAAGAGAAGCATTTTGTTGTGACGGAAATGGAACTAGATGAAGATGGTAACGTTGTGAGATGTGTCATCGAGGCAGTTATGAGTAAACGCGACCGAGAGATGAACTGGCAAGACCTAAAAGACTCTGAGCAATGGATGCAAGGGTGGAAGTGAGTGACGCTTCGTTGTTGGGCGAATCAAGCAGAAACGTGCGTTGCGAGTAGGCAAAAGTGGTGCTATCTGATACGTTGATAATTCGTTCTAACGCCCACTCAAAGGATTAATTATGATTGATTTCGACAATTCCTCTGTATTTAAGCTTAAGCCGATTGACGTTTCTAGTGCCAGAGAAGACTTCCTTAAGTTCTTGATTGATGGTGAGACTATTTTCGCTGCTTTTAAAACAGTTCGTGACCAAGTGGTGTTTACGAACAAGCGAGTGATAGCGGCAAATGTGCAAGGGATTACCGGCTCAAAAGTGGATTACACTTCTTTGCCTTACAGTAAGATCAATGCATTTTCTATCGAGACCTCTGGTACTTTTGATTTGGATTGTGAAATCGAGTTCTTCATGAGTGAGGTGGGAAGAGTGCGTTTTGAAATTAAAGGCTCGTTTGATTTGATTTCTTTCAACCGTATGGTTAGTGAGTATGTACTAGGTTAAGGGATTAGAAATGAGGGCTTCGCTGAGAGACAAAATTATAGAGGTCTGTGACAAAAAGATCGCGAGTAAAGGTGAATTGGTTGGTCTCTCATTTTATGCGTTTTTCGCTAATAAAAATGACGACCCAGAGCTGTTGATGGAAGCGGCTACGTGGTGGATTCAGACTCATCAGCTCGACCACTTCGAAAAAGCAGTAAAAATAAAATCAATGGTCGAGTCGGGGAGCTAAATTAAAAAAAAGAAGTAAAGAAAGCAGACAAATGCTAATAACGTTGCGGACAAAACAGGGTAGATAATGTAAGAGTCCTGCTTGTTGGTTCGTTGAAAACATAGCGAAACAAGTAAGACGTTATAAACAACAAGTAACAAGCTGATCATGGTTCCGCTGTTTAGTGTCATACTTGATAGCTGAGTTAAGAAAAACGCCAATAAAAGGTAATCGAAGACAATGAGCCATAAAAAGGCTTTCTTTAGTAAGTCGCTTTTTCTTTTTTCGGATGATGTTATGTGCATATAGAACTCAACTAAAAAGTCACAGTAACAGAGGCTTTGGTTAGAGAGGTCACCATCAGAGTGGTGACCTTTTAAGATTATAATTCTTGAATTTTTACTTCGCTGGTGGCGGTATCGCCGGAGTAATTGATGACTTCTTGACGAATGACTGGTTGGTTGAATTCAGCCTTATCTTTCGCTTTTTGCAGTTCGCTTTCTTGGTGGTTGCCAAAAAGGGTCTCAAGCACTTTAGCGGCAGGAGTCGTTAAAACAAACAGCTCAATACGACGGTTTTCGCTAGAATCTGGCTCATCAGGATTAAGCAGCGCTCTATCTGACATACCCGTTACCTGCATTACTCTATCATCCGGCATACCGCCTTCAACTAACGTATTTCTTGCTACGTCTGCTCGAGAGGCTGATAACGCCCAGTTAGATTGACGACCAAAACGCTTTTTAAATGGAATTGCATCTGTGTGTCCGCTGATGATCAGAGGGTTGTTAACACGATGAAATACAGGTGCTAGTGCGAGCAGTAAATCTTCAAAAAAAGGAGTAAGTTCTGCACCACCACGGCTGAACATATGCTGTTTGTAATCATCTTGAAGGACGATACGCAAACCTTGTGGTGTCACCGTGACGTTTACATTTCCCTGCGCATTAATTTGGGCAGTCATTTGCTCAATTACTTTCGCTAGTGCGGCAAGTTGCTCTTGAGTATCGAAGTTACCAGGAATCAAAGAATCAATTTCTGGTCCATCCCCATCACCTTTGAAGTAAGAGCTTACCACATGGTTGGAGTTGTGTTTACTTGGCACAGAAGAGTCCTGTGCCAAGTCGATAGGAGAAATACTTTGTGACGTATCAAATGGGTTGCCGTAACTCTTGTCGAATACGCTTGAACTATGCAAGTGGGCAACAATCGCTTTACGCTCTTCTTTGTCTACCACCTGCATAACCCAAAGTACAAGAAACAGCGCCATTAGGGCGATCATGAAGTCAGCAAACGCGACTTTCCACGCGCCGCCATGAGACGACTCATCATGGCTGTATACTTTGGCACGTTTGAACACTACATGCTCTTGTTTTTGCATTATCCCTCCTGTTCAGCTAACCACTTCTCCATTTGGTTGAATGTTGGTTTGATGTCTAGCTGAATATGTTTACGACCAGCGTCAATGGCGAGCAATGTCGGCTTTTTCGCTACGTAGGCAACCAAGGTTGCACGAACGCACTCAAAAGCAGTCATATTACGTTTTACTCGCTGAGCCATGGCGTTACTTAGTGGATCTAAGCCACAGTAACAACCGAAAATACCAATGAATGTACCAACGAGAGCTGCCGCAACGTGATAACCAATCATAGCGATTGAGCCATCAATAGCTTGCATGGTGATAATGATGCCACCAACTGCTGCAAGAATACCGAAGCCAGGTAGTGCTTCTGCTGTACGCTGTAGTGAGCGTGAAGGTAAAAGCATTTCGTTCTGTATTGCTTCGATTTCTTGCTCTAGCAGTCCCTCTAATTCATGAGGCGACATCTGTCCCATTGCCATTAAACGTAAATTGTCAGTAATGAAAGAAATTAGGCGATGATCTTCTGCGATCGTCGGGTAAGCGAGGAACATAGAGCTTTGCTCCGGAGCCTCAATATGAGAATCCAGAAACTTGTATCCGCGATTTCTCGCTGTCTCTAGCAAGTTGTTGAGTAGTGCCATTAATTCCATGTAGTACTCATGCTCTTCTGTTGGACCTTTAATGGTCGCTGGCACTTGGCGACGCATTTCTTTCAGTACATGAGGCGGATTACCGATGATCAAAGAACCAGCAGCGGCGCCAATAATGATAAGGAATTCGGCTGGCTGCCAGATAGCACCTAAGCTACCACCGGCCCACATATATCCACCGAAGACGCACACCAGGATAGTGAGCACTCCAAAAAACTTTTGCATCTTGTGACTCCTAAGAGGACATTAATTGGTTGAGTTGTTTCAGCGCTTGTTTGTGAAGCTGACATATACGAGGTGGTGTCAGATCCAATACCAGAGCTATTTCGTGTAAGTTGAGTTCATGTTGATAGAACAGAGTCAGGAGCAGTTGATCGCGCTTAGGTAATTTACCCAAAGCACTGTCTAAACTACGACGAATATGTTCATGTTCCATGCCATCGTATTGCCCGCCAATGTAGCTATCACCGCTGCTCTCCATCAGTTGGTCAAGGCTTTGCATCTCGCCTGCGAGAGCGGCATTTTGGCGGTTGTAATAATCTTGCTCATTCGTCCCTAAAGCCTGGATGATTTCGGCATCCGTTGGCATTCGACCTAACGTTCGAGTGAGATCTCGAGTCACGTCGTTGAGCTCGTGGGCTTGTTGACGAGTCTTACGTGAACGCCAATCTAGTCGGCGTAATTCGTCTAAAATAGCTCCCCGAACTCGACAAACGGCGAAAGCAGGAAAGTGAGGATCGTCAACATCGCCATATCGGCGTCCAGCCTCGACTAGAGCGATAAGGCCTATCTGCTGCATATCTTCAATACTACAGTGAGAAGTGGCATGAACGCGCAGCTGGTTAACTACGCGTTTTACCATGACCTGATGACGTTGTAGCAATGCGTTTTCATCAATTGGTCGTGACGGTGTTGTCACTTCCTCTTCTGTGGTGTAAGTGTCTTGTACATTCATGTCTAACATGGTTGTGCTCCGTTATTGCACAACATATTTAGTCAACAAAACATCGTCGATTTCTCGGACGATGTCTGTTTTAGCAAAAGCGAGTAGAAGCGTTTGCTTCACTTCGTCTTGCAGAATATCGATGGCACCCGCTTGCTGTAACTGATCAAACGTTTTGTCGCTAAACAGTTTTAATAGAGAGTTTTGTACCATAGGCATGTATTCATCGATCTCTTTGATACGCTCTGGACGGCGTGTCTCAATTGCCAGTTCTAGCATCACAAAGTGAGTCTGTTTCTTGCCTTTAACGGTCAAAACGACTTTGTCCAAAGGATGGAAGCTAGGACCTTTACTTGTCGGTTGTTCTGTGACCAAAAAAGACAGTGGAGAGTCTTCGATCAGTGAACCAGAGTCAGGTGACTCTTGAGCGTGTTTGTTTAAGTACCAGATTCCGCCCATAATTGTGACGGCCGAAACGAGGGCACTGGTGATGATCATGGCGATAAACAGGGCGATCATTTGTTGTTTGGTCATAACCTTTTTCCTCGAAGATTCACTAAGCTTGAGTGCTTAGCCAGTGTTCTGAATAGTTAGTTGTTGTCGTGGTTTGGAATGCACCAGATTCTCGTGCGGCGAAAATATTGGCGTCTTCTTCGTTTGCATGTGGGTCATTTCGACCTTGGTTTTGATCAGAGCCAACATTGACATCGACATGAACGAAGTTTTGCTCTTGTAACTCAGTACGCAATCGTTCCGAAACTTGCATTAAAGCTTCTCGTGTTGCTGCGGCATTGGCGTTGATGTGGACACTCAATCGGTCACCTTCAACACGTACAAGTAAATCCAATTTCCCTAAGTCTGGTGGGTCTAGGCGGATTTTTGCTTCTTGTACATTTTGTTGAGCTTGGAGCGTCACGCGATCATGTAAAACTTGCATCATTTGCTCGCCCCACTTTCCGGCAGTGGTATCAACACGCACTGCTGCCCACTCAGAGCCTTGAGCTTGAACATGACTCGTCGCAACCGGTGAATGTGCAGGTTGTGTTGTAGGAGCTTGTACTTGAAGTAGAGAGGCGGTTGGTTGCCCTTGAACAGGTTGATTCAAAAGAGTTTGAAACTCAGCACCGGAGATAGGCAAACGCGAACTCGATGAAGTCGGCAGACTTTGCTTCACATCTTGTTTTGATGATGTGTTTAACATAGCGTTAGACGAATCTTGAGCAACAGATTTAACTTCGCTCGCAGCCATTAAAGATGACGCTTTTCCTAGTTTCTCAGCCTGCTTCTCTGCCATGGTAATCATACCCTGGGTTAAAGCTTGAGCTTGCGCTGCAAGATCAGTCGATTCTGTTAACCCTGGTGTACTGGTCAAGTTGGCATCCGGATCTGAAGCTGAGCGGTCATCAGTATCAAAACCATGACTTTGTACTTTGTTTGCGCTGTTCAAAGTAGAGGCCGTAAGGTGAAAACTCGGTACCGCTGACGCAGAGTTAAAGTCTTGCTCACCATTCTGCTTGTTCCCTGATTTAAAACCATGAGAAAAGCCGTGTACCGAGTTCGCTTGCTTGATGTGACCCTCATTGTTAGCTGGCGAATTACCCGAGTGCTGAGTTGAAGAAGGTATGATCATTGAGTTAGCTCCATGGTCATTGCTAATTGATAGGCCATAGCGCGTTCTTGATGGTCATTGACCATGTTCATCTCTTTTTTTAACTCGTTGGTCGACTTCTCTAATACTGCGAAGGCATTAGCGTGCACTGTTTTCGCTCGCTGGATTTCAGGTGCAAGCTTAGGATCTTTCAAAAAAGGCTTGTGACTGATCAAAAGCTCTCGCAACTGCAAGTCGTACCGCTTGAGCGCATGCCAATCGGCCGTTTTTGCGGCGAACTGGATGAGCTGAGATAAATGACGGAATCGCTCTGGCGATACTTTATGCTTGTTGTCCAAAATTCATCCAACCTTCACGAATGTTACCCATTACACGCTCAACGTTAACCAAGCGATTTGCATCGTTTTGCACGCTAGCGTAATAAAGTTCGACTTGGCAGAAGTCATACAGCTGGCGTAGGTTTTCCGCAATTTCACCGCCGTTTTCATCATCTAAAGCACTTGTTAGTCCAATCAAGATGTTCATGCATTTGTTGATTCCATTCCCTTTCTCGGCCAAACGATTTGCGGCTAGGTGGCCGCGAATACGTTCAACTTCATCGAGTAGGCCATCGATTAACATGATGACCAATTGGTGTGGATTTGCTGCTGCCGCTTGAGCGTCGAGATCGACTTGTTGGTACGAATCGTAACCAGAATCCATAAGCATGAATATTTCTCCTAAATTTGGAACCAAATGTCTTATTTTTGAGCATTAAACATGGACATGGTTTGGTTCATTTGGGTCATAATTGAATTCATTTGAGTGAATTGTTTGAGATAGCGGTTGTACGACATTTCGTACTTACGCTCTAAATTGGTTTGTTTATCTTTGATTCGGTCTAAGCTTGACTGTATTGCGTCTTTACGCGTGCTGAAGGTACCTGATGAGAACTTCAAGAAAGGCTCTACCATCGCGTCAAGAGAATCTAGCAAAGCGTCATCCCCATTAAACAACGCCTCTAAGCCTGCGCTATTTGTTTGTTGAGCTTCTTTGAACTTTTCTTGATCAACTTTCATTTTACCGTTGCGGTCTAGGCTCACGCCGATCTCGCTTAGGCGCATACCATTGTGTTCACCTCGGATTAACCCCGTTAACTGACTCTCAATAGAACGCAATGTCGAGTCGCTAGCGAGCACGCCGCGTTTCTGATCTTCACCGCCAATTTGGGTGTACTGATCGATAGTCGAAACAAGGACATTGTAGGTTTCCACAAACTTATCTAGTTGTTCTTTAGTGCCTTCGCTATCAGCTCCAATTTTTAAACCGATTGGCGAATCTCCCGCGGCTTGCGGTTTAGATACGGTAATGTCAACACCGTCGATGACACCTTCAAAAGTATTACTTGCGTTGGTTAGTTTCAGGCCTGAGTCTTTTGCACCTAGCCACATAACCGCATCTTGCGGAGCATTGATTTGCTTGAGGTTGGTGAAGGCGTCTTCAAACCACGCTTGGCCAGTACCCGTTGCAGATACGTTGATCTTATTTTCGACACCAGTCTCAGTGCTCGATAGCATAAAGTGTGTTTGACCATTCGAGCGAACTAGAGTGGCGTTAACGCCAGGGTTATCCGTGTGATTGTTAATCGCGCTTGCTAAATCACTGATCGTTGCAGTGCCGTCACCATTAACATCAACGGAGGACAAGTCTAGAGTCATTGTTTCACCGTTGATGGTGAATTCTAAAGATCCAGTTGTTGGTACTTCTGTCGTTGCCTCAAGGTCTGCAGGCATACCTGTAGATACTTGATGCGCCGTTGCCACTTTTTCTACAAAAATCTGATAGTTACCCGTTAGCGCTTTAGCATCCGCGTTTGCAGTAAAGTTACCTTCTTGAGAGAGTGTCGCACTGTTTTTGATGATGCTGTTTGTGCTGTTATTCATCTCTTTCATTGCAGTACGAAAATCACGTAGTGCGCTTTCAACTTTATTAAAAGCTGACAGTTGTGACTGGTACACATTAGCTTGCGCTTGGTAACGGTTTTTGAATGGGTTTGTGTCCAATTGTGCGAATTGGGTTGCCATTTTTACTGGGTCTAAAGAACTCATGAGGTGTGCTCCTCTCATCTCTTATTGGCTTGAATACTTTGAATGCTACGCCTTAGTTTAATTATCAGTGGCAAGATGCGTGCCGTATATTAAATTCAATTAAAACAAAGGTTTAAAGCTATTTTGTTTTCTTGGGAGGAAGTGGTGTTTCCACCTTGTTTGTTCCGCCTTCCTCCATGGAAAAAGTAATTTCCTTATAAGAAAAGGCGACCTAAACAAAGAAAATATTTAATTGTATTGACGGTTCTAATTAGGAGAGATGTTTTAATTAGACGTTATATTCAGCCTTTACTTCAGCTTGATTCAGATAATTCTTACAGAGTGCATTAATTGCGTTCTGATATTATTTTTGATAGTGCGATGTGCAAGTGTTCTCACTAAAAATTAAATTTTTTACGTTTCAAAGAATGTCAGTTATGAATGAATTTGCGTTACGATTGATGAAATGTGCTCGTGCATATGAAGAGTTCATTAACAAAAAACTATTAAGTAAACAGAGCATCAATTCTGATGAGATAGCTAGTATCTTAAAGGAAGCTAAGTTCAATTTTCCTGAACTTAGAGATAGTAAAATAGGAAGTAAATTAGAGACGATAGAATTAGAACTGTTTAATAAGGTTTTATTCAATATTATGTTGAAGTTCGGATTCAGAGTGCCTGAATCTCACAAAGATAATACGAGCTCTATTTATATTCGTAGATAAAAATAAAGCCTTCCATAGGAAGGCTTTATAATTAAGACGATTTAAATTAAGCGCACTATTAACTAAGTAATTAGCGTAGTAGTGACATTGCCATGCTTGGAAGCTGGTTAGTTTGAGACAGAACAGTTGTACCTGCTTGCATCAACATTTGGTTCTTAGTCATGTTTGAAGACTCTACTGCAAAGTCTGTATCCATGATACGACCTTTAGATGCTGTAACGTTTTCTACCATGTTACCAAGGTTAGCCATAGTGTGCTCAAGACGGTTGATGTTCGCACCGAAGTCTGCACGAGAGCTACCAATTTTTTCTACTAGACCGTCAGCGCCGCTGATTTTGTCTAGTGCTGCTTTTGCTTTAGTCGCGTCATCGATACCATCTGTAATTGCTGCATCAGCAAGAATAGTAGTGATTTCACCGATACCTGCGCTTGCGCTTACAGTCAATGTTTCAGCAGAAGATGCACCGATTTGGAATGTTACGTCACCTGCACCGAAGCCGCCGCCTTTAAGAAGGTTTTGACCACCGAACTTAGTGTTGTCTACGATGTTGTTTAGTTCTGCAGTAAGCTGTGTGAACTCTTTGTTAAGAGACGCACGGTCTGTTGCACTGTTTGAACCGTTCAACGATTGTGTAGCAAGGTCGTTCATACGGTAAACGATGTTTGTCATTTCATCCATCGCACCTTCAGCAGTTTGCATCATAGAGATGCCGTCTTGTGCGTTACGCATTGCTACTGACATGCCGCGTGTTTGCGCTTCTAGACGGTTAGCAATTTGAAGACCAGCAGCGTCATCAGCAGCTGAGTTCACACGGTAGCCTGTGCTTAGACGTTCCATTGCTGTGTTTAGAAGTCCGCTTGTTGTGTTCATTGTGTTTTGAGTTACAAGCGAAGCGTAGTTAGTGTGCATTGATAAAGCCATCTTAGTCTCCTTAGTTAGTCACTATATCTTTCAGGCCTCGGGATATTCCCTTGTCACTAACTAGAGGCGGTCGGTCGGCTTTAATGATTAATTTGAAAATTAAAAAATTTCTAAAAAAGATAAAAATTGATGATTTTTAGTGATTTGTATTCCATGAAAACCGGGAAAATCATCATATAAGCCTAAATTTATTAGTTAAGTTAAAGAAACTATTGCCCAATGATCTTGTGGTTATCCGTTATAAATAAAAAAACAGCACGAATAAATCGTGCTGTTTTAAATATAAATGGTTGAGTTTCAACTATTCCTCATCAAAAGACTGAAAGGAGAGAGAGGTTGGGATATCGCTGAAATAACCAAAATAATAACTGGCACCCAATAAACGATAACGGTTAAGTTCCGTTTGACTCGCTACACGTCCGGCAACCCAAGTATATTTATGCTTTCTTAAGAACTTAGCAATAGGTAGGAAAGCGTGTCTTTCTTCTTTATCTTCTAGTGTGACTGACAATTTGATCATATCGGGACTAAAGTCTGCGACGCGCTCGAAGTTCACTTGCGATGTCGCGACTTCAAACCAAAGTGAATATGCATTCTCTTTTAACTTTTTGGTGAGTGTGGCGACTTTATCACGATCACATAACGTTTCATCAGCTTGAAGAGAAGGAATCACATGTTGAAAAGCAGAAGAGTGGAATTGAATTGTCTGTTCGAGAAAATAAACCCCAGGCTCCCACAGTAATGCATCCACGCGAATCGGCACGACAACATTACTAATCAAGTCGTGATGAAAGGCTTCTAACTGAAATTGTGTTTGTCTTAGTGCAAGGTAAAGACTGAACAAATCCAGGCAGTACTGCATTTGTTCAGAGAGTTTGAATTGATAGACACTTTGTTCTCCACGCATACCAAATCTCAACGTCAGGTGTTGGAATTCTACTTCTCCTGATTGAGCTTCCCTAATTGCTTGGCATGCGTGTTGGACATCATTGTGTTTTAAAGCATCAAAGACTAATTGATCGTCATCCGTGACGATATGTTGTACTGCGAGACCAACCAAATGTTCGTACATCGCATGTGTTGAAATAAGATTAACCAAGGTTTCCTACCACATTGATTTGTTTGTTTTCTGGGATTTCGTTGTAAGACAATACTGCCAGCCCTTGTGTAAATGTACGAGCGTAACGCGCTAGAAGAGGGCGCAGCTGTGGCATAACGAGAAGGATCGGAGGTAGCCCCTGTTGCTTAAGCTGTTGTCTGATCAATGGCAAGTTTTGTTGGAACTGACCAAGAATGTTTGGCTCAATTGGGAAGCTATCTAGTGTTACCGTACCAGAAGATTGTGCTTGTTGCAGTGAAGTTAGTAGCATTTGCTCTAACTCATCAGACAGTGCGTAGACATTTAACTCGTTCTTTTGCCCTGCAATTAAGTTAACAAGCGTACGCTTTAGTGCACAGCGCACATCAGATGCAAGTAGGATCGGGTCCTTTGTATTTTCCGCGGATTCCAACATTGTGTTGGCAATCGTGCGAATATCTTTTAGTGGCACTTGGTCTAATAAAAGCTGACGATATACTTTCAGCTGCTGCGCTGGATTAAGTGCTGCTGCTAATGCTTCTGCTAGTTTCGGGGCTTGTTGTGTCAAACGCTGGGTTATTGCTTCCACATCGTCGTGCGTAAACAATTCTGCAAGGTTTGTCTTCATGATTTTACTAATATGAGTGGCAATAACAGTGCCATCATCGACAACTTGGTAACCCATATTAAGTGCTTTTGCTTTATCTTGATGCTCAATCCACACAGCTGGCAACTGATAAGCAGGATCGCTACCCAAAATGCCATCTACCTCACCGTAAGTTTCGCCAACCGCTATCGCCATTAAACGCTCTGGTTCAATAAAACCTTGCTCAATGACTTCGCCATTTAGAGAAATTGTGTATTGGTTTGGCTTGAGGCTCAGATTGTCACGAATACGAACTTCAGGTAATAAAAAGCCAACTTGTTCAGAAAGGTTTCGACGCACACCGCGGATACGTTGTGATAAAGGAGCCCCTTGTTCTTTGTTGACTAGATGGACGAGTCGGTAACCAAGCGCAAGTGATAATGTTTGGACGTGAGGAATATCATCCCATGTCAGCGGTGTATCATCGTCTTGCATTGCTTGTGAAAGTGCTTCGACCTCTTCAATCTGGGAGTCTTGCACTGGCTTCTTGGTTTGACGCCACCCTGCGAACGCTAATGCGCCAGCAAACGCAAAAAAGGCTAGGTGTGGCATACCCGGTACCATACCGATTACCGCCATAATACCTGCGACAGTAAATAGCGTTGCAGGAGTTGCCAGTAATTGCTTTTGCATGGTTTCCGACATGCCATTATCGCTATCATTAATTCGCGTAACGATAATCGCGGCAGCCGTTGCCAATAGTAGTGAAGGAATTTGAGCAACTAGACCATCACCGATTGTGAGTAGGGCATAAGTTTTAAAGGCGTCAGACGCAGCGAGTCCATGCTCGAAGACACCAATACTGATACCACCAATGATATTGATAAACAGAATCAACAAACCTGCGATGGCATCGCCACGCACAAACTTTGATGCACCATCCATCGAACCATGAAAATCGGCTTCGTTGGCGACTTCTTTACGGCGTAAGCGAGCCGTTTCCTGATCGATAAGGCCAGCGTTTAAGTCGGCATCAATTGCCATTTGTTTGCCTGGTAAAGCATCCAACGTAAAGCGGGCTGAAACCTCAGAAATACGTTCACCACCTTTGGTGATTACGACGAAGTTGATGATCATCAAGATGACGAAAACCACCATACCAACGACGTAGTTACCGCCAATGACGACTTCACCGAATGCTTGAATGACCTTACCCGCTGCGTCACCACCATTATGTCCTTCTAGGAGTACAATTCGCGTAGAAGCCACGTTCAATGTGAGACGTAATAATGTTGCGACCAGCAAAATAGTTGGAAAAACAGAGAAATCTAATGGTCGCTTTGCGGTTGTGCTGACCAGCAATACTAGGATTGCTAAGACGATATTAAAGGTAAACAGCGCATCCAGTAGCAGAGGAGGCAAAGGAAGAATCACCATTGCTAATATCATTAGCAAGACGATTGGAATGCCAACGTAGCCTTTGGTTGATGTTTGAAGTTGTTTTAACCGGTTAAGCATACTTTCGTGTCCTTGGATAAACGCGGGTTAATCAGTGCTGCAAATGTTTTGGAATCGAAAAATGAGGTAAAGGAATTGGCTCTTTTCCCTCACCTTTACGAAAGGCTTTCAATTGCAAAACGTAAGTAAGAATATGTGCCACTGCGATGTACAGTTGGCTTGGGATTGCTTGTTCAATCGCCGTCGTGTGATAAATCGAACGGGTAAGTGGCGGGGAGTTAATGATTTCCACTTTGTTTTCTCGGGCGATACGTTGAATGTGCATAGCGGTTTCGTCTACGCCTTTTGCGACGACAAAGGGCGCGTCAGAAAGCGAAGGCTCGTATTTCAGTGCGACTGCGTAGTGCGTTGGGTTTGTGATGATCACGTCAGCCGTCGGCACCATTTTATCGATCTTACGGCGCGCAAACTGTTGCTGTATTTGACGAATACGTTGTTTTACTTCCGGACGACCTTCATTATTTTTAAATTCCTCTTTCAATTCTTGTTTCGTCATGCGGAGTTCTTTTAGGTGTTCCCAACGCTGATAAGGAATGTCGATAACCCCAAATAACAACAAGGCGAAGCCCATCAAGAGTAAGCCTTCAAACAGAATTGACATTACTAGAGAAAAACCTTGGCTGAGCGGGAGATTTTGCATGCCAAGTAATGGCTGTAAGTGGTTGTCTAAATAGCCATATAAGATGCCGAAGATCACGGCTACTTTGAACGTCGACTTTAAGAGCTCAACCACTGAGCGGGTCGAAAAAATGCGCTTTATCCCGCTCAAAGGATTAATTTTGCTCAGCTTTGGCATCACGTTCGCGGGACGGAACATCCAACCGCCTAGCACAAGGCTACTACCACAGGTCACGATAATAATGACGGTAAACAATGGTAATAGCATGTCGATGATGACCGCTAAACTTTGTCCCAATTGCTCGACAAGTTGTTTAGGATTTTCTAGGTCGGCTCGCGTCAGCATCATGTTGTAGCGAAAGATCCCCGACATGCTTTCCCAAATACTATTAAGCTGAGAGTAAAAGTAGAGCGCCACCGCTAGAAATATTACCGCAGTAGTAAACTCTTTCGCGCGAGGAATTTGTCCTTCCTGGCGGGCTTTCTTTACCTTCTGCGGTGAGGCTTTTTCAGTTTTGTCTTGAGAAGATTGATCGCTCATGCTCCCCCCAACATAAAGTTACTCAAGTGTCTAATGGTGTCGTGAACGAGCGCCGTGTAGCGACCAGGAACACCAGAAACTGAGATTAATACGCTGAATAGACCCAGCAGCATCGTCATAGGAAAACCTAACGCATAGACATTAAGTGATGGTGCGGCTCGGTTCATTACACCAAAACTGATGTTGGCTAGAAGCATGGAAACAATAGCGGGCAAAGCCAAAGCGAGTGAAGAGGCAAACATCCAACCGAAAATATTGACAACACCTTGCAGAGAAAGCGATGTGATACCAGATCCGACCGGCCAAACAACAAAGCTTTGAATCACGATATCTATGACGAGTAAGTGTCCTTCTAGCGCGAGGAACAACAAGGTTGAGAAAATCAGAAATATGCGTCCCAAAATGGCGACAGAAAGCCCGTTAATAGGATCATTCATCATCGCCATACCTAAGCCCATTTGCAGAGAAATCACCTGGCCAAGCATGGTGAAAACGTTAAAGAGCATGTGCAAAATTAACCCAAACATTACTCCCCAAATAGCTTGCTCAAAAGCAAGGAACAGGGAAGTCATAGAGAATAACTCGACTTGTGGCATGGGTGGCATTAACGGTCCAGTAATGACAACGATCGAGAGGGCCAGTAAAGTACGAACCCAAACAGGAATAATCGCATCACCAAAGAAAGGCATTGAAATAAATACGGCTCCCACACGAAAAAACGGCCACCAGAGTTGACCGAGTATCGCCGAGAGCTCTGCAAATGTGATGGCCATTAGCCAATCATCCCTGGTATGTTGTGGAACAAGAAATCAAACAGTTCCATGATCTTACGTAGCATCCAGTGACCTGCAAAAATCACCATTAATAAGGTAACGAGCAAACGTGGCAAAAAGCTGAGTGTTTGCTCGTTGATTTGTGTGGCAGCCTGAAATACGGCGATACACAAACCGACAATTAAGCCTGGAACAACCAATACGGCAACCATCAAAATGATCAGCCATACTGCATCGGAAAATAACGTTACGGTTAGTTCTGGGGTCATAACTGCTCCTCGTTAACCGAAGCTGGCAGATAAGGTGCCAACTGTCATTGCCCAACCATCCACGAGTACAAATACCACCAACTTAAAGGGAAGTGAGACAATTAAAGGTGATAGCATCATCATACCCATTGCCATCAGGACACTGGCGACAACCAAGTCGATGACCAAAAACGGGATGAAAAGCATAAAACCAATTTGGAAGGCGGTTTTTAGTTCACTAATGACAAATGCAGGCAAGACAACGGCAAATGAAATATCCTCAACGTTTTGGTCGAGAGGCTCATTGGCAATACGTAACATTTGTTCAAGAGAGCTTTGGTGCGTCTGTGCCAACATGAACTCTCTCACTGGTTTCTCTGCAACAGAAAAAGCCTGTATTAGCGTGATTTCGCCGTTGTCGTATGGCTGAAACGCATTTTCATAAATATCGCTCCAGACAGGGCGCATAATCAGTAACGTCAATGCGAGAGCGATCCCGACCAACACTCTGTTAGGTGGGCTTTGTTGAAGACCAAGAGCTTGGCGCAAAATTGCAAGGACAACGACAATTCGAGTAAAGCTCGTCGCCATCAAAATAAATGCTGGAAGAAAACTGAGCGCCGTCATCAACAACAGAATTTGCAGTTTAACGCTGTATTCTTGTTGTGTGTCGCCATCAGAAACGGACAAGATAGTTAAGCCGTTGTCAGCCGCCATTGTTGGGAAAGCAAACAAAAGTGACACCAATACCAAAAGAGGTAACCAACGGTGCCAAGCGCTCAGATTTTTCATTGTGATGCCTACCTAAGATTATTGACCAACGCCACTCAATGCAGAGTCATGTACATCGATCAGACGAAGTCCATACTTATCATTGACAACGACAACTTCAGCGTGGCCCATAAGAGAACCGTTTACTTTCACGTCTAAAGGCTCGCCATTGAGCTTTTCCAACTCGATAACCGTGCCTTCACCCGCTTTCATTAAGTCCCCAAGTGGGATCTCCTTACTCGCAACTTCCAGCGTGACTGTGACAGGAATGCTTTTGAAAAAGCTAAGGTCACGTTCCGCAGTGGCTGGTTCTTGTTGGAGCGTATCTTCGGCTTCAAAGTCCTCTAATTGAAAATCATCAAAGTTCAGTTCTTCTGCGTCGAATGCATTAGTTTCTAGCGCTTCGCTCATCGCTGCGGTTCCTTATCAGGGTTAAAGATCAAAACAAGTTGGCCGTCTTGCTCGGCAATACGACCTGTAAATAGAGATTGGTTGCCAATGCTTACTGGAACCGTGTTAAGAAGCTCAATAGGTAAAATATCGTTGGGTTGTAAGCCAACCACATCACTTAAAGGCATCTTCTTTTTACTTAGAACAACGTTCAGTCGAACGGGGGTCGTCTCTAAAGAACGACAGAAAGGTTGAAACAAATCGGTATCAGGCTGCAGTTCAAGCTGCTCGATTAGCGTTTGAATAAGATGACCATCTAGCTTGAGATGAATTGAGCCTTGATGATCGTCAAACGCAATGTTTAATTGAACGTTAATGCCAATACCTCTAGGGGTCTCATACTCACCCGTGTCCCACATTTCACCAGGAGCAAGCCAACTGATGATGATTCGACTGATGCGCTCTTGTAAACGTAAGTCACTGGCCGTCAGAGTAGCGGCTGAGCGCTCTGCACTTGCACCATAAAATCTATCAGCCAACTTTATTAGCGTGTGGGGGTTACCATGGATGAATACCATGCCGCCTTCCTGATGTTGATAGGTCGACGTTTGCTCTTTGTCCATCTCAACCGATGTAAAGCGGTGCAAGTCTACTGAGGTTAAGCTAGCTTCCACTTTTCCTGTGCTGAGCCAATTTTGTAATTCAGTCGTAAGGTTTGAGCAAGATTCTGAAATTAAATTATCGAGCTTCTCACGAATGATATGAATAGGTTTGCCTAATAATTCTACATCAAGTAGTTGACTATCAGAAATAGGCTCGCTAACTCTATTTTCCATTTATATTTTACCGTGCGTTAACAATCGAAAGTGTTTTAACTTAATGGCGTGTAGTCTACACAGAAATTTTAATGATCTTTTAGCTCCAAACTCTAAGATTGTGACTTTAGTTCACATGTTGCTTTGTTCATATAGTCATAATCTTTTAATGAAATTTAAAAAGAGTTAGTTTTCTTTATAAATCGCTTAATAAATAAAATAACAATGTTGAGCGTTTTAGTTGTTATGGATTTTTTAAATTGCCTTTATGGCGTAACAACAACTTCAAATAAATAAATTATAAGATACTGTTTTTTATGCTTAAAGCTTCCGTTGGAGGCTAAGCGTGCTCTCTTGAGCGTTTTGTAACCAATTTTAATATTCAGAATAGGTAATTAAAATGATTAGCTATGCCAGTTCTCTCGGCTTGGTGGCATATTTAATTAAACGGTTTAAGTCATGGGAATGTAAGATATACATGAATCATGTCCGTTTGATAATTTGTAACACAATTATTGTTATCAGTTTTATTTTTTCAAAAGTGTCATATTCAGAAGAAGTCTTAACAATCCCTATGGACCTCTCTAAATGGACATATGAGGGAAATAAATTCAAATGCAACTTGTTGCAATCAAATAAAGACTATGGGAAGTTTTATTTCCTAGCGGAACCTAATAATAAATTCTATTTTATTTCCGATATAGAATATGAAAACAATAAATGGAAAACGATTGCTTTAACAACTCAAAATGCTCCTTGGGGTGATGAGCTTTATAGAAAAGAATTTGGTTCCCTTGAATTTACTAAGCCGTCTCAGCGTTTCATCTTTAATAAAGGCGCTGAAGAATTCATGGATTCAATTGCTTCGGGTAGTTGGGTGACGCTGTCACTTAAAGGAAGTAATGCTTCCTCTGTTTCAGAGATTGTGATTCCTACTCTTCAAATTCAAAACGCATTGAAATCATTTAATGCGTGTCGCGCGCGATTGCCTAAATTGTCTTTTTCAGAGGCAAGGGATATGGCGCTCTCATTTGAGTTTGGTCAGAAGACGTTAAGTCGTGGACAGAAAGCAACACTAGAAGCGCTGTATAGCTATGTATCTGTGGATGATCGAGTGACCAAAATCCTCATCGACGGTCACACCGATAACGTTGGTTCAAGTTTAACGAACCTTTCTGTGTCACGTACTCGAGCAGAGCAAGTCACCAATGCTTTGATTGAGCTTGGGGTCGACGAGTCGATGATCGAAACACGAGCTCATGGTTCACGTTACCCAATTGCCAGCAATAACTCGGTTAATGGCCAAGCAAAAAACCGACGTGTCACCCTGCGTTTAGTGAGGGACAACGAGTATACGGCTACGAAACACCACCCAGATCTACAATCACAAAATCAACAAACGAAAGTTAAGGTTCAATGATGACGAAAACGAAAATTTTGTTGGTTGAGCCAAATGAAGCTCTTGCTCAACCAGTATTGGATGTGTTGCAAAATGCAGGTTACACCGCGAAACACACTCGTACTGGTCGAGGCGCTTTGCTTGAAGAGCGAGCAGAAATCACTTTAGTGAGCTCTACGCTGCCGGATATGTGTGTTCGTGAGTTTGTCGCGTGTCACCAAAAGCAGCGAAATTCGGGTGTTGTTATTGCGATTGTCGACCAAGAACAAGGCATCTTGGCTGCTGAGACGATGAAAGCGGGCGCTACTGATTATCTATTACGCCCGTTTGAATCTAATCAGTTGGTTAATCTGCTTAAACGTGTTGAAGCGTTAGGTAAGCCAATGGCCAACATTGTTGCGGAGTCTTGGAGAAGCAAACAAGTTCTGCAATTGGCGCATCGTGCAGCATGTACTAACGCGAGTGTGCTTATTACAGGTGAATCGGGAACGGGTAAAGAAGTGCTGGCGCGATATGTGCATGAGCACTCTCCGCGTATCAATGGTCCATTTGTGGCGGTTAACTGTGCCGCCATTCCAGAGTCAATGTTAGAGGCTGTGCTATTCGGTCATGTAAAAGGCGCGTTCACCGGAGCGACAAATTCTCAAAGCGGTAAGTTTGAAGAAGCAAATGGCGGGACGATTCTGCTTGACGAGATTGGTGAAATGTCACCTGCGGTTCAAGCGAAATTGTTACGCGTCCTTCAAGAGCGTGAAGTAGAACGTGTTGGTAGCCATAAAGCCGTTCAGCTCGATATTCGTGTTATTGCGGCAACCAACAAAGACTTACGTGAGGAAGTTCAAAAAGGCACGTTCCGTGAAGATCTTTATTATCGATTAGATGTGCTGCCTCTGCACTGGCCGCCTTTGCGTGAAAGAAAAGAGGACATTCTACCGATTAGCCAATTCTTTATTGAAAAGTATCAAGATAGCAGCCGCTGTCACCTATCCCAAGATGCGATTAGTGCGCTGAGTCAGTATCACTGGCCGGGCAATATTCGTGAGTTGGAAAATGTCATTCAACGCGCTTTGGTCATGCGTCATGGTGATTACATTACAGCCCATGACCTGATGCTGCCTATTGAGCTTGTCGCGTCAGTTCCTACAGCAGAGCCAACTTCAAGTTTTGGTCATGTAGAAGCGAAGAAGCAAGCTGAATATCAGTTTATTTTGGAAAAGTTACGTCAGTTTGGTGGAAACCGAACGAAAACCGCAAACGCGCTTGGAGTCTCTACTCGAGCGCTACGCTACAAGCTCGCAGCAATGCGAGAACATGGTATTGATTTACAGTCGGCACTAGGCTCGGCTGCCTAATAGGAGAAAAAATAGATGGCAAGTCAACCTACTCATGCGGTCTCGGCAGAGCAACTTATGTTGTCAAAAATGCAGGCGATGCAGGCACAAGTGCAGCCGCCAGAGTTTATCGTGAGTGCAAATCCTTTAGATCAACAATCACTAAACGCACCTTTATCGTTCTCACAAGCGATGACAAATGTGTTGGATACAGTGAATCAACATCAATCAGTGGCTAGTCAAAAAATGACGGCCGTAGAAACAGGAAAAAGTGATGACCTAGTTGGTGCAATGGTCGCGAGCCAAAAAGCCAGCTTGTCCTTTAATGCTTTGATGCAAGTGCGCAACAAAGTCGTGACCTCATTTGAAGATATTATGAAGATGCCGGTGTAATTCATGTCAGAACTAACCCCCCAAGTCGCCGGAAACACAGCTATGGCTACCGGCACAGCACAGACATTTTCTACTGCCAACGGCATGGACGATGTGACAACGAAGCTGAAGCAAATCTGGTCTAGCAGTCAGAGAAACTTAGTGCTATCTGCGGTGTTAGCTGCGATTGTTGCAGCGATTATTGTGGTTGCACTATGGAGTTCCTCGCAGAGCTTTCGTCCGCTATATAGCCAGCAAGAGCGTTTTGATATCGGCGAAATTGTGTCGGTATTAGAAAGCGAAGGCGTAAGCTACCGCATGCAAGAGCAAAATGGACAAGTTCTTGTACCAGAAGGTGAGGTTGCGAAGGTACGCATGTTGCTTGCATCAAAAGGTGTTAAAGCTAAGCTGCCGACAGGTTTGGATTCGCTCAAGGAAGATAGCTCTCTTGGTACGAGCCAATTTATGGAAACGGCGCGTTATCGTCATGGTTTAGAAGGTGAGTTAGTACGTACTATCATGTCTTTGAACTCAGTAGCGAACGCGCGTGTTCATTTAGCAATACCTCGTCAAACTCTATTCGTCCGCCAAAACAGTGAGAATCCTTCAGCATCTGTCATGCTTGAGCTCAAACCTGGTGAAGACTTAAAGCCTGAACAAGTTGAAGCGATCATTAACCTAGTGGTCGGCAGTGTCACGGCAATGAAGCCAGAATTTGTTTCTGTCATTGACCAGTATGGCCGTCTTCTTAGTGCGGATGTCGCTTCTGCGGAAGCCGGTAAAGTAAACGCGAAATATCTTGAATACCAGAAGAGTGTTGAAAAACAGATCATCCAACGCGCAGCAGACATGCTTACGCCGATTGTGGGGCCGAGTAACTTCCGCGTACAAGTCGCTGCCGATCTGGACTTTAGCCAAGTTGAAGAAACACAAGAAATTTTGGATAACGCACCGGTTGTGCGTAATGAGCACACCATTCATAACAACTCGGTTGATCAAATTGCGTTGGGTGTTCCTGGTTCTCTAAGTAACCAACCGCCAGTGACAGGATCTGGTGAAGTGGAAACGAACGATAGCCAAAACACGAATGCGCGATCTGAAGTGAATCGTCAATACGCTGTAGGGAGCAGTGTTCGTCGTACTCAATACCAACAAGGCCAAATAGAAAAGCTTAGTGTATCGGTTCTGTTGAACTCCAAAGCTTCGCCAGATGGTGTGGCGTGGAGTGAAGCCGATAAAGAGCAAATCTCAAACATGATCATGGATGCTGTTGGTATCTCTGCCACACGTGGTGACAGCTTAAGTTTAATGAGTTTCAACTTCACCCCAATTGAAATTGATGCTCCTCCTGCACTGCCGTGGTGGCAAGACCCTACAGTACAGCAGCCAATACGCTACGTTATTGGTGGCTTGTTAGGCTTGGCGATGATCTTCTTCGTACTGCGTCCATTAATCATGCACCTGACTGGCGTTGATAAACCTGTGCCTGAGCTAAATTTTGCTGAGCCTCAGGAAGAACCTGACTACGAAAACTTGCAAACGCGTGAAGAGCGCGAGCATGAAGAAGTACTTGATCGCCGCCTATCTGAAAAAGGCATCTCAGCCTCTTCAGGTTTAGATGTAAACAGCGACATGCTACCACCAGCAGGTTCGCCATTAGAAATTCAATTGAAACACCTACAGCTTATTGCTAATGAAGAGCCAGAGCGCGTAGCCGAAATACTGAAACAATGGGTAAACATCAATGAACACAGTTCTATCAAAGCAGACGCTTAGTTATGTTGAACAAACCGCGCTCGTGCTATTAGGCATGGGCGAGGATGCCGCAGCGAAGGTTTTGCAACACTTTAGCCGTGATGAAACCCAGCGTGTGACTCGTGCAATGGCGAAGTTAAATGGCATTAAGAGCGATTCTGCTCGTGGTGTTATTCAAACTTTTTTTGAAGATTTCCGTGAGCACAGCGGTATTCGAGGAGCCTCTAAGGAATACCTATCTAATACATTGCGTAAAGCATTGGGTAACGATTTGGCAAAAGGGTTATTAAATACCTTATATGGCGATGAAATTCGCAACAATATGCAGCGCTTACAGTGGGTGGAAGCAGAAACTCTCGCTCGTTTCATTGTGAACGAGCACCCACAAATGCAAGCAATTTTTCTAGCGTATTTGCCAGCAGACAGCTCTTCAGCGGTATTGAAGCACTTGCCACAAGATTACCATGACGAAATCTTGTTCCGTATTGCTCAATTGCAAGATATCGATCATCAAGTTGCCGTTGATTTGCATGAACTCGTTGAGCGTTGCATCGAAAAAGTATCCGCAAGTCAAAGCACGCCGTTATCAGGTGTTAAGCAAGCAGCAGATATCATTAACCGCTTTGAAGGTGACCGTGGTTCATTGATGGAAATGCTGAAGTTGCATGATGAAGATGTTGTTAATGCAATTGAAGAAAACATGTTCGACTTTATGGTTCTTGGCCGACAACGCGAAGAAACCATGGACATGTTGGTGCAGCAGATTCCGCTAGAGTTGTGGGCAGTCGCGCTAAAAGGTTCCGATATTACCTTACAACAAGCTATTAAGCGTTCAATGCCGCAACGTATGGTGAAAGCGCTAGAAGATGACATGGACGCACGCGGCGCTGTTGCGTTAAGTCGAGTTCAAAAAGCACGTCAAGACATCATGCAAATGGTACGTGAGCTGGATGAATCTGGTGAAGTTCAGCTGCTTCTCTATGAAGAGCCAACGGTGGAGTAAGGTCATGCTAGAGACAAAATCAAGTACTATGCGATTGCCTCCGAGCGGGTATCGTTTACACCGTTTTCCGCCTTTAGCGCAACCTAAGACTATCGAAGACGAATTCGGGCTAGATAACCAAGGCTGGCAAGAACCTCAAATAGATATCCAACAGCAACTTGAAGAAGGTTTTCAACAAGGTTTGCAACAAGGACATGAGGAAGGCTTACGCCAAGGTATCGAACAGGGCAAGCAACAAGGTCTGTTGGAAGGCCAAAAAGAAGGTTTCCAAAAAGGCTTTGTTTCCGGTGAACAGTCTGGAAAGCAAGGCTTTTTGGAGGCGGCGAAGCCTGTCAATGAACTTTTTCACGCCCTTTCTCGTTGGCAAGATGAAAAAGAACAGCAACAACGCCATATGATTTGTGAACTGGTACAAAAGGTAGCTCAGCAAGTGATTCGTGCCGAGCTCACTTTAATGCCTCAGCAGATCCTAGCTTTGGTGGACGAGACATTGTCTGCCATGCCTGGTAAAGCGGAAACAGTAACTGTGCATTTAAATCCGCAAGATTTAGAGCGCATTACTCACATCAATGCTGATTTGCCGCAATCTTGGAAACTGGTCCCTAATACGGAGCTTCCTATTGGTGGCTGTCAGTTAGTGACTGATGACGCAGAAGCGGATGCGAGCTGCGACTCTCGTTTGGAAGCCTGTATGGACAATGTAAAGCAACACCTTTTGGATGAAGTCAGTATTCCACAGGTAGAGTCTGAGCATGAGTAATACCCTAAGCAATGAACTATTAAGTGAGCGTTTGAGCGAAGCCTTGGCTTCGCTCGATTCAATCCCTGTTGCTCGCGTAACAGGGCGATTGATAAAAGTAAACGGCTTAATGTTACAAGCCGTAGGGTGTCGGTTTAAGCTTGAGCAGCGTTGTCTCGTAGAAACCGCGGAAGGCGATATGATCGAAGCGCAAGTTGTGGGCTTTGAACACACTATTGCTTACCTCATGCCTATCCGCCGTTTAGGCGGTCTGTTTGCAGGTGCAAAAGTCATCCCTCTTGATGGTGACAGTACCGTGCAGCTAAGCTCTCAGTGGTTAGGACGCGTACTGAATGGTTTAGGTGAGCCGTTAGATGACGGGGCACCGCTTAAGGGGGGAGATCGAGTTTCACTTGAACCAAAACCGATTAACCCACTGAAGCGACGCCCAGTTGATACACCACTCAACGTAGGCGTGCGAGCGATTAATGGACTATTGACGGTAGGCAAAGGCCAACGTATTGGTTTGATGGCTGGCAGTGGCGTCGGTAAAAGTGTGTTAATGGGGATGATCACCAAAAACACGGAGGCCGATGTAATTGTGGTCGGGCTTATTGGTGAGCGAGGCAGAGAAGTACGTGAGTTCATCGAGAGAAACTTAACCCCAGAAGCGCGCAAGAAAGCGATCATTATCGCGGCTCCTGCTGATGAATCCCCGCTAATGAGGTTAAGAGCGACACTACTTTGTCATCGCGTTTCAGAGTATTTCCGAGACCAAGGCAAAGACGTTCTACTTCTGATGGACTCTCTAACCCGATACGCCATGGCACAGCGCGAAATCGCTCTTTCGCTCGGAGAGCCTCCAGCTTCTCGTGGTTATCCGCCCTCAGTCTTCAGCGTGTTACCTCAACTCCTAGAGCGAGCGGGTAACAGTGAAAATCAACATGGTAGCTTAACGGCAATTTACACCGTATTGGCAGAAGGAGACGACCAACAAGATCCTGTTGTGGATTCCGCGCGCGCCATCTTAGATGGGCATGTCGTTTTATCGCGTCAACTGGCTGAGCAAGGGCATTATCCCGCGATAGATATCAACGCGTCTATTAGCCGTTGTATGAATACTTGTACGCAGGACGCACACAGCACGATTGCGAATAACTTCCGTCAAATGTACTCCAACTACCTTCAGGTTAAAGAGTTACTGCCATTAGGGGGGTATCAACCAGGACAAGATCCTGAGTTAGATCAATCTGTTGCTATGTATCCAAACTTGCGTGCATATCTACAACAAGCTGCCAATGAGTCTGTAGATTACCCAACCAGTTTGACCGAGCTCGCGCAGCTTTTTCAAAGTGCTTAATCAAATGGGAGTGACAAGGCTGAAATGAAATCCAAGTTAAAAGCCGTAGGCAAGTTACAGCAAATGGAAGAAAAACAGCGTGATCGTGTGGGTCAACAACTTGATGCCATGCGTCAGCGTCACTCCCATCTTTCAATGCAATTGGAACAGTTATCGGCGTTGAAAGGCCACGCTGGACAATCAACCCGAACCGGCCCGACGCTGACGAGCGCGGCTTTGATGAACTTTAATCGTGTTGACCAAATGCTACAAAGAATGCTTCGTCACCACGAGCAAGAGCAAGCCGTTATGCAAGCGGAATGTGCATCTGTACAGAAAACACTAGAACACAAGCACGCACGCGTTCAAGGGTTAGAAAAAGTGCTTGAACGTTGGCGTACTAAGCAGAACTATGAAAAAGCGAAAAAAGAGCAAAAGATGATTGAAGACATCATTAACTCTCGCGTTAAGCGCAAGATATTATGATGTCTTGTTGACGCAACTAGGAGCGCGAATCATTTCTGCGGTGTCTTAGCCAACCAAACCAGCCTCCAAGCATGATCAACCCTGATCCGAGAGCACCGCCGCCGCCGCTGCCGTTATCGTCAAAGCCCGACGTGTTAGTATCTTCTGGTTCAAAGCCGGAATCGCCTTCACTATGATAATCTTCTGTACTTGCTAAGAGGGCGTTATAACGAGTTTTCACTCCCGAACTGGTTTGGGCTTCAATCCACGTTGTATAATTTAGAACCTCAGTAAACACACTCGGAATCGCAGCAGATTCACAAACAGAAGAACCATAGCTAACAATACCGATTTGCTGATACATGCCATTATTGTCTTGATAAGTGAGAGGACCGCCTGAGTCACCGCGGCAGATACCAGTGTAGCTTCGCTCAGGAAATCCATTCGCACATAAACTTTCCTGAGCATTAAACCCTGTTACCAGCGAAGCGCATTGGGTGTCGGTAAGGGGTTTTACTTCTGCCCAGCGTAAATAGTTAGGGGGGCTTTCATCATTGGTTGAGGTCTGACCTAAACCGAATATCTGATAAACTGACTTGCTGCTGTAGTCTCCAAAGTCTTGCGGTAAAGTGATGGATTGAACGTTATCGGTAATAGGGCGAGTCAATTCAAGGACAGCGATGTCATTAATCCATAAATCGCTAGGCACATAATCAGGATGAATCGTGATAGAGCGAACATCTTTGAATTCTTCAACAAACACGTCATTCATCGTAGGGTTTTTGACTAGCACTCGTAGATCGTTGATTGTCCACCCGTCAGTGAAAACGCTTGGTTCTACGCAGTGAGCCGCAGTTAAAATGAAACGGTCGTTTACAATGGTTCCCCCACAAATATTGGCAAACTGATTAGCGCCAGTTTTATGTAGAATAAGACGTGCAAAAAAAGGAAGTTGGTTTTGGGTCGCCTGCTGCCCTCCAATAATTGCCGTGGAGATCCCTTGTTCTGAAAGGCGGTTATCATTTTCTGCTTCTGCGGTCGCACTCAAAGATACTGCAAAACAGAGTGCGCTTAGCCATATTTGATACTGCTTCATAAACCATCCTTGGATGAAAAGTGCTCCTCTAACTTTATACTAGTTTTTCAGTGAATGTGCTTAACAAAAGTTTCTAATAGTTGAATGATTGTTGTAGCCAAGATCGCAACAGATGAAACGATTCAAGCTTTAGCTTGTGTGGCGGGCATACAAAGTAAAGCTGTTGATGAGGATTAATGACGGGTTCACCCAGCTCGATTAGCTGACCATATTTGATGTCATCCTTCACAAACAAGCGATGAGTGACCAATAACCCCAAACGACGAGTTGTGGCCTGGACGGCTTGTATCGACATGTTAAAAGTGATTGGTTTTTTATTTTTAGGTCGCTGGATACCCGTCGCGTCCAGCCACACGTTCCAGTCATTTTTTCTTCGTTCGTTAGTAACTTCAATGATGGGATACTGCTTTAAGAGTTGAGTGATGTTTGAGTCCTTGGTCTTCGCTATCAATTCAGGACTGCACACCAAAACCAGTTCATCTTCACTGAGCTTTTCGCAGTAGTAATCCTGCCATTCTTCGGGATTTCCATGCACCAAGGCCGCGTCGATACCTTCTTGTTCTAAATTGAATCTGCCAGACAGGTTTGATAAACGAACGTCTAATTGAGGAGCAAACCCTTGTAAATCTGACATTCGAGGAATCCACCAGTGAAGAGCCAATGAATTCACCATATTGAGCGTAACACGCTGCAAGTTCTGATCTTGGATGAGTGCTTCCGTTGCATCGACAATTTGCTCTAAAGCGGGTGCCACCTTCCTGTAATACTTTTTACCGTCCGCGTTGAGTTGAACTTGTCTGCCTATGCGATCAAATAGAGGCTTGTTGACTTGACTCTCCAGCGATTTAATTGCCTGACTTACGGCTGAGTGGCTCACACTTAATATCTGTGCTGCTTCTGTCATGCTGCCAGACTCAGCTACTGCAACAAATGCGTAGATGGACTTTAAGGGGACTAGTTTCCGCATAATTTAAAAACCGTAGCTGGTGATAGATAAGTTAAACTGTAAGTTTTTCTTACATCAATGGTTAATATTACTCGCTATTTACGATAAGTGATGTCTTTTAAAATGCTCCATATATTAAGGAGTATTGAATGAATGCTGTAAATAAATCTATCCTTTTCATGTTGATGTCTACGTTAAGCTTATCTGTTACTGGACTGTTAGCAAAGCAGTTGTCAGGCGAACTTTCCGTCACACTATTTAGCTTCTTACGTTTTTTGGTGCCTGCGCTTATCTTGCTTATCTTACTTCGTGTGAAAAACCTTACCTTTCCTAAAGCGGGCACGCTAAAGCCTATTTTATTGCGTGCTCTTTGTATCGGTTTGTCACAACTTTGCTTTATCGCGTCATTACAAACGTTAACGCTCGTTGAGGGGGTCGTTTTGTTTGCTACTGGCCCATTATTTATTCCCTTGGTTGAAAAGCTGTTCATGAGGGGGCGCATTCGTGTTTCAACATTGGCGGCTTTAGCAATGGCGTTCACTGGTGTGGTTATGTTGGCGGGCGGTGGAAGTGAGATCACATGGCGAGCGGATTTATTGCTCGGCTTGGCTGGTGGACTCTTCAATTCTGGTTCTCAGCTTACGTTATATAAAGTGAGTAAAACAAATATGTCGCCGCTAGAAATCAACTTTTGGGCGTTTGGTTTTGCTGCCGTATTTCTGTTGCCGCTAACTTTGTTTAACGACTTCGACGTGTTACTTAATATGAGTGTTATGGCGCCTGAGATTTCTTCAAATACGCTGTGGATCGGTATGATGTCTCTGATGATCATTAACACCCAAGTTTTTCGCTCCAAAGCATATAAACTGGCAAGCAGTGGCTCTCAACTTGCACCACTCATTTTTACTAACTTATTGTTCACTGCGGTTTGGCAGAGCCTGTTTTTTGAAGACCGAATGAGTCAAAGTCAAATTGTTGGGATGAGTTTAATAGTGCTCGCAATCATACTGAACACATGTTGGGTTCGTTTTACGGCGCATCGCAGTGGTGGTTTACAAGCGAGAACTTCTTAGTCTGTCGGAAAATGAAGGGGACAGGTAGATAAATTGGTCGTGTGGTTTGATTTTTCTTGAGTATGGGCTAGCGTCAAGAAAGGTTCAGGAAGAGAAATCATGCTTACGCTAAATTATTACGTCGAAATTTCGGCGACACCGCAACGAGTGTGGGAAGTGCTAACCGATGTTGAGTTGTATAAACGTTGGGCACAAGCCTTTTCACCGCAGTCTCAATTTGAAGGAGCTTGGGAAGAAGGAGGTGGCATCACTTTTTTTGATCCAGATATGGGCGGGACAAGGGCGATCATAGATACGGTGCTACCGCTTCAAAAACTTGAATTTCATCATGTTGCCATTTTTAATCCGGATAATCGTCAACAACTCGATGCTGACCTAGCATCTAGGTGGATCGGATCGCGAGAGATCTACCAGATCGATACCAACAACGATCGTTTACTACTCAATGTTACCATTCATACTCACAATGACTTTGTTTCCATGTTTAATCACGGATGGGAAAAAGCCTTACCCTTGATAAAAGCCATTAGTGAAGAGCAAGCTTAGGGTTCTTGCTTATCTTGGGCTGACGATGCGTTGCCTGAAGGTATACAATAGCACGCAAAATAGCGCACCTTAGAGAGTGGATGATGGAATTTAAAGTTGATACCCATACACATACGTACGCCAGTGGTCACGCGTACAGTACCTTGATTGAAAATGCAAAGTTGGCAAAAGAGAACGGGCTGGATATGTTCTGCACGACCGATCACGCAGAATCAATGCCGGGTGCGCCTCATTACTGGTTCTTCTCTAACCAGAAAATTCTGCCTCGCTTTCTTGAAGGCGTTGCGATTATTCGCGGCGTTGAATCTAACATTATGAATACCGAAGGCGACATTGATATTCCGCTGAGTGTAGACCGCAACTTAGATTGGGTGATCGCGAGTTTTCATGAACCCGTTTTTCGTCCTGCAAACAAGCAAACTCACACGGAAGCACTTGTTAATGTCATTCAGAGTGGTCGTATTGATGCGCTCGGTCATCTTGGTAATCCAAATTTCGACTTTGATTTTCAGACCGTTTTAGCGTGCGCGAAAGAGCACAATGTCGCGATTGAAATTAATAACACCACGCTGAAAGGCAACAGCCGAGTAGGCAGCGTAGACCGTTGCCACGAGATTGCACAAATCGGGAAAGATCTCGGTGTTTTCTTCACCACGGGCAGTGACGCGCATTTCTGTCACGATGTTGGTAATCTGGATTTGGTTGGAGAGTTAATGGACAAAGTGGGTATTGATAGCAAGAAAGTGATTACTCACACCGCTCAGCAGTTTTTGTCTTTCTTAGCTTTGAGAGGCCGTAAACCAATTGCAGAATATGACAGCATTCTCAACGCATAAACTTGATTACATTTAAGGTATGCACCCGACGCCAGATTGCTTTACACTGCGACCCGGAAATACTCAACTAAGCTAGTTTTTCGCCTCTTATGGCGTAGGTTATTTGGGTCAATAAAGCCGACACAGAATTCGGCACTATGAATGGAGAAGTGAAAAATGTTACGTCCTTTAGTCCTAGGGTGTGCGATTGCGTTTGGCTCAACATACGCAATGGCAGAAGCGGTTGATTTAAAACAAAACATGAAACAGATGAAGATGGAATTCAAACAGGCGGCGGAAGCGTCTGATGTTGAAACCATGAAATCTGCGATTGATAGCTTGCAAGCGATTGTTGAACAATCTAAGCGTGGTAATTACCCACCAGAGAAGTTTGATACTTACTTAGAAGGCTTTAACAAGCTGACGGTAACGCTAGATAAGATTGAAGCGGATCTTGATGCGGGCAAGCTACAAGAAGCAAAAGCTCAACTGCGTGAAATCGATAGTCTTCGTGAAGAGTACCACGACAAGCGCAATCCAAGCATTTGGAGCAAGTTGTTCGGCTAATTATCTACTGAGCGGAGCATTTGCTCGTGGCAGTGGGTTACGCGTTATCTCTAAGTAATGAATGAACACATTATCAGCCTGCCATTTCGGCGGGCTTTTTTGCGCCTGTCAATCGATGCATTCAAGAAAACCTGTGAGGTAGCAACCACTTATTGATACTGTTTTTTGAGCTATCACTCAAAATTGGTTACGCTGTGTGAAATTTGTTAAGTCACCGTTATGCGTAGATTAATTCCTTTTTACCGCTCGATGTTATTTGCTAGTGCTCTCAGTTGGGTGCTAGTGACGCTGATGCCTGTTATCAATGCTCATGGTAACAGCATGGGCGTGTGGGCGACGCTATGTACGCTTAACGGATTTGAGTTGGTCCAAATAGAAGAGGGCGACAATTCGGTCAGCCACAAAGGCAAGCCTTGTCCGTTTAGCCACTTCTCGACTTTTCATCACGATACACTTCCAACGACACCGATACTTTCAAGACAGAGCTTGGTGACTTCTGACAGCTACGCTTATTTGGCTCTAAGTGTGCGATTTGAAACACCAGTTCCTAGAGCGCCGCCAGTTTCCCTTTTCTCATAACAAAAACAATTACACGATACCCAAGTAACCTCGAGATGCTTGGTTCAGCGAGAATGACTTGGTTTGTAGACGCGGCGGCGATTTAAAGGTCTAGTGGGTCTAAATCAAGATATCGACAACAAAGTATACAAGCCAAGACAACTCGCCCTTCGGGAGCGTGTCATTGCTCCGATTGCTGCTTCAAACAACTTGGAAAGAGTTGTCTATTACACAGCGTTGTTTTCTTTGCACTCGAATCAATGACAACGCTCTGAATCCAGCATCTTGAAGTCACTTGGGTATATAGCCAACAACACTGCCACTTCGAGCAGTGGTACTCCCAAATCTAAGTCAATTAGCGCCGCATACGAATGTGTATGTGCAGGATGCGTTTGACTGAATTTGGGTGTTCAACAATGAAAAAAGGAAAATACACATGTTGAGAAACTCGGCAAAGCCTCAACTCAAGGAAGCCTCACGCTTAAAATCCATCTACTTTATGACGTGGCGATGGCACTTTTACGCAGGTTTGTTCGTCATTCCATTTATGCTCATGCTTTCCCTCACGGGGTTGGTGATGTTGTTTGATGACGAAATCGAATTGGCTCGATACGAAGCGACATTACAAGTTTCACCACAAGAGCAAATGGTTCCCGTCTCTGTACAATTAGAAACCGTAAAGCAGGCCTACCCCGATTTTAATGTCACTCAATTTGTACCTGCTAAAACGGCCGATATTGCCAACCGCTTCTCGATTCAAAACCAAGAAGGCAGCTCACTGATTGTTGCAGTAAATCCTTATACAGGAGACGTACAAGGCACCATTAATCGTGGTGATAGCATCTATGAACTGATGAACAGCATTCACGGTACGTTGCTCATCGGAGACTTAGGCGACCGTTTAATTGAAATCGCCGCCAGTTTAGGCATTTTACTGTTGGTGTCTGGTTTGTACCTGTGGTTACCAAGAGACAACGCAAGCCGTGCTGGCTTTTTGAAAATTCGTTTTGGCAGTGGAACTCGTATTTTGATGCGAGATCTGCATGCGAATTTAGGTGGTGTGCTATCAATTGTTCTGTTGTTCTTTTTGATTTCAGGTCTGTCTTGGGCTGGGATATGGGGCGCGAAAATGGTGCAAGCTTGGAATACCTTCCCAACCTATTACACATGGGGTGAGAAACCAGAGTCGACACTGACACACAAAGACCTGAATCATGGTGCATCAGAAGAGATGCCATGGAACTTAGAGCTTGCTGCTGTGCCTGAATCGAAAGACAAACCCGCTCATGATCATGCCAATATGAAGGAAGATATGGCATACGCAGGCAACCATGATGCGCTCTCCATTGATGATATTGTCCTCAAAGCTGAAATGATGGGCTTCACTGGCTATAAGCTGTTTTTGCCACGCTCTGAGACGGGCGTTTACACTGTTGCAGCTAACTCCATGGGTGGCGATATCTCCGACCCAAGACAAGATCGCACCAGCCACTTTGACCAGTATTCCGGTCGCTTGTTGGTGGATGTAACGTGGCAAGATTACAGTTTGTTTGCCAAGTTCATGGCGGCAGGTGTGTCATTGCACCAAGGCGATGTCAGTGTGCTTAACAAAGTGCTCAACGTAATGTTCTGTTTGGCGTTCATCTTAATCTCAATCACAGGTGTGGTGATGTGGTGGATTCGTAGACCAAGTCGCAGTGCCGCATTGGGGGCGCCACCTAAGTTCCAGCAAGACGGCATTTGGAAGCTTGGTTTAGTAACGTTGGTGGTATTGGGTCTGGCGTTTCCGATGGGCGGTTTGGCGATTGTTACGGTTCTTGCTCTGGATTGGCTGCTGTTTAACCGCGTTGAGAAGCTAAAAACGGCGTTGCGTTAGCAATACAGAAAAGAGTGGAATAGTAAAAGAGCCAGCGAAGTGCTGGCTCTTTTTATTTCTGGTAAATCTCCAGCGGCAAGCCATCTGGGTCTTGGAAGAAGGTAAAGGCTTTGCCTGTGAATTCGTCAATACGAATTGGCTCAACTTCAACGTCATTCGATTCTAGGTAGGTTTTCACCTGTTCAACATCATCAACCAAAAAAGCGAGATGCCTTAGCCCTTGTGCTTCAGGAAAGCTCGGTCTCTCTGGTGCGCCCGGAAAGCTAAACAGTTCAACTTGGCTGCCGTCAGGTAAAGCGAGGTCAAGCTTGTATGAGTCTCTGGCTTCGCGATAGTTCTCAGCAATGACTTTCAATCCCAACACTTCAGTGTAAAAGCGTTTTGACCTTGAGTAATCGTTGCAAATGATCGCGACGTGATGAATGGCATTAAACATGGTTAGTGTCCTCGGAGACTAAATGTTCCTTAACGAAGTCGATAAATACGCGCAGGCGAGCAGGCATGTATTTGGTTTGCGCATACTGCATCGCGATAGCGCCGTGGTAGTTACTCTTGATCATCCAATCCGGTAGTACCTCCACCACTTCACCTTGCTCTAACGCGTCTTTGATCACGAAATCATGGAAGATCCCAATTCCCAAGCCAGACTTAACCCCATTCAAGCGCATTTGAGAGTGGTTGACGGCGTAACGCCCGCTTACTGCAATCGAATGAAAGGCTTCCTCTTTAAAGAACGACCAGATGTTGTCTTTGTCGTTCTCGGCAAGGTAAATACAGTCGTGTTGCTCAAGCTCGGTTGGATGCTCAGGCATACCGTGTTTGGCTAGGTAATCAGGAGAGGCACATAAAACGAGATTGGTCTTGCTGATCTCTTTGAGGACCAGATTCTCATCGGGTTTGTCGGTGAGCTTAAAGGCGACATCAATACCTTGGCGGAAAAGATCGATCTCACCATCTGCTGCACGCAGCTTAAGCTGTATGTTTGGATAACGTTCTAGGAATGGCAACACAAACGGTTGAAGCACCGAATTAAGAAATGCTTCAGGGGCTGCTACTGTGAGTGCGCCTGTTGGCTCAGCATGATCTTCCGCAGATAGCTCAACGGCTTGCTGCGCGGCATTCACCATTGCGATGCTTTGGTCGTAAACCTTTTGCCCAGCTTGAGTGATGATCAACTTACGAGTCGTGCGCTCAAACAGTTTGACCGAGAGGGCTTGTTCCAACCGTGTGATCAACTTACTTAAAGCCGATGGCGTTACGCCGAGTTGTTTAGCAGCAGCGGTAAAACTGCCTTCGTTTACCACCAAGATAAACGAAGCAAGATCAGGAAGTAGGGCAATGAGTTTTGGATTAACCATAATTGTTCAGTTCTGCGCAGCGGAATAACGATATTGTCTGGTACGGTTTCACGAGGTTCAAGTGTCACCGTCTCGCTTTAACGATATTTTGCCAAAAATGCATTGAGTGCAGGTAAGCCAGATTCACCAGTATGGTATTGCTGCCAACAGTGATAAATGGCCGTTTCGTGGTCTGCAATCAATTCGATAGCTTCTCGCTCAGCGATTGAATACTGCTGTGAAGCTTTCACTTCTTCATGCCACTCTCGATATTTGACCTCATAAGGTTCTACCCACTTCAGAAGAGTCGCCACCAACTCTTGCCATGGTAAACCAATCCACTTGGTTGCATCTGCCAAGCCTTTATCCAGCATCTCTTGGTATCGACTTTCGATATCCATGCCATTTGTCAGCAGTACAGGTTTGAGCTTTTCTGCGGTGAGTTCTTCCACTTCAATCAAGGTTTGCCACAGCGTTTGTTGTTCACTTTGGGCGTAATGGCTCAAGTAGTGGTTGAAAAAAGCGATGCCGTAGATTTCGCCATAGTAGGCAGACAGAACGTTATGAATCATGGTGAGAATCGTGATTTAAACAGGGAATACCGCATTGTAGGAGGGGAAAGCGCGAAGTGTAAACACCTGATTAAGAGTAAAAAAGTGCTGCTGACAGAATTCGAACAGAACTTGTGAGAATTTTATGAGAATTCGATGAAGTTGCTGATAGATTTGCTCGTCATTCTTAGAGGCATGAACGCAAAACGTTCGAAACGTAATGCTTAACCTACTCAAGTCACGAACAAAGAAGTAAAGCCGTATACATGGGCTTGGGTAGTTCAACCCTCATTAAAGGATGGAATCACAATGAAAAAACGTACCCAACTCGGACTCGTCATGACTTCAGTCGCTATGGCACTAGGCTCTGCATCAGTGAATGCGGCGGAATTGGAAATCACCGTGACAAACGCAACCAAAGGCATCTACTTTACGCCACTTATTGTCGCTGCACATGGTTCTGATCTTCAAATGTTCAGAACGGGTCAAGCAGCAACGCCAGAACTAGAAGCAATGGCAGAAGGCGGTGATATCTCTGGTCTTGCTAGTGTGATTGGTAACGCTGGTGGTGCGGTGGTTGAGAATCCTGCTGGTGGCATTTTGAATCCGGGTGTTGCAACCACCTTCACCTTGGACAGTGGCGACCACGGTTATCTTTCTTTGAGCGCGATGCTGCTGCCAACCAATGACGGTTTCGTCGGTCTAGATAGCTGGAAGATTCCAACGGAAGCGGGTACATACCGAGCAACGCTAAGAAGTTACGATGCTGGTACAGAAGCGAACGATGAGCTTGCGTCTAGCATGCCAAACCCACCTTTCATTACCTTTGGTACTGGCGGCACAGGCGTTGAAGCAACGGTAACTAACGACAAAGTTCACGTGCATCCGGGTAACCTTGGTGATAGCGACCCATCTGGCGGCATCAGTGACCTAGACAGCAGTAGCCATCGTTGGTTAAACCCAGTCGCAACCATCACAATCGTTGTGAAGTAAGGGGGATGTATGAAATACAGAATCTTACTAGTAGCAGCTTCAGTCGGCTTGCTCGCCGGTTGTCCAAGCGATGATGATAATGACGTAGTGAAATCGTACCGCTACACCGTCAACGTGGCGAACTTGACTGCGAATCAACCTATGTCTCCGCTCGCGGTACTCACTCACAATGGTGACTACCAACTGTTTGAAATTGGACAAGCGGCATCTGTTGAACTTGAGCATCTTGCCGAAGGCGGTAGTAACGCTGAGCTGATTGAGTTGATGAACAGCAATGACAGTGTTTACCAAGGTATTTCGGGCAATGGATTGGTGTTGCCTGGCGCATCGGACGAAGTCACCATCACGGTTGACCCTAGTCGTTACGGTTACTTGTCTGTGGCGTCTATGTTTGTGAATACCAACGATGCATTTGTTGGTGAAACGGGGCTATCGCTCAAATCGCTCGCAGTGGGTGAAAGCTACGAAATGAGCATGAACGTTTGGGATTCCGGCACAGAGCTGAACGATGAACTTGCTGCAACCATTCCGGGCCCAGCAGGTGGCGGTGAGGGTTTCAATGCCGCTCGTAATGACAGCAATGACGTTGTTGCATTCCATGCGGGTGTTGTTAGCCAAGATGACGGATTAGCAAACTCAGCACTTTCTGCGAACCATCGTTTCTTGAACCCAGGTGCGAAAGTCACCATCACTCGAGTCGAGTAACACAGGCTCCGATGACGTCTCCTTTCCAAAGCGCTTGTAGCCGAGCGCTTTATCCCTCATGGCGTCATCGGAACCTTTTTTGAAAGAATTTCTAATTTGTTCCGGTCATGTGCAAAGTGAGGATACTCGAAGGCAAGGAAAGGACCATGGAACAACAGGCAATCAATTTAGTCGCGAACATCTTGTTGGTGGAAGATGACGATGATTTGGCAGAACTGGTTCAGATGCATCTCAAGTTTCAAGGACACCAAGTGTCGCGAGCAACAAATGTCGCCGATGCTAAAACGCAATACCAGCAACAACCCTTTGATTTATTGATCCTTGACCGAGGTTTACCAGATGGTGATGGTCTAGACATCTGTCATTATTTGCGTCAGCAACAAGATTGGAGTCCAGTGCTCATGCTGACAGCCAGAGACGGTGAAATGGACAAGGTTGACGGTTTAGAAGCGGGCGTTGATGACTACATCACTAAGCCATTTAGCGTATTAGAATTCCAAGCACGAGTGCGAAACGTGTTACGCAGAGTCAGCCAAACCGCAGAAGCAAAGGTGGCAAATGAAGTCCTCGACGATGCGATGGATTTTGGTCCGCTGAGAATCATTCCGGAGTTGCACCAAGTATCCCTAAACGACAAGGATGTCACTCTTACCGCGACAGAGTTTACTTTGCTGCAGTTTCTCGCGACTCGCCCGGGCAGAGTCTACAGTAAAGATGAATTGCTCGATCACGTATGGAACACCAGTCATTCTGGTTATCACCACACGGTGTGTAGCACCATAAACCGTTTACGTAGCAAGTTGTCGTTGTCTGATTCTGATCATCACTTCATTCAAACCGTGTGGGGTGTTGGATATAAGTTTCAACCAAGACACTAATGCAAGAAAGTAAGTCAAAACATCAAGCCAAGACAGTAAGTCGGCAGTTGTTTTCACCGTCATTTTTCAATCATCACGGGTGTTTCAAAAACACCGCTGTTTAAGGAGGCGATAGGATGAGCTTCAAATCTCGCTTGGTAGTATTTACTAGCTTGTGGTTTTGCCTCGCGGCGGTGGTGATTGCACTGACTTACAATTGGCAAAAAGAAACCATTGAGTTACGCACTAAGCAAAGCCTGCATAAAGAGCTAGCTAGCCATATGCGTGACGATAATCCGCTGATGATCGGGACGGATTACAACCCTAAAGCACTTAAGTCGATTTTTCACACGCTCATGCTGATCGGCCCTGATTTTGAAATCTACTTCCTTGATAGCCAAGGCAACATCACCACTCATGCAGCACCGGAAGGGGCGGAGATCATGGGGAAGGTGGATCTCAATCCCATTAAGCAATTCTTAAATGACCAGCCTTTTCCTATTTTGGGTGAAGACCCACGTAATCGTGGCGAGCACAAAGTCTTTTCTGTCGCTGCGATAGAAGAATTAGGCTCTACGATCGGTTATCTCTACGTGGTGATTGGCAGTACCCGACATGACGCCATTGCCAATGCTCAAGTCGATACTCCTTACATCGCGCTGGCAGGATTGGTCTTAGTGTCCATTTTAGGCTTTGCCCTCGGGGCTTATGTGCTGGTCAAACGTAGTCTATTGAATCCGATTGAACGTGTGACCAAGCAACTTCAACAACAAGCTGAACATGATTTCCGCCTGCAACCTGATTTTACTCACCAAGTGCCAGAACTCGTGCCGATTGCTCACTCTTATCAGATGATGGCGAAGCACATTCAGCAGCAATTTTTACAGTTGGAGTATCAATCGTCTCATCGTCGTCAAAGCTTGTTGCAGCTCAGTCACGATTTAAAAACGCCGTTATCGAGTGTGCTTGGCTATTTGGAAACATGGCGTTTGCAACATCCTGAATCCGATCCTTTGATTGACGTTGCTTTTCGAAATTGTGAGAAGCTCTCAACTCAATTGCACTCTCTATTAGACGCAGCGCGTAAAGAAGCTCCAATGCCAAACTACGAGTACCGCCCCGTGGATCTTGGCACGTTGATGGCAGAATGTGCCGAAACGATGCAGAGCCAGTTTTCTCGTAAAGAAGTGGTGTTGAAAGTGGATATCGATAGCGAAATCCAAACCGTGGGTGATAAGGGGCTATTGGAGCGGTTGGTGCTTAACTTACTTGAAAATGCTTTACGCCACAGCCCAATTGGTTCGGAAGTGCATTGCCAAGCGCATTTGAGTGAGGATAAGTCGCGTATCCACTTTACCTTCGTTAATCATATCGAGGAAGAAGCGGAGGGCGGTTCTTTGGGGATTGGGACGAAGATTGTCCAATCGATCTTAATGCTTCACCACAGCTACCTTGAGACCAATGCAACATCCTCTCAATATCAACAGAAGTTCACACTTCTCGCAATCTAAAGAGAAGTGTGAGACATAAGTTAATGTTTATTCAATAACACCACATACGACGCGAGCGCCGCCACCACCTAGCTTACTTGGGTGATCGGAGTGATTGTCACCACCTGCATGGATCATTAACGCTCGACCTTTTAAATCCGATAATTTTAGGCGAGGCGCGACAACGGGCTGATTGGCATTGCCGTCCATGTCCACATAGAGTGGAGGCAAGTCGCCTAAATGATTGTCATCGGTCCAAGGATAGCCATGCTTCCCTGTGTTGTTAGGATCATAATGGCCACCTGCTGCGCCGCCTAATACGGTTTTGTCATCCTTTTCTATGCTATCGCAAGATGGATTAGTGTGAACATGGAAACCGTGCACACCTGCTGACAAACCTGATAATTGAGGCGTAAAAACAACGCCATAATCACTTTGTGAAATCTCAATGGTACCAGCGCTCTCATTGGTGTTGAGAGCAGTCATTTCTACCGTTTTTGCTAGCGCGTTAGGGGCGGCGACAAGAGCGGATGCAACTGAAATGCATAGCAATCCTTTTAACATGGGACCTCCTTCTTTTAGGGTGTACGCTCAAGCACATATTAGTGAAAACCTGTTTTACTTATGTCTGTTGAGCGGTGAGTTTATGTCATAGAGTGATGTGTATCACTTTATGGTCTTAAACTGATATCTCGATCCGAAATCAGCTTTCTTTTATTTAGTCTTAACATGTTGAGATCGTTAAGATATAAAAAGAATAGACGCCAATCTTAAAATAGCCTGAATATTTTTAAATTAACGCAAAGTTAAATTTTTAATGACTTTATAACAAAGCTCATAATTGTTTTATAAAGAATTTGGTGGAATTGTCCGCAATAAAGAATAATCAAATTAACGAATATATTAATGTGAACATTGTTGTTTATAGATTTGTGGTCAAACTGTTGCTTATATCATCAAATAAGATAAAAAATTGGAACTAAAGTCACTTAATGGCAGAGGAAAAAATTAAACTCTGATTGTAATGGGTAATAATGTTTTAGTAACAGATAGTTACGCACTTAAAATTAATAATATGGCTAATTTCCGACAAGGATTGAAAAAGATGAAAGACAAGGAATCTATTCAGACTAATAGCAGCCGCCGTAATTTTCTGAAAGGCGCAACAGGAGCTGTTGTTGCTGGTGTGAGTGCTTCCGCTTTCTCAGGCGTAGCTCAAGCACGAGAACAGAAAATTGATTGGAGCAGCCGCGGGCTAGGTAGAAAACACGATAAGCGCTTCTGGCGTAAAGTGCGAAGACAGTTCGTTTTGGATAAACGAACCACTTACATGAACATTGGTACAACAGGTTCAATGCCAAAACATGTTCTTGAAGATTACGAGCATAACAACAAGCTGGTGGCTAAATACCCTTGGGATATGAAAGGCAAATTTGGCTCTTGGCCGTATGTTTCTGAGATGGTTAAAGACGTCGCACCAGGTTTTGGTGCTAACCCAGAAGAGATCATTCTCAGCCGCAACACTACTGATGGCTTATGCTCGATCATTAATGGCTTACACTTTGAACCAGGTGATGTGATTCTAACGACACACCATGAACATATTGCTGCAACATCACCTATGAACGTAGCGAAACATCGTTTTGGTGTGGATGTGGTAGAAATTCAACTACCAGTATTTACTGGTACCGAAAACGTTTCTGAGCAAGATTACATTCAAGCGTTCCGAGACGCGCTTGATGCGAATCAAAACGTTCGCCTAATTGTTTTCTCTCATATCACATACAAAACAGGAACCGCGCTACCAGCAAAAGCCATTTGTGCTTTAGCAAAAGAGTATGGTGTACCTACTCTTGTTGATGGCGCGCATACGGTCGGTATGTTTGACCTTGATTTCCACGATATGGATTGTGATTTCTATGCAGGATCTGGTCATAAGTGGCAGTGTGGTCCGGGCGCGACGGGTATTCTGTATGTTCGTGATAACGGTAACCGTTTGAATGAGTATTGGAGTGACCGAGAGAACCCGTTATGGTTGATCAACTCCTCACTTTCTCATGCTGATTACCTGGGTAAACAGCTGCAAATGCAATACATTGGTAACGATAACTATCCTGCGAAACAAGCACTAGTTGATAGTTGCAAAATGTGGGATGAGATTGGTCGAGACCGTATCGAAGAGCGAGTTGTAAGCCTTGGTAGTTTATGTAAAACCTTGCTTCAAGAGTACTTACCACAAGCCAAAATGTATTCACCAAACGTGGAAGGCTTAACCAGTGGCTTAACGACGGTTAACCCGTTCTCCGATGTAACTAATGAAGAGATACTGACGGAATTCCGAGATCGTTTACGTGAAGAGTATGGTTACATCATCCGTACGACTAGCTTTAAGCTGCATAAGGATGATGACTTTGATACTTACGCGCTGCGTATCTCTACGCATTTGTTCCATGACGAACAAGATGTGGAAGGGCTCGTAGTGGCGATGACGAATTTGTATTACTCGTCGTTCTAACATCGTTGTTTATCACTCAAGCGCCCATTATTGGGCGCTTTGTGAAAGGTAAGGATATTATTATGTCAGTCATAACATTCAAAAGAACTTTAGCGACGGTGGCGCTCATGGTTACCTCTGTTGCGTCGTCTGCCGCTTGGTCAGACGATTTACAACAAATCCGTGAACGCGGTGTACTGCGTCATATTGGTGTCCCGTACGCTAACTTTGTCTCCTATATTGAACAAGGTGAAGTGGAAACTTTGACTGGCTTGGATGTAGAGATAATAAAAGGTTTTGCCAAGTCGTTAGGTGTTCAGTACCAGTATGTTCCAGCACAGTGGAGCGACGTGGTTGGTAAGTTGACAGGGCAAAATGTGCAATATCACAACAAGCAGGCTGTTGTCGGAGAAAGTGTTCCAATTGAAGGCGATTTGATCGCAAATGGCGTTACTATTCTTGATTGGCGCTCTGAGGTTGTCGATTTTTCACAAGATTATTTTCCTTCAGGTGTATGGTTGGTTTCCAGATCCGACTCTAGTCTGAGCCCGATTAAACCAAGTGGGTCGGTCGATGAAGATGTTAAAAACGTCAAGCAGCTGATCGATGGTCGCGAAGTGTTAGCTTTAGAACATTCTTGCTTGGATCCTAACCTTTATGACTTATATGACACAGGTGCAAAAGTTATATTACCTGATGGGGCGCGTCTCCTTAATGAGATGGTTCCAGCGATAATGAAAAATGATGCGGAAAGCACATTATTAGATGTTGCGGATACGCTAATTGCCCTCGAAAAATGGCCGGGTGAAATAAAAGTCATTGGCCCTATATCTGAAAATCAAAAAATGGCTGTTGCATTCCGTAAAAATTCCCCTGAATTACGCAAAGCATTTGATCGTTATTTAGACTCGATAAAAAAAGACGGATCATACGAAAAACTAGTAAAAAAATACTATCCATCTATTTACTACTTTTATAACGATTACTTTATAGAAGATAAAAAGAAAGTCCGATGAATAAGGCCGTTAAAAAATTTTCCAGTAAAAGATTTATTACAATAAGCGCAATATTAGTTTCAATTTACTTAGCTATGCTTATTACTGTGACTAGCGTAGGTCAAAATAAATTAAAAGAATCTCAATACAGAGAACTAGATTTAAAAGTAAAAAGTTATGCAAGCACACTCGATAATTTATTTACCATAGCGAGTGAAGATGTTGATAATCTAGCTACAGATAAAACAATACAAACATTCTTTGGTAATTTAGCTTCTGGCATGTCAATGGAGTATGGGTTAGGTGCCAGTTTAATTAATTTAAAGCGTCGCTTCGATGAGAAGATAGACAGTAAGCTAATTAATAGCAGCCAAATCTATAAAAAGCTCACGCTGGTCGGCAGTGATGGAGTCACCATTGTCACCACTGGATCTGAAAACCTTGCCGAGCACAAAATGGACATACAAACCTTAATGACTCAACACGGGCATCCCGAAGAGGTTTGTGCGACGCGATACAATGATGACGTTCGCATTCAAGTCATTAAGCAAGTTAAGTTCTCCGGAAAGCCTGTTGCCTTTTTAATTGCCGATCTTAATAAGAATATTGTTATTGACCAACTTACTAACCAAGAACACGAAGATAGTTATAGCCGAATGGTGCTAAAAATAAAAGACGTGGAAATGGTTGTATGGGATACCATAAATAAAACACCTTCTCACAATAAGGATGAGAACTATTTCGTTTCTGAGGCTGTAGACGGAAAAATTTACTTTGAAGTGCCTGTGGATAAACACCACTTCAAATTGATGGCGTGGTTCGAGCCTTTGAGTGAACGAGATATATTTACATCACGGCTCTTTATTATTGGTTTGAGTATTCTGGCCGTTATGATCGTCATTGCTTTATGTTATGCATTCATCACGAACAATAATAGGATTGAATTGAAAATTAAGCTTGAGGAAGAAAAAAAGCGTAAAGATATTCTTTCTCAACAGAATAAAAAATTAACGAACGAAATTGAACGTCGAAAAGCGTCTGAAAAAGAACTCGCCTTCCAAGCTAAATATGACACATTAACCAATTTACCTAATCGTAGTTATGGTTCCGAGCGATTGGCTTTGGAGTTAATTAGGGCATCGCGTAGTGGGTCTAAAGTTTTGGTGATGTTCATCGACTTAGACCACTTTAAGCAGATTAACGATTCAATGGGACACTTTGTTGGGGATGAAATCCTTAAACTCAGTGCTCAGCGACTGTATCAAGTCGCAAGAAAAACAGACTTATTGGCGAGAATTGGTGGGGATGAGTTTTTACTCGTCATCCCAGACTTGCCTGATAATGATACTGCAAAGCGAGTTGCTTCAAGTGTGCTTTCGGCGTTTAACGATCCGTTTGTTTGGAACAACCATGAATTCTTCTTGAGTAGCAGCGTTGGAATGTCTGTGTTCCCGGATGACGGAGACAACGCTGAGCAGCTTCTTGCATGTGCAGATATGGCAATGTATCGGGCGAAACAAGATGGGCGTGATGGCTTTTGTTTTTATAACCATAATATGAACCAAGACTTGCAACGCTACTTAGATCTGGAAAATCGTCTGAGAAGTGCGATCTCCAATCAGTTGTTAGAGCTGTATTATCAGCCAATTATTGAGCTGAGTAGTGGTAAAATCGTAGGGGCAGAAGCGCTAATGCGTTGGAATGATGACAAGTACGGATTCGTAAACCCTGAAGAGTTTATCTCTATTGCAGAGAAAAATGGTTTAATTCATCAAATTGGTGAGTTTGCTATTCAACAAGCGTGTCGACAAGCGGCACAATGGCAGAGTCTGACTCCGTTGTTTGTTTCTGTAAACTTTTCTAGTGTTCAATTTAGGTACTGCGAGCGCTTACTTACGTTTATTAAACACAGCCTTGAGGAGTCTGGTCTTCCGTCAGATAAGTTCGATATTGAAGTGACAGAAAGTCTCCTCTTCAATCACGATTCTGAGCTATTAGACATGCTTAATAACTTACGAGCGTTAGGCACCAAACTTACTATTGATGATTTTGGTACTGGTTATTCTGCGCTGAGTTACTTGCAGAAGTTTCCGTTCGACCGCTTAAAGATTGATCGTAGCTTTATGCAAAATATGTTCGAGAACGACTCAGACCGCGAGCTTGTGAACGTAATCATAGCAATGGCAAAAGCGCTGGATCTTAAGATCGTCGCAGAAGGCATCGAAGAACAGCGTCATGTGGATTACCTGAAAAACCTAAACTGTGAGTTCGGACAAGGTTTCCACTATAGCCGACCATTACCTGCTAAGGACTTTGAAGCACTTTTGGCTAAGCCTACCTGGCTATAATTCCTTTTATAACAACCTCATAGAAAAGCATTAATTGAATTTGTGCCTAGGATTCATTAATGCTTTTCCACCTTAAGGTATAATCCTTCCTCCTTCCTTGAATTACACTACAATTAATTGATGAGTGATAGCCCGTGACGCCCGTCACATAAAGGCTAAGCCTAATTCTAAACGAGTAAATACTCGCCAAAATAACTAGGAAGGAATTTCAAATGTCTTCTGCATTCTACCAACAGATTCAGCAGCAAATCGAAGAAGTAAAGGCGGAAGGCCTTTACAAATCAGAGCGTGTCATCACGTCTCAACAGCAAGCGGCTGTTAAAATCTCTACTGGTGAAGAAGTACTAAACTTCTGTGCGAACAACTACCTTGGTCTTGCTAACCACCCGGCACTTATCGAAGCGGGTAAAGCAGGCATGGACGAGCACGGCTTTGGTATGGCTTCAGTACGTTTTATCTGTGGTACGCAAGACATCCACAAAGAGCTTGAGCAGAAGCTTTCTAAGTTCCTAGGTAAAGAAGATACGATTCTTTACACATCATGTTTCGACGCAAACGCGGGCCTATTTGAAACTATTCTAGGCAAAGAAGACGCAATCATCTCTGACGCTTTAAACCACGCGTCAATCATCGATGGTGTTCGTCTATGTAAAGCAATGCGTTTCCGCTACTCAAACAACAACATGGAAGAGCTAGAGCAACAACTGATCGCTGCGAAAGAAGCAGGTGCTCGCCACATTCTTATCGTAACGGACGGTGTGTTCTCAATGGACGGCGTAGTAGCAAACCTTCCGGCTATCTGTGACCTAGCAGAGAAGTACGGCGCGTTGACTATGGTTGATGACTCTCACGCTGTTGGCTTCATGGGCAAAACAGGTGCAGGTACGCACGAGCACCACAACGTGGTTGACCGTATCGACATCATCACTGGTACGCTAGGCAAAGCAATGGGCGGCGCTTCAGGCGGTTACACATCTGGTAAAGCGGAAGTGATTGACTGGCTACGTCAGCGTTCTCGTCCATACCTATTCTCTAACTCTGTTGCACCAGCAATCGTAAGCGCTTCTATCCGCGTTCTAGATCTACTAGAAGAGAGCGGTGACCTACGTGATCGTCTATGGGAAAACGCAGCACACTTCCGTACTCGTATGGAAGACGCGGGTTTCACAATGGGTGGTGCTGACCACGCAATCATCCCAATCATGCTTGGCGACGCAAAAGTAGCAGCAGAATTTGCAGAGCGTGCGCTGGAGAAAGGCATCTACGTAATCGGCTTCTCATTCCCTGTAGTACCAAAAGGTCAAGCACGTATCCGTACTCAAATGTCTGCGGCGCACTCTCGCGAGCAACTAGACCGTGCAATCGACGCGTTCATCCAAGTTGGTAAGGACATGGGTCTTATTTAAGATTCTAGGCCTTAGACAATAGGGCCTTTAATTAAGGTTACATTATGAAAATTAAAGCATTATCAAAGCTAAAGCCTGAAGAAGGCATCTGGATGACTGAGGTTGATAAACCTGAAGTCGGCCATAACGATATTCTGATCAAAATTAAGAAAACCGCTATCTGTGGTACAGACGTACACATCTATAACTGGGACGAATGGTCACAAAAAACCATTCCAGTGCCTATGGTTGTCGGTCACGAATACGTGGGTGAAGTGGTTGCGATTGGTCAGGAAGTCCGTGGCTTTGAAATCGGTGACCGCGTATCTGGCGAAGGTCACATCACGTGTGGTCATTGTCGTAACTGTCGTGGCGGCCGTACTCACCTATGTCGTAACACGATTGGTGTGGGCGTTAACCGCGAAGGTGCATTCGCAGAATACCTAGTGATCCCAGCGTTCAACGCGTTCAAGATCCCTGAAGGCATCTCTGACGATCTAGCGTCTATCTTTGACCCGTTTGGTAACGCAGTACACACAGCACTTTCTTTCGACCTAGTAGGCGAAGACGTGCTTATCACAGGTGCTGGCCCAATCGGTATCATGGCAGCGGCAGTAGCAAAGCACGTTGGTGCTCGTCACGTAGTGATCACGGATGTGAACGAATACCGTCTAGAACTTGCTCGTAAGATGGGTGTAACACGCGCAGTAAACGTGGCTGAAGAGAAGCTAGAAGACGTAATGTCTGAGCTAGGCATGACAGAAGGCTTCGACGTAGGTCTAGAAATGTCTGGTAACCCAGCAGCATTCAACTCAATGCTAACCACAATGAACCACGGTGGTCGTATTGCACTACTCGGTATTCCACCATCAGACATGGGTATCGACTGGAACCAAGTTATCTTCAAGGGCTTGGTGATCAAAGGTATCTACGGTCGCGAAATGTTCGAAACCTGGTACAAGATGGCTTCACTGATCCAATCTGGTCTGGATCTATCGCCAATCATCACGCACCACTACAAGATTGATGATTTCCAAGAAGGCTTCGACGTAATGCGCAGCGGCATGTCAGGCAAGGTTATTCTTGATTGGGAATAACTTATTCAAGTAAGAAATGCGCTCCTTTTTGGGGCGCATTTTTGTTTCATGAAGATTTTTGTTTCGGGAAGAAATGGTCGCCAATCTTTTCTAAACTTCTCGTATCGTTCTGCTACTTTTTTTAGATTTTTCCACTCAACTTCACCCTACCTTCTAACTCATTGTCGATTCTGTATTTGGAATAAGATAATAACCATTTGTTTTTGGTGGTTATTTTTTAGCATTACATGCTTAAAAGTCGTCATTTTTAAGTTTAATGTTTTTATTTTCCGTTCGTCTTTATCCTTATCCTGCTTCTTTTTATTGTTTTACATTTTATATGCATTTGGTTTGTTATAATTGAGCTATAACTAATAAAAAGGTTACCGATATACAGTGGAATGTAAAAATGGAGCTTTATATGAAAAGATTTTATCTGATGATGCCTCTGCTCTTAACCTCATTTAGTTGGCAAGCGAATGGAGCGTCAGTGAGCGGTACGATTGATGTTTCAATTAACCTTGTACAAGGTTGTGTGATTAATGGAAATAATGCGGTAGATGCAGCTTCTGGCGTTGGCTTTGGCTCACTTGCCTTTGGAGACGTGCCTGCAATCTTCAGTGAACAAGATGGTGTGGTAAATGGTGGTAGTGCGACGGGTATTGAAGTGCTTTGTAGTAACGGTGTGACACCGACCTTTACATTGGGCACCGGATTGTATGATGCAAGTGCGACCGTTGGTACCTACGCGATGTCAAATGGCGCGCAATTTATTGATTATACGTTGTTTACCGACTCAGACCGAAGCACACAAATTATACAAGGCGGGACGGTAGCTCTGTCTGAATTTACTAGTGCAACATCGCAAACTATTGAGCTTTTTGCGAAAGCTTACGGTACGAGCAGCATTGCCGGCACATACTCCGATACCATCAGTGTGACGCTAAGCTGGTAAAACGTGACGCTGGTTGTTAGGGGCTTTTCACTTGTCGCGATGAGTTTGTGCTCTTTAACTGTGCTGGCTGATGCGACACAAACTTTTCAGGTGTCTGCCACCGTAGATACAGGTTGTTTGATTAACGGCGCAGTACAAGAAGAAAGCGCAACCCAAGCCGGGCAAATAGGCACGTTAGATTTTGGTGAGCATTCTTCAGTTTACGCGACGGAAGTACAAGGCAGCATCACTTACAGTTCATCACTCACATTAAGCTGTACTCCGGGTATTACGATGAATGTTTCCGTAAATGGCGGGATGAATGCATCGGATGGTGTACGTAAGCTAAAGCACAGTGAAGAAGCGACAACGGTAGATTACTTTTTGTTCCAGGATCTAAATTACACGCAGGTGCTTGATATTGACACGCAATATTCCGTCGATACTGACCAAGACCCAGATAATATTCAGTTTCCTATCTGGGCAAAGGCGACAATAAATGGGAATGAAATGGCTGGAATTTATATGGATACGCTTACGCTGACATTAGAGTGGTAAGTGAACTTTGGAGGGGTGAAATGGAATTCATACTCAAAAAACTATTATTAATAGCCTTCCTTTTTGTTTTTTTCTCAAATGCCAACGCTAACTCATTATTAATTTGGCCGATTTACCCCAAAATATCAGAGGAGAGTAATGCAACATCACTTTGGATGGTAAATAAAGGCAGTGTTGATTCTTATTTACAGGTGAGAATTTTTAAGTGGGAACAAAACGAAGGAGAAGATAGTTATTCAAGTCAAAGCCAGTTAATTGCAACTCCTCCGTTTGTCAAAATTGAACCAGGTGAAAAGCAGTTAATCCGCATCATCAACCAAGATGAGGCCTCTGCGGGTAGGGAGTATGCATACCGAGTGATCATAGATGAATTACCGCCAACTCAAAACCCTCAAACAGAATTGACGGAAAATGAACTCGCTGTCAAAGTCCGAATGCGTTACTCGATACCTTTGTTTATTTACGGGAAAGGGCTGACTGATACTCAAAAACCAAACCGTGACAGTGAATTATGGGGTGATTTACAGGCACAGTTTATTAAGAAAAATAATCAGCGTTTTGTTCACATTAAAAATTCAGGAAAACACCATGTTCGCTTAGTGAATTTACAGTTGAATCTACCAAATAAAGATCCTGTCGTTATTTCCGATGGACTAGCTGGCTATATTCTTCCTGAACAGTATAAGGTTTGGTCTATTCCCCATAGTAATGTCAGACCCTTGAGTTTGAGCGCGAATATTGGAGGTAAACGTTACCAAATACCATTGAAGCAATAATGAATAGATTTAATACAATGAATGCTTTCTTTTGGTTGGTATTACTTAGCGTAACGTGGAGCAGTATTGGTCTTTGTGCAAATTCAGCAAACCACTTCTCTGAGCTACCGAGTCCTGAAAATTTCTCATTAGAAAAGTTTGAGAATATTAGCCTCAATCTGGAGTTGGTGATCAATCAAAGAGCAACCGGGCTTGTTGCGAAAGTTGAGCGAGTTGGCGATCAGTTCTTTTTGCTCCGGGAGGACCTCATTTCAGTTGGGGTTACCGCCAAGTCGTTGCCTGGAACTGAAGAGAGACTTGAGGTTACGTCTATCCCAGGAGTTAACGTGCGTTACTTGCAATCGTCATTGCAACTTACAATTGACGTACCGCCTAATTGGTTACCGATGCAGAATTTATCAGCGCAGGATATGGGGCGATTTTCCCCGGCTCAGTTTGGGCGTGGTGGCCTGCTTAACTACAACGTATTTGGTGTGTACGAGAACGAAAGCCGACAAAAGGAGGTTTCTATCAATCATGAAGTCAGAGCCTTTTCTGAGTTTGGCGTTTTTTCTACTACCGGGATATTTAAATCTAACTTTCATCGCGATGTTCAGTCCCAGCAAAGCAGCCAGTACACTCGTTTTGATACGAGTTACGAGTACGTCAATCAAGAGAAGCGAATTCGTATGGAGGTAGGGGACTATATTGTTCGCCCTTTATCTTGGAGCCAACCAGTAAGACTGGCGGGTATTCAGTTGTCACATGATTTCTCTATGCGTCCGGATGTCGTGACGACGCCGTTACCTGCATTTTATGGTGAGGTCACAGCGCCCACTACGTTAGATTTGTTTATCAATGGCTTTAAAACTGACTCAATGAATGTTGGGCCCGGTCCTTTCATTATTAACGATATTCCAATGCTCTCTGGTGCTGGGGAAGCAACGGTAATTGCAACGGATGCTCAAGGTAAGCAAACGGTCATGACCAGCCCATTTTTTCTCTCTTCCGATCTACTCAAGACCGGATTTACATCTTACAGTGCGAGTATTGGTGCGATCAGAGAAAATTTCGGTAATGCATCTAACGACTATGGAGACGGTGGCGTGGTTACCGCTCTGCGTCATGGCATGACTGATTGGTTAACACTAGAAGCTCAAGCTGAAGCAAAAGATGACCTGATCGTTGCGGGGCTGGGCTTTGTCACCAATGCTTTCAACTTGGGTACGGTGGATGCCTCGTTTCGTGTGAGTAATTTTCAGGATCAATCTACCTCATATGCGCTAGGTTATAGTTATCAGTCTCGGCTGTTTAGCTTCGCTGCTCGAACTCAAGTAGAACAAGCCGACTTTTATACCTTATCTCATTTACCAAATTACGAAATGCTCGATGAAGGCAAGGACGCTTCACTCGCGTCGCGTCATCTATCACAAATCAATATGGGAGTCCGTTTGGGAGATTGGGGCTCACTTTCTGGTGGGTACTTTGATATTCAACAATCCGACTCAGATTCACGTACCCTAAACCTTACTTATAGCTACGCTCTGCCTTTTAATATCAATATGTCCCTTTCTTACAACCATAGTATTGGTGGTCAGAGTGTTACGTTGGCGCAATTCTCTCTACCTTTCAGTTCTTTGGGGGGAAGTTCGGGGCTAACGCTGAAAAGAGAGGACGATGGCGATGTGCGAGGTCGAGTGGGTTACAGCCGCCTCGCGCCAATACGAGGTGGATGGGGCGTCAATTTAGCGCATGATATTAACGAAGACCCAGAAAACCGTAAACAGGCCGATTTGACCTACCGTGCGTCATGGGCGCAGTTCAGAGCTGGGTTAAATGGCACCAGTGGCGACTATGATTATTTTGCGGAAATGGCAGGTTCGGTCTCTACGTTGGATGGAGAAATATTCCCGGCGAATGAAGTGTATGACAGCTTCGCGGTGGTGAGCACCAGTGGTTTTGAAGGTATTCCGGTTAAATATGAAAATCAAATTGTCGGAGTGACAGACGATGAAGGTTACCTACTTGTTCCTTGGGCTACGGCGTATTACACCGCCAAATATGAAATCGATCCACTTAATTTACCAGCCAATGCTGCGTTTTCTGCGACAGAGCAGTTTGCTTCGATACATTCGGGCTACGGCTACCTGTTAGAGTTCCCAATAGAGCTACAAATTGCACTGAGCATGACGGTGGTAGACGAAAATCATTTGTTCCTTCCGATTGGTACATATGGCCGCTCAGAAACGGGCTTAACAAGCCAAATTGGTTGGGATGGTTTTACCTACTTTGAAGGCGTTGACCCAGGCCGCTACATTCAGTTTTATCCTCAAGGACAGCCGCCATGTAAAGTGTTTATTGAGGGGTTGTATCAGCGTGACAGTCAAAAAATACAAACATTGCCTGAGCAGGTTTGTATCAAAGCCGAAGAAGAGACCGCACTATGATTTTGCTCCGCTGGTTTGCTAGCCTACTTCTCTTTTTCTCGTTCTCGACAATGGCTTGTCAGCTCACGGCGGCAACACCTTTAATCTTGTTTGGCAATGTTTCTTCGTTTACTGTTTCAAGCTCTCAGCAGCAAAGCTCAGCTCAGCCTCATGCGGGCATTACGTGTGACTTTTCTACACTTGTGTCTTTGTTAAGTGGCGACTACGTATCAGCAACGTTTAACAGTATAAATAATGGTTTGCTATTAAATGAGGATGATCCGAGTTCGGAGCTCAGCTATCAGATTTTTGGCGATCCAGGTCTTTCACAAGAGTATGTATTCGGCCAAACTTACAATTTTTTTGAAATCGGGTTACTCGATTTACTCGGGTTGTTTGGCACTCAAGCCGAGTTTCCGCTTTATGCTCGGACGGGAGTGGGTAGTAATCTTTCCGCTGGGACTTATAAAGACCAAATCACCGTATCCTGGATTTGGGATTACTGTAAGGGTATCGGGGTTCTAGGGGTATGCATTGGCCGCGCCAATGGCAGCGCTCAAAGCGTGATTACGGTTGAGTTGGAAGTGACCCCTGATTGTATGATCACAGCGCCAGATATTGATTTTGGTTCGTCCCCATTAGTGGCCGGTTTTGAACCAGTCAGTCAGGTTATATCGTTAACTTGTACCAAGAATAGTTCCTTCTCCATTGGCTTGAATGACGGCCTAAATGCGTCCGGCGGTCAGCGGCGAATGATTTCTAGTGGTCACTATTTGGAGTATGAAATCTATAAGTCATCAACGATGGAGCGCTGGGGAGGAACCAGTTCTGAACGTCGTGAACACAGTGACGTCGATACTGGCGGCTCCATTCCGGATGGTATCACGCCACAGAATTATAATTATCGCGCGCAGATACTAACCAGCCAAACGACCCCTCCTGCAGGTACTTACACCGACTCAATAATCGTTGACGTTCAATTTTGAGCATCATGTCAATTACATCATTAGAGGCTTCTATTCCAAAAATCTTTTGTAATCATAGTTTTCACTCTGTCACTGCTTAATTTTGTGAGATTAGTATGGCTTTATTCTCACGGAATTTAACTTTCAGAAATAAGGAAAATGATGAAGAAGTCACTAACAACATTAGGTTTGGCACTGGTATTTACAGGAACAGCTTATGCAGCAAGCTGGGGCTACGAGGGAAACCATGGGCCAGCTCATTGGGGTGAGTTTGCATCTGAGTGCGCGAAAGGTCAAAACCAGAGCCCAATCAACATTGAATCGGCGACCGAAGCGAAGCTAGAAAAATTGAATTTCGACTACGAAGGTAAGGCAATTTCACTGCTGAACAACGGTCACACTTTACAGACTGGTTTAGAAGGTAAAAACACACTCACCATTGATGGTAAAGAGTTTACGTTGAAACAGTTCCACTTCCATACGCCATCTGAAAACCATGTGGATGGTAAAGAATACCCACTAGAAGTACACTTTGTGCATGCCGACAAAGTAGGTCATCTAGCTGTTGTCGCGGTGTTCTTTAAACTGGGTGACGCGAACCCAGATTTAGCTAAGATGCTAGCTAACATTCCAACTAAAGATCAAGATGTTACCATCAAGGTTCCATTTGATGCTGATGCCCTTATCCCAAGTGATAAAGACTACTACCGCTTTAACGGCTCACTAACGACACCACCATGCTCTGAAGGTGTGCGTTGGTTGGTGATGAAAGAAGCACAAACTATTTCTCCTGAGCAGATAAAATCTTTTTCGGAAGTAATGGGGAAAAACAATCGCCCAATCCAACCGCTGAATGCACGTATGGTGTTAACGCAACAATAACCACTTCATGCGAAGAAAAATAAAAAGCCCGCTTAAACATAGCGGGCTTGATTATTTGGGTATTGGTGAAACTAGAAGCCGTGATCTTCTTGCTCTTCCGCTTTTACCATTTGTATAGGATCAAGCTTAAGCGTCTGAGTAGGGAACGCGATATCTGCATCGTGCTCTTTAATGATGTTGATTACCTTAAGCAGTATGTCCTGCTTAACCTCATGGTATCTCACCCAATTCACGGTTTTAGTAAAGGTATAGATAAAGAAGTGCAATGATGATGGACCGAATGTATCGAAGTTGACGATAAGTGTTTGGCGTGCATCAATGTCTTTGTGATTTTTCAGCATTTCTTTTACCGCGGTGATAATTTGCGGCATTTTTTCTGCATCGTCGTAACGAAGTCCAATTTTTTCGTAGATACGTCGGTTCAGCATGCGAGATGGGTTTTCTACGACAATGCTGCTAAACACTGAGTTTGGTACATACAGTGGACGCTTATCGAAAGTTCGGATAATGGTCATGCGCCAGCCAATGCGTTCTACTGTCCCCTCTATTTGTCGGTCTGGAGAACGGATCCAATCGCCAACTTTAAATGGACGATCGAAGTAGATCATAAGACCTCCAAAAAAGTTAGACAGCAAATCCTTCGCCGCTAAACCGACGATCAAACCACCAACACCACCGAAGGTAAGTAGGCCCGATAGTGACAGACCAAATGCCTGCATTACGGTTAGAATTCCGACGGTAATAAAGAACAGGCGCGCGACCTTAGCTATCGCTTGTACCGTTGTTTCATCTCGGTTCTTTTGTTCGAGAACATGCTCTTCAACATTGGTAATGAGCCGCATAACGGTCCATACGAAGATGCTGATGATTAAAATCAGTTTCAGCGTACTTAACCAGTTTATTTTATCGTTGAGCTCGCTCTCTAATATGATGCCGATAGAGACGGTTGCTGGCCAACACCAAATGAGTGTACTGACGGGCGCTTTTAGCGCATCAAGCAACATGTCATCCCAGTGGAAGGGCGTTTTCTCTACGAGCGCAGCGAGGCGAGAGCGGATCAGCCGCCAAGCTATCCAAGCTATAAAGCTAGCGAGCGTAATGAAAAGGACGCTCCCACTCCAATTTTGATGAGACGTTTCAATGTAGCTTTGTAATTCGGTAAACCACTGTGGCATATGTAACTTATTTCTAGTGAACCATGGAAGGAAAGGTAGCAGATATTACTCCTTCACCCCAGTGATTTCCTTTAAATCATTTACTTATGTCTAAACCGTCCGAGATGGACTTTTCCTTCCGATGACAAGAGAGTCACCTCAATGTTCTGTTGAGCGACCGCCTCATGCACGTTCAGAGGTATGCTAACAATGATTGAGGGTTGATATTTGGACGATCAATTATAACTTCTCTGACTTATCGCTAACATTTATCTTAAGTAAGTGTGAGAGTGTATTGGCTCTTGAATTAGCGGAGGCAGATATGGAATTTACAGAGCTGGATCGAAACGCGCTCTACGACATCTGGATGTCACAAAAAGCCAAAATGCACATCACTCAAATGGAAATGGCGAAGCGCCTTGGTTTGAGTCTACACGAGTTTTCTGGCTTGTTACGTGGTAATTCTCCACTGACGCTAGGTTTTGTAAAACAGCTATGCGAGCAGCTACATGTACGTCCTGGTCAGGTGATTCCGTCTTTGACGGAGCGTGATCTATCTGCATCTGGTACCGTTTATTTACAAAATCGTGTGACGGTGGATGGCGATATCAGTAACGTGTTTATCGACGGAAACCAAGTTGTGATCGAGTACGTTCACCAAGTTAGCTAGCTTGCTCGTCAAATTATCGGGTTGAAGAGCAATAAAAAAACGAGCCACTGTTGGCTCGTTTTTTCGTTTCTGTTTTGCTCGATTGCAAAGATTATGGGATTTTCACTAGCGAATCGCGTGAAAGATCCGCGATAGACTTAGCGCCAGTCAGCGTCATTGCTACACGCATTTCTTTATCGTACAGATCCAGTAGGTTTTCAACGCCTGCTCCGCCTTGTGCTGCCAATGCGTACACAAATGAACGGCCAAGAAGCGTACAGTCTGCACCAAGTGCGAGCATACGAACGACATCAAGACCAGTACGAATACCAGAGTCTACGAAGATCTTAAGATCACCTTTTACCGCATCCGCAATGCTTGGTAGTGCTTTAGCACTTGAAAGTACGCCATCTAACTGACGGCCACCATGGTTAGATACCACAATGCCATCTGCGCCGAAACGTACCGCATCTTTCGCGTCTTCTTCATCCAGAATGCCTTTGATAACCATTGGACCATCCCAAAAATCACGAATCCACTCAAGATCTTTCCAGGAGATAGAAGGGTCGAAGTTTGCGCCTAACCAGCCGATGTAATCTTCTAGCTTTGTTGGTTCGCCACGATAAGTTGAGATGTTACCTAAGTCGTGCGGTTTACCAAGTAGACCCACATCCAGCGCCCAGCTTGGGTGGCGCATCGCCTGGAATACACGACGCATGGCTGCGTTAGGACCACTCATACCTGAGTGCATGTCACGGTAACGTGCGCCAGGAACTGGCATATCAACGGTAAACACCAGCGTTGTTACGCCTGCTGCTTTTGCACGCTCAAGTACGTTTTTCATAAAGCCACGGTCTTTAAGCACGTAAAGCTGGAACCACATTGGACGTTCAATTGCAGGTGCGACTTCTTCAATCGGACAAACCGAAACAGTCGACATAGTAAATGGGATGCCTTTTTTCTCGGCTGCTTTTGCTGCTTGTACCTCGCCTCGGCGCGCGTACATACCAGTTAGACCAACAGGAGCTAGCGCGATTGGCATTGCCAGTTTCTCACCGAAGATCTCGGTCTCGAGGCTCAAATCTGTCATATCGCGTAGGACGCGTTGGCGAAGAGCGACATCACCTAAATCGTCAGTATTACGCTTCAGCGTGCGTTCGTCGTAAGAGCCGCCATCAATATAATGGAATAGAAACGGGGGAAGCTTGGCTTTCGCGGCAGCGCGGTAGTCAGTAGAAGCTGAGATAATCATAATGGTGTCCTAGCGGTTATTCTAAGCAAAGTTGTGGAGCAATTTGCTCTTTCGTTGAGCCTTCATCGCAAAGCAGTGAAGACATCAAAATGAGTATAGTTACCTATGGTTCACTTACGTTTGAATCGGTGATGTTGGTAACCCATTTACATAATTGGTTGAAAAATTTTGTTAAATCACTCAATCAGTTATGCAAACTGGAAAGGGTGACACAGCTGTCGGGGGAATTGATGTAGCAAGCTAAATCAACATGTCGGGGTAGTAGTGCAGACAGCTGTGTCAAATTAGGCAGGGTTGTAAACCCTGCATTTCGCGTTACTTCATTAAGACATCTGTCATTTGGAAGCCATAAATCAGCACCAATCCAATAATGCCTGTCATTACAATGTAGTAGAACGTAGGGATAATCGTCTTACGCAATGTTGCGCCTTCTCGACCAAGCAAACCTACCGTGGCTGATGCGGCAACAACGTTGTGAATCGCAATCATGTTACCTGCAGCAGCACCGACGGCCTGGAGTGATACAACAATCACACTCGAAATAGACAACGTTTGTGCCACTTCGAATTGGAACTGGCTGAACATCATATTTGATACCGTGTTTGAGCCAGCGATGAACGCACCCAGTGCACCAACGGTGGCACTCAGCGCTGGGAACGCAGAACCAACAAGGTCAGAGGCGAAGTTTGCGGTTGTGACGGGCATACTTGCTAGGTCAGCACCGTTGATGCCTGAGTTGATAAAGATACGAACCATCGGAATGGTAAATACCAAGACAAAACCCGCCCCAATCAGTGTTTTGCTTGACTCGCCAAACGCTTCACGCAATGGCTTTACACTACCGCTTTGTAACATTGCAGCAAGTAGTGCGACAAACACCAGAATGCCACCAGGAAGGTATAACGGCTGAATCGCAGCGCTAACGCCAGTCTCACCAAGAATGTTGCTGAACGATAAACTTACGCTTTGTACAAAGCCTTTCAGCTCGGGGCTTACGCGGCTTGCGACGAGAATAACTGCCAGCATTACATATGGAACCCAAGCTTTTACGATGCTCATTGGCTTGCCCGGATTGTCGTTTAGATCGACTTTTAGCGAACCTAACCACTCTGCAGGCCATTTGTCTTCGCTTTCGAAATCCCACTTAGTCTTTGGTACTAAGAAGCCTTTTTTCGCTGCGGTAACAACGATAGACAGACCAACCAAACCACCGATAAGTGAAGGGAACTCTGCGCCCAAGAATACGCCGGTTAACGCGTATGGAACGGTGAAAGAGACACCAGCGAATAACGCAAATGGTAGAATATCCAGGCCTTCACTCCAGCTTCTGTTCTTGCCGAAGAAACGTGTTAACATCATCGCCATTAATACCGGGATCATCGTACCTACGACTGCGTGAATGACAGCAACGTGTGCTGTGATATCTTGCAGGTACATTTCCCACGTTGCACCTTGTGCGGCCAAAGACTCACTGATGTTATGGGTGTCTAAACCTTTGTTTACACCCACGATGATTGGCGTACCCACCGCACCGAATGAAACAGGCGTTGACTGAATCATCATGCCCATTAGGACAGCGGCTAGCGCAGGGAAGCCGATTGCAACCAGTAGTGGTGCAGCGATTGCTGCAGGGGTACCGAACCCAGATGCGCCCTCAATGAACGAGCCAAAGCACCAAGCAATGATGATGGCTTGCACACGGCGGTCAGCCGAAATATCGGTAAATCCATTACGGATAGTGGTGATCGCTCCAGTGTGTTTTAAAGTGTTGAGCAAGAAGATGGCACCAAACACGATCCATAGAACAGAGACAGTAATGCCTAGCCCTTGGAATACAGAAGCCAGTACGCGATTGGCTGACATATCCCAAAACATTAGTGCGATAGCGACGGTTAGACCGAACGCAACAGGCATGGCTTTTTTAGCAGGCCAGTTGAGACCAACCAATAAGATGGCGGCAACAACAATTGGCGAAAATGCCACTAGGGCAAGTAGGGTTTCACTCATTTGTACATCCTTCGTACGCTGACTTCTCGAACGGTGTCAATCCGCTGTAGAGGCGACTTTTTGTTGTAATGGTTTTGTTAATTTGGCGTGAATTTACTCCTTTATTTTTTGTTGATATAGGGAAATAATGAAAATAATTAATTCCAAAAGTGACATAATGGTATGAGAGCAGACGACTTAATCCTATTTTCTCAAGTAATCGAACTTGGCAGCTTTAGTAAGGTTGCAGAGGCAAATAACCTTACAAATTCGGTAGTTAGCAAAAGAATGGCGAGGTTGGAGGAAGAAATAGGGGCTCAGCTATTATATCGAACAACGCGCAAATTAACCTTGACCGAGGCAGGTAAGGTGTTACTCCACAGTGCTAAAAATGTGAAGCAGGCCACTCAGGAGGCTATGGATGCTGTTGCAGGCTTTGGAGAGAATGTGAGCGGTCATATAAAAATGTCCGTGCCGTGTATCTCTGGAGATTTGATACTTGCTGATGCTGTTGCCGAATTTTGTAACCTTCATCCGGGTCTGACCGTGGACATGTCATTGGATAATCGCTTTGTCGATTTAGTGGCTGATGGTTACGATTTAGTCATTCGAACTGGCTACCTAGCCGACTCCAGTTTGATCGCACGACATATTCTCGATTCCCAATGGGTGGTATGCGCGTCACCTTCTTATATTGCGAAAAATGGGAAACCGATCGAGCCGATTGATCTCACCACGCACAATTGTCTGCAATACGCTTACCAAACCACAGGTGCAACGGATTGGGAGTTTAAAGGAGAAGATGGCAATTACATCGTCAAAGTATCGGGCTGCTTTTCTACTGATAACGCGACCGCATTACGTAAAGCCGCTCTGGGCGGCCATGGTATTGCTTACGTCCCGCGCTGCTTGGTGTATCACGATATTCGTAATGGTCAACTGGTGGATATTTTTCCTGAATTAGTAGGTAAAAAGTTGGGTATCTACGCGGTGTATCCGTTTACTCGTCAACCACCGAACAAAGTGAAGCTGCTTATTGAGCACATTCGTGACCGGTACTTAACGATATCTCATTATTTCTAGGTTCTTCATAGATTTAAAACAATGTCGTTGAAATCAAAATTGGGTGCTCTAAGGTAATCACCGCAATAAAACGATTGAAGATAAACAACTTAATAAAAACAACGGAGTAACACGGACGTTATGCATTACCCAAAAACACGTAAAGATTCTGTCGTGGACACTTATTTTGGTCACGACATTGCCGACCCTTATCGCTGGTTAGAAGATGATCGCAGTGAAGAAACCGCACAATGGGTTTCGGGTCAAAATTCGGTCACCTTCGATTTCCTTGGTCAGATACCGTACCGCCAACAAATCCGTGACTTAGTGGCGAACAGTCAAAACTACGAAAAATATTCCCAGCCATTTGTACGTGGTGACTACACCTACTTCTACAAAAACGACGGTTTGCAAAACCAAAGCGTATTGTATCGACGTAAAGGCGAGGGAGAAGCCGAGGTTTTCCTTGATCCAAATACTTTCTCCGAAGAGGGCACGACCTCTCTTGGCGAAGTCAGCTTCTCTAAAGACTACCGTTTGGTCGCGTATTCCATCTCAGAAGGGGGTAGTGATTGGCGTAAGATCTTTGTCATTGATACGGAAACCAAAGAACAGTTAGAGCCTGAGATTGTTGATGCGAAGTTTACGTCGATTTCTTGGCTGGGTAGCAAAGGCTTCTATTACTCAAGCTACGATAAGCCGCAAGGCAGCGAGTTGTCTGCTCGAACTGAGCATCACAAGCTTTATTATCATGAACTTGGTACCCCTCAATCTGAAGATAAAGTGATTTTTGGTGAGTTGGATACGCAAGTTCATCGTTATGTGTCTGGTACGACGACGACAGATGATCGCTTCCTCATTATTTCTGGCGCAGAATCTACATCGGGTAATCGTCTGTTTTATATCGATTTACAGTCTGACTCCCAAGCAATTGTGACGCTGCGCGATACAACGCAAGGCGACACCTACTTAATTGATAGCCAAGACGCAACCTTGCTGCTTTACACCAACCTAGACGCGCCGAATGGCAAAGTTGTCAGCTACAACACTCAGACAGAACAATGGGCTGACGTGATTGCTGAACAAGAACAGCCGTTAGAAATCAGCAAAGGTGGCGGTTATCTGTTTGCGACTTATATGGTAGATGTGCTTTCTAAAGTGCAGCAGTTTAACTACCAAGGTGAGTGGATTCGAGATGTACAATTGCCGGGAGAAGGCACGGCTTATGGTCTGGCGGGTAAAAAAGAAGAAACCACACTTTATTACACATTCACTAACTACGTGACGCCTCCGACGATCTTCTCATTTGATGTTGAGTCTGGTGAATCGACACTGTTTCAAGAATCAAAGGCACCGTTCGATCGTAATGAGTATGAATCAAAACAGGTGTTTTACACCTCAAAAGACGGCACGCAAGTTCCGATGATCATTTCATACAAGAAGGGCATTGCACTTGATGGTAGAGCACCAACCATGTTGTATGGTTACGGCGGTTTTAACATCAGCCTCACTCCAATGTTTTCTGGCAATGTAGCCAACTGGCTAGAGTTGGGTGGTATATACGCTGTCGCCAACATGCGAGGCGGCGGTGAATACGGTAAAGCCTGGCACAACGCAGGCACTCAGCAGCAAAAGCAAAACGTGTTTGATGACTTTATTGCGGCGGCGGAATACCTGATTGAAAACGACTACACTAGCTCGGATCGCCTAGCGATTCGCGGTGGTTCTAATGGTGGTTTGTTAGTTGGAGCGTGTATGACGCAACGCCCTGAACTATTCAAAGTCGCGCTGCCTGCGGTTGGCGTGCTTGATATGCTGCGTTACCACACGTTTACGTCTGGAGAAGGCTGGAAGTATGACTATGGCACGTCTTCGCAAAGCGAAGCGATGTTCCAATACTTGCTTGGCTACTCTCCTGTTCACAATGTAAAAGAAAACGTGCAATATCCTGCTACCTTGGTGACAACTGCTGATCACGACGACCGAGTTGTGCCAGCACATTCGTACAAATTTATTGCGGAGCTGCAAGGCAAACAGCAAGGCGCTAATCCAGTATTAATACGCATTGATGTCAATGCAGGTCATGGTGCAGGAATGCCGCTGAGTAAGCAAATTGACCTCACCACAGACGTGTATGCATTTACGTTACATAATATGGGGATTGAGTCGATTTAATGCCCTAGTTGTTCGAAGCTTCTGAGAATAAAAAAATGCCGCGACAGTGTCGCGGCATTTTTCATGGTTGGGGGAACTCAATTCATACTGTTTGCCAGTATTTGAGCCAGGTTGACTAAGTCTGACTCTTGAACCAACCAGTCTCGGCGGCCAAACCGACAGGCAGCTACGCCATTCTTAAGACAAGATGAATTTATCACCTTTTCTTAATCCTAGTTTATGAATATGAAACTGTGATGAACCTAAGCCGCATTGTGCTGATTTTCACTGTTTTCAAGATCAAATGAGGCATCTATCAGTTTTTTCGTGTAGTCATTTTTAGGGTTTTGGAAAATCTTTTCGGCCGTACCTTGTTCCATGACCTCGCCCTTTTGCATGACTAGAACACGATCAGAGAGTGCTTTAACTACTGATAGATCGTGGCTAATAAACAAGTAGCCAATATTGTGTTTTTTCTGCAAATCTTTCAGAAGGTCAATCACTGTCAGTTGCACCGAGCGGTCTAATGCAGAGGTTGGCTCATCAAGCAGAATAAACGAAGGTTCAAGGATCAGTGCTCGCGCGATAGCAATACGCTGACGCTGGCCTCCTGAAAACTCGTGCGGATAACGGTTGATGGACGTGGGATCTAAGCGGACCTCACGGAGCACGTCGCGCGCTTTCTGCATACGTTCTTTTTTACTCAACATTGGTTGGTGGACAGTTAATCCTTCTGTGATGATCTCGCCGATAGTCATACGAGGAGAAAGCGAACCATAAGGGTCTTGGAATACCATCTGAACGTCTTTTTTCAGCTCAAAACGTTCTTTGTTTGTCAGCAAGGCCATATCTTGGCCTTTATATTCTATTTTGCCAGTTGAGGGCAGTAGACCTATCAAAGCTCGGCCGAGTGTAGACTTACCTGAACCGGACTCCCCAACGATCCCGAGGGTCTCTCCTTGTTTGAGCTCAAGAGAAATGCCTTTTACGGCTTCGAAGTACTCATTTTTACTGGCTATAAAATGCGACTTTATCAAGAATTTGACTCGTATATAGTCAGCTTTTAATAGTTGTGTAGCACTCTCGCTAATAGGGTCCTTACTGCCTTTTGGAATAGAGTTGATCAGCATACGTGTGTATTCGTGTTTTGGGTCTTCGAAGAGTGTTTGCGTTTCGCCTTCTTCGACGACTTCCCCTTTACACATCACAATGACACGGTCGGCAAAGTGTTTTACAACGCCTAAATCATGAGTAATAAATAGGATTGCCATGCCCATCTGAGCCTGAATTTCTTTAATCAGGTGCAACACTTCTGCTTGAACCGTGACATCCAACGCTGTTGTAGGTTCGTCGGCGATCAAAATATCGGGCTCGTTAATCAGTGCCATCGCAATCATGATGCGTTGCAATTGACCACCAGAAAATTCGTGTGGGTACTTGTTATACGCTTTTTCTGGGTTTGGCATATGAACCAATTCAAACAGCTCTAACACCTTTGCTTTTGCTGTTCGTCTGTCGACCGGGCGGTGACACATGATGGCCTCAGCGACTTGGATACCCACCCGCATGTACGGGTTTAGTGAGGTCATCGGCTCTTGAAAAATCATGCCAATGCGATCACCGCGAATACTTTGCATTTCACGCTCTGTTTTATCCAAGATGGAGCTACCCTCAAACATGATGGATGAGTTTTCATGCAAAATAGCGTTGTCTGGTAGTAGTTTCATCAGTGCATTGGTTGATACTGACTTGCCAGAGCCAGATTCGCCAACGATGGACAGCGTCTCGCCTGCTTTTAAATCGAAGCTAACATTCTTTACTGCATCGACGATCCCATCGTTTGTCGTAAAGCTGACTGATAGGTTGTTCACCGAAAGAATGGTTTTAGAAGACATCACAGATCCTTGTGGTTGATAAAGCAAATGATACTCAAGTAATGGACAGCACAAACCTAGTTGTCCTCAATGCTTGAGCTTTAGATTAATTATACAGGTGAGAAGGCGAAGATTTTGCCGAACTCATGGCTTGCAAATGTAAGAACTGCTCATGCGCGCGCGTTACGTGCTCGAGTTCTATCATCCATTGAGCATTACGTTGGGCAGAGCAAAATGCCGCCATGTGAGCTAATAAGTCTTCGCTCTGTTGACCAAGTAGGTGAGCTACGCGCTCAATCAGTTCATGGCTCTCTAGCTGCAAAAATTGAAATAGCGCGTAAGTTTGATTGAGTATTGAGAACGCATCATGTTGTAAGCCGAGTTTGTTGAGAATCTCTGATTGCGTCACGCTGGCATCTCTAAGCCCCGTAATGAGACATACAAACTGGCAAGGTTTAGTTTGTGCATTTTCTAGCGCTAAATGAATGTGGTTGGGTAGATTGTTGAGCACGTCGTCATATAAACGATGAGCTTCTGGCCAATGGCCTTGTTCCATCAGTTGCTCTGCTTTTAAGTAGCGCATCCAGCATTGCTCAATATTCATATCCATCTCCACAACATTTGATTTGTTTAGATATTAAATGAAATTGATTATCAATTGCAAGTGCGTGTTAATATCACTTATGTGTTCATAAAATGTCCAATCAATCTAGGGTGGAAGGTAAATCACTTAAAATTAAGCAAATAATCTCTACACTCAAATAACGAAAATAAGAAAAAAGGAAGTGGATATGGCAATACTAAGATTGGAAGCTAAGCAGCTATATTCTGTAGCAGATCTAGAGAATATGCCATGTAAGTCGACCAAGGAGTTACCTCCAATTGATGAAATCGTGGGCCAAGAGCGCGCGCAAAAAGCGGTCGAGTTTGCGATGTCCATCAAAGAGAAAGGGTATAACATCTACGCCATTGGTCAGAATGGGCTAGGTAAACGCACCATGATCTTGCGCTATCTGAATCGTCACCAGCACGATGCAGCAGCCCTGTTTGATTGGTGTTACGTTGCGAACTTTGAGGATACCCGTACACCAAAGGTATTAAAGCTGCCTTGTGGTATCGGAAATAAGCTACGTGTTGATATTGAAGCTTTAATGGGCAAATTATTGAATGCTTTACCCCTAGCATTCGACAATGAAATGTACTTTAGCCGCGCTGAGCGATTAAAAAATCAATTGGCAGCTAAGCAACAAAACGAGCTGGATCGTATTAGTCGAGAGGCAAAAGAAAAAGGCATCAGCCTAACACTGACTACACAGGGGGATTATCAGTTTGTCGCCATGAACGGTGATGAGCTTCATACGGAAGAGTCTTTTGATGCACTAAGCAAAAAAGAACAAGAGCAATTCAGCGATGCTATTGATGAACTCGAAGTGCGATTGCGCTCGATGGTTCGTGAGCTTACGGAGTGGGAAGAGACATACAGCGATAAAATCAAAAAGCTCAATGATGAAGTGACGCTTGATGTGATTACTCACTTCATCAAAAAACTCAAAGTGGATTACGCGCAATATTCCGAAATCAAAACCTACTTAACTGAGCTGCAAAAAGATATTGTTGAAAACGCAGATATCTTCCTTGACCAAAGTGGCGAGCAAGGCGAAATTGCGACGGCATCCTTGGATAAAAAATTGCCACGTCGTTATAAAGTGAACGTCTTGGTAAGCCGTAAAAGCAGCGAATTTCCTATCGTTGTTGAAGAAAATCCCAACTATCATTCACTCTTCGGGTCGATTGAGACTGCCACTTTCAAGGGAACGGTGTTTACCGACTTCTCGCTGATTCGCGCAGGGAGCTTGCATAAGGCGAATGGCGGCGTTCTATTAATGGATGCTCAGAAAGTACTTGAACAGCCTTACGTTTGGGATGGTTTGAAGCGCGCATTGCGTGCTCGTCAATTGAGTTTTACGTCTCTAGAAAAAGAAGTCACATTGACGGGGGCGGTATCACTCGATCCTGAACCGATTCCGCTTGATATCAAAATTATCTTATTTGGTGATTACCGAACTTACCAATTACTCCAACATTACGATCCAGAGTTCAGCGAGTTGTTCCGCGTGACGGCAGATTTCGAAGACGAAATGAAACGTACGCCGGAGTCTGAGCTGCATTACGCGCGCTTTATCTCTAGCGTGGTGCATGACAATAATATGCTGCATTGCGATCGCAAAGCCATTGCTCGAATCATCGAATACAGCTCACGTTTGTCTGGCGACCAATCCAAGCTATCTCTACATTCGGCTAATATCGCCAACTTGCTTCGAGAGTCGAACTACGTGGCTCGTCAAGCTAACTCTAACATGATCCGTATTGGGCATGTTGAAGAGGCGCTCAATAACCAAGAAATGCGAGTAAGCCGATTACGCGATAACGTAATGGAAACCTTTATTAACGGCACAACGCTGATTCGCACCGAAGGAGAAGCCGTAGGCCAAGTGAACGCACTTTCGGTATTGAGCACTAGTGACTACATGTTTGGTGCACCGAATCGCATCACAGCGACGACGTGTTACGGTGATGGGGATGTTATCGATATCGAGCGAAGCGTGGATTTGGGAGGCAGTATTCACTCTAAGGGCGTAATGATTTTGTCTGCCTACTTATCTTCCGTATTTGGTAAAACGGCACGAGTGCCATTAACGACAACCATTACCTTTGAGCAATCTTACGGTGGTGTTGATGGTGATAGTGCCAGCATGGCTGAGTTATGTGCGGTTGTGTCTGCTTTTTCAAAGCAACCAAATCGACAAGACATTGCGATAACAGGGTCGATGAATCAATTTGGTCAAGCTCAGCCTATTGGTGGCGTAAACGAAAAGATCGAAGGATTTTATGATGTGTGTGTAATTAAAGGTCGTCATGACGGGCAGGGGGTCATTATTCCGCGCTCTAATGTTCACAATCTAATGCTTCGTTCCGACATCGTGAAAGCAGTCGAAAAAGGCGAGTTTAATATTTGGGCGATTGACCATGTTACTGAAGCTATCGAATTGTTTACGGGGAAAGTTGCTGGTGAGCCAACCGATGAAGGCTCTTATCCAATCGATACCATTTTTGGCCTTGCTCAAGCCAAGCTCAATTCGTTGAGAAAATAGGCTGAAACCGTCCTAAATGTGAATGTATCTCATCATAAGTGATCATAATTTATCATAACGACAATATCCCGACGCCACTGTCGGGATATTGTCAATAACAGATTGAAAATGGAGAGTTTTTGTACTAGACAAAAGTGTGATCGACCTCTAATATTCGCCACTTGTTTATTCGTCTGGGATTTATCCCGTCGCAAGGAAGCATAGATATTCAAACTGCCGAAAAGTAACGTTGTTATAAGCACTGCTCGAGTTTGTTTGGATATAGACATCACGCATACAACTGAGGCCCTGTCATGCAGTTATCACTGAAAAATTTGTCAGTACGAACGCAAATTTTGGTTCCGGTATTATTTACCGCGATTGTTTTGTTTATTGCTCTTTGGATTACTAAAAACAATCTTCAAGCAGAGCAAGATGTTATTGCTTCCAACCAAGAATCTTTGGTTTTTCACAAAGACACATTGGCGAGTATTGACGACCAAATTTACCCTCTGCGCATAAGCGCGGTTTACGCTATTTACGATGCTTCTCGTCGTGAGAATTTTCTAACCGAATTGAAAGAAGGCTTAAAGCAAGTTGATGCCGATTTAAGCGCAATTGAAGCCCGAAACCTATTCCGTGACGATGCCGTTAAAGTTCGCCAAGCAATTGAATCCTATGTGCGATATTCAGAGCGCTCAGTTGCTTTCTTCAACCAATACGATCAAGGTTTGAAATCGGATAGCGAGTACCGTGCATTTGTCAAAGAGTATCGCAATGTTGGCCGAGAAATGGTCCAACAAATTAACACACTATCAAAGCATGTAAACGAGCAAGCTGAACAATCTACTATCAGAAGTCATCAGCAAAATGAACGTGTGCAAAATAACGCTATGTTGACGGTTTTAGCGGTATTTGCTTTCTCATTGATAGGCGCTTGGTTCCTATCTGGCATGATTGTTACACCAATCCAAAAGCTGCAAGAAGTGATGCGTCAGTTAGCAATGGGTAATCTATCAGTACGTGCAGATGTCGATGGGGACAATGAGATCTCTAAGCTGAGCAAAGATGTAAACCAAACCGCAGAGCAGTTATACAACACTGTGGACCAGTTAACCCGTATTAGTGAGGAAGTTGCATCTGCATCGACCGAATTAGCTGCGGTAATGACGCAAGCGGAAGCGAACGCTCAACAAGAGTTAGCGGAGATCGAGCAAGTTGCATCTGCGGTTAACGAGCTTGCAAGCACTGCGAATAATGTGAGTGATAACGCGACCTCTGCTGACGCAACCGCGCGTGAAGCTGATGGACTTGCTCAATCAGGTTTGGCTATCTTCCAAGAAAGTGCGGAAGCAAGTGCGCAAATGTCTCAAGCATTGAACGATGCAGCGCAAGTTGTTTTGCGTCTAAAAGAGCAATCTGTACAGATCAACGATGTTATTGAAGTGATTCGCGGCGTATCTGAGCAGACCAACTTGCTAGCATTGAATGCTGCGATTGAAGCGGCGCGAGCTGGTGAATCTGGTCGTGGTTTTGCGGTAGTAGCTGATGAAGTACGCATGCTAGCAGCGCGTACTCAAGACTCGACACAAGAGATCCAAACGATCATTGAAGAGCTTCAAGCGCAGTCTGGGCTTGCGAATGACAGTATGCAAGTCAGCCTTGATATGCTTAGCCGCAACAACGAGCTGACGCAACAAGCGAATGAGGCGTTGGTTGGAATTACCGAGTCGGTCGCCAACATCAACGATTCAAACACGCAAGTAGCAACCGCAGCCGAAGAGCAGTCTCAAGTTACTCAAGATATCAATCGCAACGTGGTTAACATGTCGGAGCTTGTAAACCAAAACGTAGCGGGCATCAGCCAGAGTGCAAGTGCGAGTACTGAGCTTTCATTACTTGCAGAGAAGCAGAAAGAGCAATTAAGTTTCTTTAAGCTTTAATTCATCATCTACTTATCAAATCTCTAAATCCCTGAGTGAATGCTCAGGGATTTTTTTGTTTGTAATAATCGGATTTATTATCAATAAGTCTATCTAAAACAGTCAGTTAACAAGATTTTTTTTGCGGGCAATGTCACGTTTTGTGATATTGTTTTTACATTTTTTTCGTCAATTTTTTTTTGACGCGAACATTTTTTTTAACTCAACCGATAACTTGATGGTTGAGAGGTATTCATATCGTCATTTTAAGTGGTGTTTTCTTCTATAAGCGCTGTTTATTCAACACGTTGCGTGAAAAATAACAGCTGCTACTATGCCGCCAGTTTTCTCGTTGGTACAGAAAAGTCCTGTTTTTCTGGTGAGAAAACACATATAAAACAATGATATGGAAAATAACAATGAAATTAAAAACTTTAGCTGTAGCAGTGGCGCTAATGGCATCAGGATCTCAAGTTGTCGCTTCAGAACTATACAACCAAGATGGCACTTCTCTTGAGATGGGCGGTCGCGCTGAAGCGCGTCTTTCTATGATGGATGGTAAGGCAGAAGACCGTACTCGCATCCGTCTTAACTTCCTAGGCAAACAGGAAATCAATGAAAACCTATACGGCGTTGGTTTTTGGGAAGGTGAGTTTGTAACTAAAACTTATGATGTATTTGATTCTAAAGGTAACAAAGTTGGTGAGACAGATAGTCTTGAAACTCGTTACGCTTATGCGGGTCTGGGTGGCAAATACGGTGAAGTAACTTACGGTAAAAACGACGGCGCACTAGTGGTTCTTACTGACTTTACTGACATTATGGCTTACCACGGTAACACAGCAGCACTTAAACTGCCTGTTTCTGACCGTACAGATAACATGCTGTCTTACAAAGGCCAATTCGAGCAACTAGCTGTACGCGCTAGCTACCGTTTTGCTGATCGCACAACAGATGCACAAGGCTTTACAGACAACGAGGAAGATGGCTTCTCTCTATCTGGTGTTTACGCGTTTGCTAACACTGGTTTTGAACTAGGTGCTGGTTACGCAGATCAAAACGACAGCGATGAGTTCATGCTGGTAGCTGCATACTCTGTAGGTGACTTCTACTTCGCTGGTAACTACACTGGCGCGGATATGGATGTTGCAGGTAAGACTTTTGATTACAAAGGCTACGAACTAGCCGCTGCTTACACTATGGGTCAAACTGTATTCACTTCTACGTTCAACAAAGGTGAACTAGAAGACGCAGATACTGTAGAAAACCTAGCTGTTGATGTAACTTACTACTTCAAGCCTAACTTCCGTGGCTACGCATCATACAACTTCGATCTAATGGATAACGAAGGCGCGGCTGAAAAAGATGAGCTAGCGCTAGGTCTACGTTACGACTTCTAAGTCATGACTCTTATCTAAGATACTGCCTTATTCTTAGTAAATAAAAACCCCTTACTGAAAAGTAAGGGGTTTCTTGTTTTCTAGCACTTCAAAGCTTCTTGATAAGCGATAGGGGTTATCAAATCTATCTTTTTAGTGTGAGCTTAGTCCCATCAAATTTGAGGTGACTGAGGAGGTTTTTAGCGTTGTTTTTACCAACCTCATCAAACTCCATTCCGTAGCGAGCATAATGCGTTGATTTTTGTAAATTACAAATACGACCTCGCAACGGCGCTAGCATACGACTTTCTCCGGGCATCGTTAGATCCAATGAAACGTGGTCACCAACCTGAAGTGGTCGGCTCATTGGTGATGTTACAAAACGACAGCCACTACGAGATAAATCTCTTATTTCGCATTCAGTTCGATAGGCTTCTAAACAAACACGCGCTCTCAAATTTACTTCGTAACGCACTTCTTTGCGAAGCTGAAAGACCTGCATAGTGTTGGGTAGGTCTAGCACCAAAATTGGGTACGGATCGCCTAGTCGATGCTGTAATTGGGCCCGAAATGGGATAACGGCCCCTTCACCTCGATGAGAGTAGGCTTTTACATTGATCCAAAAGCCTTCTTGAAAATAGAACTTCAAGTCTTCATCGGAGATGTTCGGAACCTCTATCAATGCAGTATTATTTGAGTGACAGCCAACAAATGTGCTGGTTGTAATAAACTTTGTACCAACGGGGGTGGTGACGTTTAAGCTCACTTCACTGCCATGTTCGACCATTGCCATTGCATCGGTGCTATTTAATGTACTTGCCTGACGTTCTGGTGCCTTCTTGCTTTGCAGAGGTAGCTTGCCGTCTCTGGCAATTGGGCTCATATTTCTCATTATAATTGTCGTACCTGATGTAAGAAGGTAATCGCGTGAGGCGAAGCAGCACTCTCGCATGGTATCGATTTTATTCAGTGATATAGTTTGATTCAATCAATCTGTAACAAAAATTAGAGAGCAAGATATGCATAAAGTAACTCATGAAGCCACGAATAGTACATTCTGGGTTGATTTAGAGCAGGGCTATAAAGCCAAGTTAATTTATCAGCTTAAGGGTAATGTCATGCACATTACATCAACGGTTGTTCCTGAAGCACTGCGAGGTAAGGGGTACGGAAAAGTGATGATGGAAGCGGTGTTGCCAGAAATTGAGTCACTCGGTTATCAAATCAAACCAGTTTGCCCATATGTTATTCACTACATGGAGAAGAACCAAACGTGGTCACATCTGCTCGCATGATGAGTAACAACCACCAACGCTACCAAAATATTGGCCAGGAACTCAATCTAGGTAATTACCGCTCTGTAGAAGTCATACAATCGCTATGGGGAGGCTATGGAGAGTTAGTCCGAGTTACTTATTCAACTCGTTCGGTGATCATTAAGCATGTAAAACTCCCTAAGCCTTCAGAGCATCCTAGAGGCTGGAATACGGACCGTTCTCATCAAAGAAAGCTGCACTCTTATCAGGTGGAAGTGAATTGGTATGAGCATTTTTCCGGAGGGGTGGATACTCGCTGCCGAGTACCACAAGGTCTAAAAACGTTCCAATCGGAGAATGAATGGCTCATTGTGATGGAAGATCTCGCCGAGGTGGGCTTTCCAAAAGTCATCACAGATGCACAGCTAGAGCATCTACAAGCCTGCCTCACTTGGTTGGCGAACTTTCATGCGCGATACATCGATGTTCGTTCGGATAAGTTGTGGCATACCGGAACATACTGGCACTTAGCAACCAGACCCGACGAGCTTGAAGCATTGCAAGACACTGAGCTACAAAATGCGGCTCAATTGATTGATCAAACGCTTTCGCAAGCTAAGTTTAAAACACTAGTACATGGTGATGCCAAATTGGCGAACTTCTGTTTTGATGAAGAAGAATCAAGCGTTGCTGCGGTTGACTTTCAATACGTTGGATGTGGGTGTGCAATGAAAGATGTGGCACTGTTTATGAGTAGCGCCGTTAAGCCAGAACGTTGTGCAGAGATGGAAGTTTGGGTTTTGGATACGTATTTTGCTCAGTTGCAACACGCGCTAATGGTCTATCAACCGAATCTTGACCCTAATGAAGTCGAGCGTGAATGGCGTCCTTTGTTTGCTGTGGCTTGGGCAGACTTTCAGCGCTTTGTGAAAGGTTGGAGTTCCGACCACTGGAAGATCAATCCCTACACAGAAGCATTGACTCGCAGAGCGTTGGCTTACTTACGAAAGTGAGTCGAAGTTTAAAAAGAAAAGCCTCCAATTAGTAGGAGGCTTTGTTTTATCTTTGGCCTGGTCTGATGCGCGCCATATAATAGGTATTGATGAATTCACCATCACGGAAGGAACCGTCAATCGCTTCACCTTCAATTTGAAATCCATGCTTTTTATAAAGCCCAATGGCGGCGTCGTTATCGGCATTGACCTCTATCTGAATTCTTCTCACATTTAACCAGTTATCTGCTAGTTCAGTGACTGTTTCTATCAATTTGCTACCAATACCGAGTCCATGGAAACTATCATGTACTCCGATGCCACACGATGCCGTGTGCATCGTTCTTGGACGTAGAGAGTGGTGAAAGCCAATATTTCCGACGATTTTACCATCAATTTCAGCGACATAGCTATAAACACCATCAGGTATGTTTGACAACCTTTCCACCCACATCGCGAGCGAAGGCTTTGGGAGTTGCAGGGTTTCACGTTGTGCTTTTGGTTGTGAATAGATTTCTACGAGTGCCGCTGCGTCTTCGACGGTCGTTGGACGTACGATAATTTCCATGCCTCTCTCCTTCGCTTTTTAGTTTTAATTTTTAATCTAACCACAGTTTTCTTATTTGGATAGTGTTTTTTTATGTTTAATGGATAAATGCCTTTTAAATTAGCTTGTTATGATGTGTTTTTTTGAATTTTTAGTAGTGATTTGTCATCGAATTGAACGAGTAGATTGCAAAGGTGTTGAATTATTGTACTGAGAATGGCGCGTACTGCAGAGTATCGTGGTGAATTTCATGTCGCAGTAAATAAACGCATTTAGTCAAACTGTGACGACGGCACTGTGCGTCAGTTGACTTGAATCAATAGAGGATGGAGTTACCTCCTATGAGGTATAGGGAAACGACACGTTTAGGGCTATTTATGCTTAACTTGATAAGGGAGTTTTGTTGAGGAAATAGCATGAAATCCTCTCAGTCTAAAATATCGCAAAGTCGGCGCCGATTTTTGCGTGATACAGCTCGGACTGCGGCTGGTGTTGGCGCAGCTGCGTGTGTATTGGGCTTACAATCGCTACAAAGCCAAGCTCGAGAAACCAAAGGTGTGCCTATTCGTCCGCCTGGTGCACTGCCGGAAGGCGATTTCGAATCAGCTTGTATTCGATGTGGCTTGTGTGTTCAGGCATGTCCTTACGATACTTTGAAACTTGCGACATTACTTTCACCTGTCGCGACTGGCTCACCTTACTTTACTGCACGCGATATTCCCTGCGAAATGTGCGAAGACATTCCTTGTGTTGTCGCTTGTCCGAGTGGGGCGCTAGATCCGAAATTAACCGATATTGATGATGCTCGAATGGGTACAGCGGTTCTTATAGACCATGAAACTTGCCTTAACTGGCAAGGGTTACGATGCGATGTTTGTTATCGCGTTTGTCCGCTGATTGATGAAGCCATCACGTTAGAGATGGTTCACAACGATCGAACTGGCTATCACGCCAAACTTATCCCTACAGTGAATTCCGAAGTGTGTACCGGATGCGGTAAGTGTGAACAAGCGTGCGTGTTGGATGTCGCTGCTATTAAAGTTGTCCCGACGGATTTGGCGAAAGGCAAAGTGGGCAGCCACTACAATTTTGGTTGGAAAGAGATCGACAAACCACTCGAAAATATCCTCCCTAGTGAGACGCCTGTACCGGAAGGTGCGCTTGAATCGCTAAAAGGAGGTAAGTAATGGCAAAGAACTTAGCTCAAAATGCTGGCAAAGAAGCGATTGAAAAGCTTGGTTGGTGGCGCGCGCATCGGTTTTTGATTTTACGTCGGCTATGTCAGTTCACCATCATTGCGCTATTTATGGCTGGGCCGACGCTGGGAATTCTAACTGGTAATCTGTCATCAAGTATGTTGCTCGATACCGTGCCGTTAAGTGACCCGTTAATTGTGCTTCAAGCTTTGGCGACAGGGCATGTTCCGGAGTTTAATGCGTTGTTAGGCGTAGTGATTGTCGTGGTGTTTTACGCGATTTTGGCGCCGCGCGCATTTTGTGCTTGGGTGTGCCCGTTGAACATCGTGACAGACTTGGCGGCGTGGTTGCGTCGAAAGCTCAACATTAAAGCGAGCTATCGTTGGTCTCCCGTGATTCGTTATTGGCTGATCCCTGTTTTGATGTTGGGCAGTGCGCTGTCTGGCGCAATTCTTTGGACATGGTTAGATCCAGTGGCGGCACTGCATCGCGGGTTGGTGTTTGGTATGGGCGCAGGTTGGGTGTTGATCGCCCTAGTGTTCGTGTTGGATTTACTCTTGGTTGAGCATGGGTGGTGTGGGCACTTATGTCCACTGGGGGCTACCTATGGCGTGATAGGCCGAAAAAGCCTGTTGCGCGTTACTGCTGTTCGCCGCGAAGATTGCACCAAATGCATGGATTGCTTTTACGTTTGCCCAGAACCAGAAGTGCTTCGGCAGCCTTTGAAAGAGGGAGATCGTCGAGTTATGGATCAAAACTGCATTAGTTGTGGTCGTTGTTTGGATGTATGTCCAGAACATGTGTTTGAATTTAAAAATCGCCTATCAGTAAAAGTCATTGATTAAGCCACTGAGCACATTTACTCATGCTTTATTTCTCTTGATACTTGAACATCGCGCTTAGCCAGGAGTTAAGCGCGATGTTTATCTTCATAACAATATCCCTCAGCCATATCTGCTTGCTCTGGGCTTAAAATAATAATGATATTGCGAATTTGTTACATTTAAAGCTATGATGATGCCTTCATATTTAAAGGAAACATCATGACTACCTCATCGCACGGCTGGAGAACGCCGCAAAATTTCCTCCTGTTAATTTCCATTATCGTGCCCATTGCTTTTTCTACCTGGATGGCGTTGTTGAACAACTTTGTTATCGAGAAAGCAAACTTTGATGGTGCAGACATAGGCCTATTGCAAAGTGTGCGTGAAATTCCGGGTTTTTTGGCCTTTACCACCGTGTTTGTATTGCTGTTTATCCGAGAGCAACGCTTTATGCTCGTCTCTTTGGCGATGCTTACGCTTGGTACGGCATTAACAGGTTATTTTCCCACTTTGTACGGTCTACTTTTTACAACCTTGTTAATGTCCACCGGCTTCCATTACTTTGAAACACTCAAGCAGTCTTTGTCTTTACAATGGCTATCTAAAGAAGAAGCGCCAGAAATGCTGGGTAAGTTTATTTCTGTTGGAGCTTTGGCTTCTCTGTTTACCTACGGCGCCATTTGGGTTTCGCTCGAACAGCTCAAACTTGATTTTAAAACGGTCTATTTAATGGCTGGTGGTTTAGGTTTTGTGCTCATTTTGGTGATGGCATTTGCCTTCCCACAATTTAAGACAAAAGTGCCTCAGAACAAGAAGCTCATCCTGCGTAAACGTTACTGGTTATACTATGCGCTTACGTTTATGAGTGGAGCACGCCGTCAAATTTTTACGGTGTTCGCTGGTTTCTTGATGGTAGAAAAGTTTGGTTACTCCGCCGCAGATATTACGTTGCTGTTCCTGATTAACTATGTCTTTAACTTCTTGTTTGCGAAGCGAATAGGCCGTTTTATCGGCGTTGTTGGTGAGCGCAAAGCGTTGATGTTTGAATACGTCGGTTTGATCTTCGTGTTCGTCGGGTACGGTTTGGTGCAAACGGCAGAGTGGGCGGCAGCATTGTATGTTGTCGATCATTTATTTTTCGCGTTAGCGCTTGCGATTAAAACCTACTTCCAGAAAATTGCCGATCCTGCCGATATGGCGTCGACCGCAGGCGTTGCGTTTACGATTAACCATATTGCTGCAGTTGTAATACCTGTTACGTTTGGTGTCATCTGGCTTGTTTCACCTGCGAGCGTATTTTACATCGGCGCTGGTATGGCAGCAGTGAGCTTGCTGTTGTCACTCAATATTCCAGCGAAGCCGGAAGAAGGCAACGAAACTCGCTTGTTGAAGTGGAGTTAAGTTGGTACTCACTATCTAATCGTTAAAGCGAATACCTGTAATTAGACTCGCTAAAAAGGGTGCTTATGCGCCCTTTTCTTTTTATTGCAAATAGATAATCCCTCCAATGGTTGTCAATGCATGCCACGTCCGTTAGGGTTTAGAACTAAGTATTTCGAAATAACTTGGGCATAACTGACGCGAAACAATAAGAGGGGAGCTATACAGTGCAGATACATGGCAGAGAGTTGGATTTAGATCTAGGAAGCCGTCACATCGTTATTCAGCGCCGCTATGAGGCGTTAGGTGCTGCAAACGACCTACTCATTGCTATTTGGTTTTTAATTGGTAGCTTTTTCTTTTTGAATGATTCGTTGATTGAAAGTGGTACTTGGCTTTTCATCGTGGGCAGTGCGCAGTTGATCATTAAGCCCCTGATAAAACTGATGAGTTTAGTTCATGTTGGTCGTTTGAATAAGCAACTTTCTGGCACATCAGCGAGCCGCTGAAATTACCGCTTCTTTTGAATACTTGCAAGCAAGAAGCCAACAGGCGAGTTATCGAGGGGAAAGCGGGAAGATAACGTGTTCGCAATACTAAGCACGTTATCTTCTGTTTGAAACTTAAGAATTTAGAACGGATACCAGAACAGTTGTGTGTCGATAACACGCTTGCTGATCGCCGCAATCACTATCACCGCAATCCCAGCCATGCAGATCATATCGGCTTTGGTCAGTGGTTTTAAGCTGTACCAAGTGCGAGAGGAGTGACGACCAAACCCACGTAGCGTCATCGCGTTTGAGATTTGATCGGCTCTGTCCAAACTAGAGAAAATCAGAGGGCCAAGAATCTTTGCCACGTTCTTCATACGAGTGAGCAACGGAGCCTTCTTACTCAGTTCTACTCCGCGTGCTTGTTGCGCGTGCATGATGTTAACAAAGTCCTTTTTCACTTCCGGCAAGTAGCGCAGCGTTAAGCTCACAGCATAGGCGATTTTGTAAGGCACACCTAAACGGTTCAAGCTGGCTGAAAACTCTGTCGGATGAGTGGTAAATACAAACACCAACGCGATTGGGAACATGCTGAAGTACTTCAACGTCACTGTTACTAGGTAAAACAATGTCTCTTGAGTGAGAGAGTAATTACCGGGTAACGAGAGTAAAACCGTTGATGAACCCATGAACTCAGTACCTTGTTGCGGTGCTAACGCGAACATAAACAGGGCATTGATCAGCAATACCGTGCCTGTACCGAATAACAGCGGTTTGTAGACATGAAAGGGCACTTTGGTCATTTTCAATAAGCCCAAACCCAGCACGATCAACAGCGCGATGATTCGCAAGTCAAATGTGGTCAATACCACCGTTACCCAAGCAATGAAAAGCAAGAACTTAGTAATGCCATTCAACTTATGAAGTGGCGATTGGGTATCGATGTAGTTGATACCAAACTTCATTTTGTTGTCTTTCATGCCACTGCTTTCTCTGGTTGGTTTACTTCGTCGCTTTTTTGTTGGCGGTGCGCTTTTTCTACATTGATAAAGTGCTGCATAAAGCCATTGGTGTCCTCGATACCAACTTTCGTAGCCAACTCAAACAAACTTGTGGTAGTGAGGTTTGCTTGGTTTAGTAGCTCTGGACTGCTGAATACCTGCGTCATTGGTGCATCCGCGACTAATTTACTGTCTGCAATCACGATAGAGCGCGAGGTGTATTCCAACACTAAATGCATGTCATGAGAGATGATCATTACGGTTACGCCCAACTCGCGATTGAGCTTTTCGATGAAACTCAGCATAGACGTGTAGTTTCGATAGTCCTGACCTGCCGTCGGTTCATCAAGGATCAGAAGCTCTGGTTCCAATACCAAAATTGACGCAATGGTTACGCGCTTTTTCTGGCCGTAGCTCAATGCTTCGATTGGCCAGTGACGGTATTTGCTCAAACCGCACAGCTCAAGGACTTCAAGTACTTTAGCTTCGATTTGTTTCTCTTCAACGCCACGATTACGGAGGCCGAAGGCCACTTCGTCGAAAATCATGTGATGGGAAATCATGTGATTCGGGTTTTGCATCACCACGCCCACTTTCTGGCTGCGCTCGAAGATGGTCAGTTCGTTAAGATCTTGACCATTCATGCTCATTGAGCCGCTATCCGCTTCAATAACGCCCATAATCAGTTTGGTGATGGTCGATTTACCCGAGCCATTTTTGCCAAGTACAGAGACAAACTCGCCACGCTTGATGTCAAAACTCACGTCTTCTAACGCGTTTTTCTCACCGTCGTAAGAATAGGTGAGGCCACGGACTTCAAGCAAAGTCTCGGCTGGCGTTTTGGGCGGTTGTGCTTTTGAACCATCAAACCATGCTTGTACTGCCGGTTTATATTGCTCCAACGGTAAGGTAGTTAAGCTAGAAGGTTTTGCATCGCCCTCAATCGCGCAGCCTGCTTCTTTCAGTGCTGAAATATAAAGCGGTTCGCGGATGCCGTAATCTTCTAGCAGAGGCGACGCTAAAATTTCATCTGGCGTTGTATCGGCAATGATTTCGCCGCTTTCCATCAAGATAATACGGTCAACTGAGCGATGCAGAACGTCTTCAAGACGATGCTCAATGATTACGATGGTTTTGCCCGTTTCGCGGTGTAGATCATCGATGATCTCGATGGTTTTTTTTCCCGTTTTAGGGTCAAGCGCAGCTAGTGGTTCATCAAACAAAAGGATATCGACATCATCGACGAGAATGCCCGCCAAAGAAACACGCTGTTTCTGCCCGCCAGATAAATCGTGGGGTGAGCGTTCTAGCATCTGTTCCAAGTCGACCATTTTGGCCGTGGCTTTGACCAATGGGTACATGTCGATATTTGAAGTTAGCTGGTTCTCCAGCGCAAATGCAATGTCTTCGCCAATGCTCAAACCGACAAATTGGCTGTCCGTATCTTGCAGTACGGTGCCAACTTGCTCAGTGTATTGGTGCATGTCGAAGGGGGCGGTGTCTTGACCATTGATGGTCAATGTTCCACTGGTTTCCCCTTTGATTGCGTGTGGGATCAGTCCGTTAAGACATTGCCCAAGGGTAGATTTACCACTACCACTTGGACCGATAATGACGATTTTCTCTCCTTTCTCTATCCTTAGATTGATATTTTTTAGCGTCGGTTTGTCCAGCGACTCATATCTAAAAGAGAAGTTAGAAAATTCGATTGTCATTCGACATTAAGCCTCTGTTAAGTTACGGCTTTGCTTGTTACGTTTAGCGACAGATTTAAGAATGAAGAAGCCAACAATAGCAATAAGAATGGTGTTACCGATCGCGATAATAGAAAGCTGGGTAAACACTTTAGTGAACGGTTCTGCGTATAAAATCGTGTCGAGGAATGCAGAGCAACCGTAACCAAATACGTTGCCTAATAGCGCAAGTACTACGAATAACGCGAAGTCTTTCATATTGAAATCACCTTTCTCCAAACGGTAGCGCGTTAGAGAAGGGAATAGACCGATAATCAAACCAACAATACCTGAACCAAGTACCCAAGTGAGCCATACGCCCCAACCTGCAAATAGGTCAGTAACCCAGTGACCAATAAAACCAACCAAGAAGCCAACAAGTGGTCCAAATAGTACTGAGAACAATGCTAATACTGCCATTGCTGGTTTTAGCGTTGTGTTTGCAAACACAGGGATGCCAAACATAGGTAAGCCGCCGATACCGTAAAGAGCAGCACCGATTGCAATAACCACAACAGTTTTAGCGGAAAGATTCATAGATAACCTCAGTTCAATAGTCGATTTTAAAGAACGTTTAATTGTTTTGTCGGAAAGCGTTAGTTATTTGATTGTGTAACATATATTCAAAACAACCAAGCTGCTTATTGTTTGCTCTATTTTTCTTCAGGAAATGTGTGATTTGATTCACGCATCCCTTTGACTGGCTTTGGTTTTAGCAAGCATTAAAAATAAGGCGCGCATTATACAGAATATTAATAAAAGTGGGAATGCTATCTATCTGGATGGCTAGAATGAATCAGGGGCTGATCGTCAGCCCCTGATTACACTGTTTGATGTTATTTTTACCGATAAATGAATGCGCTATATGTTCATTAATGGTCGAGGTATAAATAGTTCTGCCAGCTCTTCATACGAATAAGAACTTTGCGCATCACTGATACGTGAGTAAAGCTGTCTGAATAAACTGCAACTTCAACCGCAGTACCCATTGGTAGGTGGTATCCACTCAAGTCGTCGGTAATTTTCAGCTTCGCAAAAACACGTCCGCTCGTGCGCAAGGCATCAGTCCCAAGCAGAGCGCCTCGCGCTTGAATTTGGCTTTCACCAATGGCTGGAATCACGTCAATGACTTCGCCACGGAACACTTTGCCCGGAATTGCGCGGAACATAAATTCTGCTTCAAAGCCTGGCTTCAAGCGTTGTAATGAGTTCTGTCTGAATGCCGCGGTGTACGTAATGTCTTCGGTATGTACGAAGGTCATTGCCGGGGCAAGTGGCAACGGCACAGCCATAACACCAGGACGCAAAGCCAATTGCGTAACGTAACCATCGGTTGGCGCACGAACGACGGTTTGCTCTAGGTTAAACTCTGCTTTACGCAGCTCGGCAAGAAGTTGCGCGACTTGGGTATTTTCGCCTCCGATTTCAGAGTCCAGAGCGATTTTCGCTTGTTCTTGTTGCAAAATCGCAACGTCTAACATGGCTTCTGCCGCTTTATACGCTTGGCGTCGAGTATCCAAATCTTGTTCAGTAAACGCGCCACGATCAAAGCCCCTTTGATATCGGCTAAATTCCCTTTGTGCTTTATCTCTGTCCGCTTGCGCTTTCAATACAGCAGCTTCTGCTTCTCTTAGATCAGACTCTAAACCCAAGGCACCTTGGCTTGCTTCTTTGACTTTCGCTTCAAGGCGAGCAACTTCTGCTTCAAAAGGCACAGGATCGATTTTGAAAAGAATATCGCCCGTTTTGAGCGGTTGGTTGGCCTGGACTGGCACTTCCACCACGCGGCCACGCACGCCAGAGACGATAGGCGTAGTCGGGAACACTTGGTTACCCAATTGAGTAAATGGGTGGTTGTAGTTCATAAGCAGCACGAGTGTGCCCACTAACACTACGCCGCCAAGTACGGCGGTTGGAACGGTCCATTTGTTTAGAGGAATATTGAAAATTTTAAAAATGGCAATACAAAGAGCGGCGTAAGTCAGAATCAGCAATAAGTCCATTATTCGTCCTCTTTACTTTGTTCAGGCAAAGGCTTTTGCTGAATCTTTTGTTGTTTCAACATCGATACTTCGTTTTTGAGTTCGTTGACTTCATCGATGAGTTCTTCAAGGCGGTGATGAATGTCGTGTGTTTCTTGTTCTAGTTGTTTAAAACCCCAGCCGCGTTCCTTGCGCCATAATGTTGCCCAGATCCATAAAAATGGCCACAGCGCATGCAAAGTGAAAAGGCTGACCCAGCCAGCGTAGTGAATTGCGTCTTGGTGCGGGTGCTCTCTCTCTTTGGCGATTTCATATGGAATATCATGGATGACAATGATTCCGTAAAAGATCACTAAAGCAACGAAGATGAGTAACCCAAGTGCAAAATAGTCTAGAAACATCTTACCTACCTGTGCGTATTGCGAAATGGAAAATCTACGTAAATTAACAATTTAAGTATTTGTCTTAACTACAGATGAATCAAGCGGTTTTTATGTAGGAATTATGTTTATGCGATGTAAGTATCCACTGATGTTTATTGGCAGTTAAGGTGTTGCTGAGTACTTATTTAAACAAGCAGTGAAGTGATATAGGAAGGATAAATAAAAAGTATACTAAAGCCCCAGGTGTCAACCGGGGCATGGTTTAAAGTTCGGTACAGACTTGGTTTCTGCCATTGGCTTTGGCGCGATAAAGAGCTTTGTCTGCACGATAAAAAGTTCGCTGAGTATTCTCGCCTTCTCGATGCAAGGTAATCCCTATGGATACGGTCAGCCCCCGTTCACCAAGAATATCGTCCCAACCATATTGATAAATCCGTTCACGATAATTCTCGGCATGCATTTCTGCTCGTTCCAGTTGGGTATTCTCAAGGATCACGAGGAACTCTTCACCACCAAATCGAACGCATGATGCGCTTTTAAATTTGAAGTAGGACGCCAGTTCCTGTGACACACTTTTGATCGCTTTGTCGCCAACCAAGTGGCTTAGTTCGTCATTGATGGATTTGAAGTGGTCAATGTCGATCACCATAAGTGCAAATGGCGTGTCGTGCAGCAGCAGATCTTTTAGTTTAACTTCTAACCAGCGTCGGTTGTGTAAAGACGTAAGTGGATCGGTAAAGACGTCCTGCTGTAGCTGAGCAACAGTATTTTTATGCTGCTTGGTGGTTTCTTTTAGTTCTTTGTTTTCTAGCTCTGACAAAATGAGTTTGAGTTGTAACTCAAAGCGTGAAAGTCGGCGTAGTTGAGCAGATCCTAACTCACCGATCGGAATATGTTTTACAAGATCAGATTCGATTCTATGCGCTTTTTTTTCACAATTTAATGCTTCTTGATACAATCCTTGAGAGGCGTAAACTTGACTCATCGCGTTATAAAAATGCTGAGTAACGATAGGAGATAGCTGCTTTTGAATCCTTTTACTGATGGAGTCCAACGTTAAATTAGCTAAAGAAGTGTGCCCTACACCGTTTAGACAATACGCAGTCTCAATTTTGACCATCGTGGATAACCAGTATGTCGTGGCACTACCCGTTGTATACTGAACATTCGAAATAGCCAGCAACGCATTGGGGTAGTCTTCTTGCAGACGATGTAATTTGGCTCGGTAGAGGTGAATTTGTGCGGCGAGGTTTTTATCACTGACGAGAATGCTCAGTTCTTCACATTCACTCAGCAGCTCTTTGGCGTCTGCGGTACGGTTTAAGCTGATATAACAGGCAAGCATGTACAGCTTGTAACGAAGGCGTAGGGATCGACTGCCAATAGCGTGATCGATAGCATCTATTTTTTGATAATAACGTAATGCACGTTGGTGATCCCCATAGGCATCGCACAAATTACCCATTCCAATAATGGCCAATACGTACTCATCAATATAGCCGTACTCGACGGCGATATTGGTTGAAGCAACATACTCGGTTAATGCCGCATTGTAGTCACCTAATTCAACTAAACGCTCACTCAAGCTTGCTTTCACAGAAAGAATATCTTCCACATCTTCTGGTAAAACAAGCAACTCAAGGGCTTGTTTCAATTCACTAATGCTGTCGTTGAGCTGTTTGATCTCTCTTCGATACTCGGCGCTAATGATATAGCAATGCGCTTTCTCTCGGTTTGTTGACGCAATATGTAACCCTATGTGTTCCCATAGCGTAATCGCTTCTTCACCTGAAACGGAAGAAGGATCGATACCTGCGTCAGTCACCTTGCTAAGCAGTTGTTCCATTCTTCATTACCTCAATATAACTTTCTTCGAGCTGTTCTAACGTGAATGGGAAGGTCAGGATATCTTGCAAATACAGTATCGGTTTCGGGCCTTTGATTCCGCGTCGCTTCCATGGATAGATGTCTAACATCGCTTGGACAGTGCGGTAGACCTCTTCTGCTGCTTGACCTTTTTCTGCAATTAACATTGCTAGCCTGTTACTGGAAATTCTCGAGATGAGGTCGCTGGAGGTTGTCAATGCATGAACGAGCTCGGTACAAACATCGAGAACTTCGGGGTTTGAATGCTGAATCATAATGATGGCGTGGTTAGAGCGTTTGAGCTCCGTTTTAAACAAAACTAACTGTTCCCACCAGTAGGTCTCAGAAACGACATTAGAAAACTGTTTTTCAGGGTCGTATTCGTGTTGAGAGCGAATATGATTGATCAGCTTACGTGCTCGCTGCTCTAGTTGGCGTTTAGAGCCTCTTGCTTTATCCATGCTGATTCGATGAGTTTGTTCTTTGAGCATTTTGAGTGCGTGCTTACGGTATTTCTTGAACGCGTTAAACGCAGACTCAAAGTCACCTTGTTCTTCAGCGACTCGTGATTGTTGGAAGCAAATTTGGCTGAGTAGCTCACCGTGGTCGAAACTGAGTGCAGACTCTTCTGCTGCAAGTAGCAACTTGGCAGCGCTGTCTGTATTTTGGCGCAAAAGCTCAAGTCTTGCTCGGCTAATAAAAGAGTGTGCTTTCATCCAAACGAGGTCATGCTCAATGGCGAGCTGGTGGGCTTTTTGGGTGGCTTCTTCGGCCGCATCAAGGCGTTCTAGTCCAAGCAGTGCTAACCCTTTAAAGTCCCAGATCTCGGCTTGCCATGTACTGTCATCATGATCTTTTAATACTTCGGTTGCTCCATCCAGTACCGTAAGCATCTCGACAAACTTATTTAGTAAGTAATAGTCCCAAGCTAATAGGATGCGCGCTTTGCCTTCTAACCAAGCAATACGAACATTGTTTGCCACTTTAACGGCTAACTCATGAGTTGAAGCGGCAAGTTGGTGTTCATTAGTGATGCGCCATACATTACCAAGCCCAATTAGAGATTCGATTTGAATTTCAACATCATCAACAAGAGCAGATTGTTCGAGCGCATTAATCCAATATTGTTGCGCGGAATAATACTTTGCTTGGCCCCAATATTGGAGTGCAAAAAGATGGAGAATTTCCGGGAGATGATCGTCGGTTTCAAGCTGTGTTTGTTTGCTGTAAGCGTCTTTGACGAGTTTTAAGCCTTGTCGGTAATCCATTAGGCACCAACAGCATTGCGCCATGATGAGTAAGGCTTTGATCTCTCCGTCCACAAATAAAATTTGTTCCGCGCGGATACGATATTGCTGCGCAACATTAAAGGTATGTTTAGGGGCCGATTTTATTTGGCCTTTAAGCTTAGTGAGATCATCTTCTAGCTGAATTTGGTTTTTATCCAACGTTCACATCCATGACTATCGAACTGGAAATCACACCTAATATTAAGTGGTTAGATGCATGTTTCTTTACCAAAGCGATGCGGATAACGTTTTGGTAAACGATCAGGGGCCGTAATGTATACCGTTACAACCCCTAATTACTACATCTAAATTACCAATAGAATAGCTACGATAGGAGCTGTTTGATTGTCAAAGGTGCATCAGAGACTTCCAACCTTTGTGCAGCGGTAAGACCTTGTTTATCCTGATAGCACAAATTATGCCAAGCTCTGAATATATCTAAAAGAGGTAAAATACCAGCAGGTCGTAATTTGCGACGTGGCTCGTTAATGAAGCTTTCGAAAAGGATCTGAAAGCGGTTTTGATAAAACTTCACATGACGAGTTGTCGCAACGTTAAACCATTTTTCAGGCTCATTTTGATCGCCAGCGAGGTAGCAAATGCCTTTGTGGTTTTCGTTTTGACTAGAGATTGCCCAACGATCGCGCCACCAACTCATATAGGCGATATCGACTTTGCCAAAGGGAGTGCTCATGTCCCAACTAGCGTCCTCTTCTACGTACATCAAGTCGACACTTTTCTCTTTAATACGAGGTAAACAAACGCTCAGTGCAGCTGAACGTAGTAGGGGATCTTGAGGCATGTATAGAGATACACGTTTGTTTGGGCAGCACATATCAAGTACGTGCAAATAGTGTGCATACGAGGTGTATGGCGGACGGACTAATGCCCCTTTTGAAGGGTAATGAAATACAGATAGATTACCAAGAGGGTCTTCTACGTTACCGCGAGCCAAAATTGTTTGGTATTTTTGGTCAATTCGCTCTCTGAGGTGATGAGAAGGTTCCGCAAGCGGCTCACTTGCTTCCGCTACGTACTCCTGGGAAACAAAACGAGACACCTCATCGTAAGGATTATGATCGAGAGTTGCGATTGGCTCTTCATCAGCGGAATAATTGACGTGCTGGCAAAGAATATAGCCAGAATGCGCTTCGCCAGAAACAATCCAATACACACCATTATTGCTGTTCGGTTGCAATGCAATATAGTTTGAGGCCAATTCATAATGCGTTGCGTGGTTTACCCAGCGCGCATCAATGGTTGCAAGCTTGCGGCGGCAGCGGCTAGCTATATGGTCAACATGATCGTAAAAGGTTTTTGGGTTAATACTAAGCTTGCGGCAGATTTCTCGTACGGAATATCCCGTAAACAATAAACCCATCAAGTTCTCTTGAAATTGAAGCTTCTTGTTGGCACCAGACCACTTGTCGACAAAGGTACTTTGACACACTTTACAGCGGTAACGTTGGCGATCGCCACTGTAACCGAAAGCGTGATAGAGGTGTTTGTGAGTGTGGACAGAAAGTCCAAAGTTGTCGCAATCATCATTACGGCAAGCAGGCAACCCGTCACTGTGGACGTGCCGCAGGCGATGAAGTTCGTTCACGACATCGCGATTATTAAGTAAGGGGGGGAAAGCTCCACATTCACGGCATACCATCGCCGGACGCTTAGGGTTCGCATGTTGCAGAACGTAACGCTTTGCATCACTCAATCCAAAGTTGTCACACGCCAATGTTTTACAAAAGTTGAGTTGTAACCCATCTGCGTCTTTTGGCAGTTCGCCGTTAGACACAATCGCCCCCTCGGGATAATTCGGGCAGCCAGCATAACTCTGGCTGCAAATTATTACTTACTATTTGTTCTTAGATGTTGATTGCAGTTTCTAGTGCAACTTTCATCATGTCGTTGAACGACTTCTGACGCTCTTCTGAGCTTAGTTTTTCACCACGGATGATGTGGTCAGAAACTGTCAGGATAGTCAGTGCTTTCGCGCCTAGGTCAGCTGCTACGCCGTAGATACCAGCCGCTTCCATGTCTACACCTAGGATGCCTAGTTTTTCCATCTTCTCGAAGATGTCTGCTTCTGGTGTGTAGAACAGGTCAGCAGAGAATACGTTACCTACTTTTACAGGCACTTCCTGAGCGCGCGCTTGGTTAACTGCTTCTTCTAGAAGACCGTAATCAGCGATTGCTGCGAAATCGTGGTTGTTGAAACGGATACGGTTAACTTTAGAGTCTGTAGAAGCACCCATACCGATAACAACGTCCATTAGTTTCACGTCGTCACGTACTGCACCACAGCTACCCACACGGATAACGTTTTTCACGCCGTATTCAGCGATTAGCTCGTGTACGTAGATACAGCAAGACGGGATACCCATGCCGTGGCCCATTACAGAAACTTTTTTGCCTTTGTAAGTGCCAGTAAAGCCGAACATGTTGCGAACGTCACAAACTTGTTTCACATCTTCTAGGAACGTTTCAGCGATGTATTTAGCGCGCAACGGGTCGCCTGGCATTAGAACTGTTTCAGCGAAATCACCTGGTTGTGCGTTAATGTGTGGGGTTGCCATAAGTGCTCTCCAAAGTTTTGTTTTGATAAAACGCCTCTATTATAGAACGCTATTACCAATTCTGTTGAACTTGTTCGTTTTCGTTGAGGCAATAATATCGGGACGTACAGTAGCCCCTTGAGAGCTTAGTCACAAAAACCACGCATTTAGAAACTGCAATCCCTATTGATAACTAAATCTGTTGAAACCAAAAGAGCAATCGATTTGCTTTTGAGCAGTTTGTCGATTGCGCGCACAAATTCTTTGTTTTTGGGCCAAACTTTTTTCTGACAGCTGGTTGATCGAAATACTTTCGAGTGAAGTAAAACGATTAAATTGTACAACTTATTTTCTTGTACAATCTGGAAAGGCTTGCTATAAGTTATACAACAAAACTTTTTGTATAGGGATGCGTCATCATGGAATCTTCAATCAAAGTAGGTATCAGTTCGTGTGTTTTGGGTGAACGAGTGCGTTTTGACTCTGGTCATAAGGTGAGCAACTTTGTGACTAAAGAGCTCAGCCCGTATTTTGACTTTGTTTCGGTATGCCCTGAAGTCGGCGTAGGTATGCCAGTACCCCGTCCAACAATTCGTCTTGTTTCTAATGAAGAGCGTGTTGCATTGGTTGAAACCAAAAATCCAGAAAATGATCATACCGACAATATGCTCACTTACTCGGCCAATAAAGTAGATGAACTTCAAAGCGAGCAGCTTTGTGGTTACATCGTTTGTGCCAAGTCACCAACTTGTGGCATGGAGCGAGTCAAGGTTTACAGCAAGAACAGTGCTGCGAAAGAAGGTGTTGGCTTGTATACACAAACATTGATGCAAAAAATGCCTTGGTTGCCTGTTGAAGAGGATGGCAGACTTAACGACCCTGTATTGAAAGAAAATTTTATTACTCGAGTATTTTGTCTAAATGACTTTTACGACTCGATGGATGGTGAGCCTACTCGTGGCAAAATCATCGACTTTCATTCGCGCTACAAACTGACGTTAATGGCACACCACCCAGAGTCATACCGCTCCCTTGGCCGCTTAGTTGCCGATGTCGCTAATTATGAAATTGAAGACTTTTACCAAGAGTATCGTTTAGGACTGATGAAGGCGTTAACGAATCGGGCTAGCCGAAAAAACAACACAAATGTGTTGATGCACTTACAAGGGTACTTCAAACGCTCACTAACTAAAGAAGAAAAAGAAGAGTTAGCGACAGTGATTCACGACTACCGCATCGGAATGCTGCCTCTGCTAGCACCACTTACATTGATTAAGCATTACTTAAATACTTACCCAGACGAGTATTTAGCAAAACAGAAGTTTTTAGAACCGTATCCGCAGGAGATGAGATTACGCTATGGTTTGTAGTTCAGAAGAAAAACTATACGCGATCCGAGATGTCGCAGAAATCACGGGTGTAAAACCAGTTACGCTGAGAGCTTGGCAACGAAGATACAACTTGATCCAACCTCAGCGAACTGAAAAAGGACACAGACTCTATCGCCAGCAAGATCTCGATACGATTCGCGAAGTCCAGAGTTGGCTCGCGAAGGGGATTTCGATTGGTAAAGTGAAGGGGCTGCTAGGAAAAAGCGCCGATGTCGAAGTCAAAAACGAGGTTCGCACACTCGAAGAAGTTGAAAACATGCTGCTTGCGCTGTCTACCCTGAATCGAGGAAAAGCAGAGAGTTTACTTGCCTCTGTGCTTAAAGAGTACCCACTAAAACTCGTTATTGATCAGTTTATTAGCCCAGTATTTGATGCGCTAGATATGGTAAAAGGATCGTTGCGATCCTTGCAGGTGGGGTTATTTCAGACTTGTTTAATCACTCGACTTGCCCTTGTTATCGATTCTGAAAACAAAGCCGCTTCCAAAGGAAAGTGTCTGCTCATTAGCTTTGAACAAAACAGAGAATCTGAGAGTTGGATTCAAGCAGCGAAGCTTTGTGAACAAGGGTATCACACGACTTTGATCGATAAGGTTGATGATGTTTCTGGTCTACTAGATCACGAGGTCGTTGAAAATGGTTCGTTTATCTACCTTTTCTCCAACAAAGCGCTAGCTGCTAAACAAGTGGCATCCATCAAAATACTTCACGCACAACTAGGTGATCGGATGGGGTGCTCTGAAGTGATAGAGAAATTACACCTAACTTAGTAGACAAAAGATAGGAGCTACCATGATTTTAGTATGGTTTCGACGTGACTTACGTACGTTAGACCACACGGCACTCAAAGCGGCATTGGATTCAGGTCAGCCTGTTGTCGCTTGCTTTATCGCGACGCCAGATCAGTGGCGGGAGCATCACATGGCGCCGATGCAGGCAGACCTCATTGCTCGTCGCTTAGCTTGTCTTAACGAGGAGCTTGAAAGCCTTAATATTCCTTTTTTGTACAAAGAGGTGCCGTCGTTTTCCGTTTGTACAGATGTGATTAGTGGGTGGGCGGAAACACTTGAAGCTACGTCTGTCATGGCAAACATTCACTATGAGGTGAACGAACGAGAGCTCGATACACAAGTAAGTGAAGCGTTAGCTTCTCACGATATCGAATTTGAACTGTTTCATGACAAATGTGTGCACGCGCCAACGACGGTTCTTAATAAGCAAGGCGAATATTTTAAGGTATTTACGCCATTCAAGCGTGCTTGGTTAACGCAGTTCCATATGCCGACGGTAGTAAAACCTCACGAGCAAGCGCCACTCAATAAAAAGGTACTCGAACAATTAGAGTCGGCTCGATTTAATTCAAGCTTCACATTTAGCTATCCTCGAGAATCCAGTGAAGACTGGCTGGCTTCGACTAATGATATTTTGAAACAGCTTAGGGAATTTGCACGGGAGCGCAGTGACGCGTACCAAAGCGAGCGAGACTTTCCAGCTATCGATGGCACTAGCCAACTGTCTCCATACCTTGCGATTGGCGCGCTATCACCCAGGCAGTGTATTGCTCGTTTGTATGCTGAAAATCAACAAAATGACCTTACAGAGGGGAAAGCAACTTGGTTAAGTGAGATCATTTGGCGTGAGTTTTATCAGCACCTATTGGTTTTCGAACCAAAACTCGTCAAAGGCAAAGGATTTATCGATTGGGAGGATAAAATCCAGTGGTCCTATGATGAGAAAGCCTTTGAGCGATGGAAGACAGGAACAACAGGATACCCAATCGTTGATGCAGCAATGCGTCAGCTCAATCAAACAGGCTGGATGCACAACCGATTACGTATGATTGTCGCGAGCTTTCTTACCAAGGACTTACATATTGATTGGCGATGGGGAGAAGCGTACTTCATGAGTAAGCTGGTGGACGGCGATTTTGCAGCGAACAATGGTGGCTGGCAATGGTCTGCTTCTACGGGCTGTGACGGGCAGCCATACTTTCGTATTTTCAACCCGATAAGCCAAGGCGAAAAGTTCGATGCTAATGGTGAATTTGTGCGCCACTGGGTACCAGAAATCAAAAGTGTACCGAACAAATACATCCATAAACCTTGGACTTGGGATGGCTTTTCTTTACTGGAATATCACAAGCCGATGGTTGATCACAAGACAGAAAGAGAGATAACCTTACAGCTCTTTAAAAGTGCCAAGGAATAGAGTGAAATGCTTAGCAAAAAGCGATCAATGAGTTTCGCAAAACGTACCCTGCTATCTGTGTCGTTATCTTTAGTGAGTGGTCTATCATTCGCTAAGATGTACGAATTACCAGAGGATGGAAGCCGTTTAATTGGTCGCCTTGAAAACCACGTCGTTCAAGAAGGCGAAACCATGGCAAATATCGCTAAGCTCTACGATGTGGGTATGCTAGGTTTAATGGCCGCAAACAAAGGCGTGGATCCCTTCTTACCAGAAGAGGGGCATGTTCTTACTATTCCGACACAGCTAATCCTCCCAGACGTACCTTATAAAGGTATCGTTATTAATCTAGCCGAGCTGCGCTTGTATTACTTTCCGAAAGGAGAAGATATTGTCCATGTATTTCCTGTCGGAATTGGCCGAATAGGGCGCGATACCCCAGTAATGACAACGCGTATCAGCCAAAAACGACCGAACCCTACATGGACTCCTCCAGCCTCTATTCGTGCCGAGTACAAAGCAAAGGGCATTGACCTACCAGCCGTTGTTCCTGCGGGGCCTGATAATCCACTTGGTATGTTTGCATTGCGTTTAGCTTACGGGAATGGCGAATACCTAATTCATGGTACCAACAAGGACTTTGGGATTGGTATGCGAGTCAGCGCGGGTTGTATTCGTATGGACCCAAGTGACATTGAGTGGTTATTTGACAAGGTTCGTAACGGCGAAGACGTTAACATCATTAATCAGCCTATCAAAATGACACTTGAACCTGACAGAAGTGTGTTCTTAGAAGCACATGAGCCTTTGACTCGTAGTAATGGCGAGAAAGATGAACTCAAAGTGCCGAAAGAGTTAAAGTGGTGGCTGGATGAATTCGGTATGAAAAACGTGAAGGCTAAAGCAGCAATCGCTGCACAGAATGGGGTTCCTGTCGAAATAACCGCGCCTTAACGGGCGTTAAGACGCGGTATCAAATCTTACTTCGTGTAAGACTGAGCGATGTTATCGATACGCTCGTTAGCACGCTCAGCTTCTTCTTGAGCAGCCATTGCTGCTGCGCCTGATTTTTGAACGTCAGATTGAAGAGCTTGTACGTCTTGGCTTAGTTGGCTAACTTGGTTGCTTAGTTCGTCTAATTTTGCTGCATTTGCTGTAGCTGCGTCATCAGAAGAAGCACAACCGGCTAGTAGAAGTACTGAAGTTGCTGCAGCTGCGATCAACGTTTTGTTCATATAAGAACTCCTTGCTTATAGTGAAAGTCTCGCCACCAACTATTATTTTATACAGTAGCGAGGTTAAATGTGGTTACATTTTATCAGTACATGATGTAGCAAAAGTCAAAAAAACCCAAGAATTTCATGGAGTACCTGACGTCAACTTTTACCTGAGCTTAACAAAGGTGAATAGTCTATCTTCTCCCTCGCTCTCACAACAGTTTTCATAGCAGGTGTATTTGCCACGTTCCTGATATCAATAATTTAGACGATATTGACACAAATGAAAGTTTATTGGCCCAAATAACTGCTATTTACGTCGTTTTGTTGAAGAATAGAAGACATATCTGAAAGGCCTTTCATTAAACTTCACGTTCAGATGCACATCAAAAAGGCTAGGGTTTACTCTGAACTGAGCCACAAATGATGTTTTACCGTCACCACAGGGAATTAGTTTGTGTGATCTCTATCTATACTCCTATGATTTGCGGTATTATACCGAGCTTTATTTTTTTGCTGCGTTAGAGCGGAAACGACACTACAGAGCGCTCAGACGCTGACTGATTTATTGGAGAATACTTTGCAATTTAAAGATCTAGGCCTAGACAACCGATTGTTGAAGAACCTAAAACACTACGATTTTAAAAAAGCGACTGACATTCAGCAGCAGGCGATTCCTGTTGCGATTGCAGGCAAGGATCTATTGGCATCTTCGAAAACGGGTTCGGGCAAGACTTTGGCGTTTGTATTGCCAATGCTTCATAAGTCTTTAAAGACAAAATCGTTTTCTGCGAAAGACCCTCGCGCGGTTATCCTTGCTCCTACTCGTGAGTTAGCGAAACAAGTATATGGTGAGCTTCGTTCTATGCTAGCTGGCCTATCTTATGAAGCAGCACTGATTTTGGGTGGTGAGAACTTTAACGATCAGGTAAAAGCTCTGCGTCGTTACCCGAAATTTATCGTGGCGACACCAGGACGTTTGGCTGATCACTTAGATCATCGTTCGCTTTATCTGGATGGTTTGGAAACGCTGATTCTTGACGAAGCAGACCGTATGTTGGATTTGGGCTTTGCACCAGAGCTTCGTCGCATTCATAAAGCAGCCAAGCATCGTCGTCGTCAAACGTTGATGTTCTCTGCGACATTAGATCATGCAGACGTCAATGAAATCGCGGCTGAAATGCTCAATGCGCCAAAGCGTATTGCTATCGGCGTTTCTAACGAAGAACATAAAGATATTACGCAAAAATTTTACTTGTGTGATCACCTGGATCATAAAGAGGCAATTTTAGATCGTGTTCTTTCTGAGGCTGAATACCGTCAAGTTATTATCTTTACGGCAACGCGTGATGATACTGAGCGACTAACAGAAAAGCTAAATGAAAAGAAACTGAAGGCTGTAGCACTGAGTGGTAACTTGAACCAGACTCAACGTAACACCATTATGAGTCAGTTTGAGCGCGCAGTATTTAAGATCCTTGTAACGACTGATGTTGCTTCCCGCGGTTTGGATATTGCAACTGTGACACACGTCATCAACTTCGATATGCCAAAGCATACTGAAGAATACGTACACCGAGTTGGTCGTACTGGTCGTGCTGGAAACAAAGGGGATGCAATCTCTCTTGTTGGTCCAAAAGACTGGGATAGCTTTAAACGTGTAGAATCATACCTACAACAAGATCTTGAGTTTTCAGTGTTCGAAGATTTGAAAGGTAAGTTTAAAGGCCTTAAGCCACCTAAACCAGATTTCCGCAATAAGAAAGCGACCGCAAAGAAAGCTCGCCCTCAAGCGAAAAAATCGGCGAAAAAACCAGCTAAGCGTGACAAGAGCTTCTACAAAAACGTATCTGTGGGTGATGATGTCTTCATCCCTAAGAAAAAACCAGCGGCACCGAGCTCTGAAGAGTAAAAGCTGCTGTAGTTTCCCACTGATTTTAGTTCTTAAAAATCCGAGTGTTCGCACTCGGATTTTTTTATGTCTGTCGCTAGGTGAAATAGCGTTTTTCCATACTCACTCGTTTGTCAGCTTTTATATTTGTCTGGTTGTATATAAACAGCATAGAACGCTAGTTTAGAAAGTTATTAAGTTTTATTACCTCGGTCAAAGCAAACGTTTTTCCTCACACACTAGATAAAAACCTTACATGATTATGAAAATGATAATTGATCTCATTTTTATTTAAGGGCAGAATACGCGCCATTGTATTAATCCTATAAATGAATTCGCTCTCTATATGAAATTTACTCATGTTTTTTTAGGGCTCATAATTACCTCTAGTTCTGGCTTTGCTGCTGATGATTTCAACTGGCTTCGAGATGATGCTCGTAAAGATGAGCGAGTTCTTACCTACCTAACAGAACAAAACCACAAAACTGAACAGCACCAAAAAAGTTATCAGACGTTGACAAAAAACCTACTCACCCAGTGGGGTACCATGGTGGCAGACAAAGGTGATAAGCCATGGCCGATCATGAGTGGAAGAGAGTGGACGCTAACGCGTCGCGATGGTCGTTACTTACTATTATCCCGTGCGAGTCAACATGCACCAGAAAACGTGGTGTTCGATTTCGATGAACGACAATCTGCGCATCAGTACTACCAACTTGGTCAATGGCAAGTGAATGGTGACACGCTACTTTTCACGGAAGATATCGACGGCAGCGAACAATATCGCGCCGTGGTTGTTGATTTACTCTCCGGCCAATCTACGGAACTGGCGACGCACGTCGATAGTGGCGTATTGTTGTCACCTAACGGGAAAGTGGCATTCCTCGTTGCAAAGGAAAAGCGCACTCAGCGACCTCATCAGATCTTACGTATCTCCACTGAATCTTTGGCAAAAACAGTCCTATGGAATGAACCCAAGTCAGATTGGTTACTTTCTTTCTATCGTGCGGCAGATAGCCGTTATGCTGTGCTGCAAAGCAACAACGAGTCAACAACAGAGCAGAAGCTTGTCGATCTAGAAACGGGCACTGTCTCAGATTCATTGCGAAAGCCTGAAGTGGGTGTGGAATATTACGCGGATGTGGCGAAAGGTTACATTTATCTTAAAAGCAACCTGGAAGGAAAGTTCGCCCTTTACCAAGCCGAACTCGCACCGCTTGGCGCAACATGGCAACGCTTTACCAATCCTCGTGAGCCGCTTGAACAGTTCTACCTTTATGATGCAGGAGTTGTGGCACTTAGTAAGCCAAACAACTTGTCGACATTGACGGTGTATTCTTACCAAGGGCAGGAAAAAGTGATACTGCCATTGGAGCACGATGGTAATGTCGCTTGGCTAAGCACGTTGGGCGATTTTGAATCAAACAAGATTCGTATCCGAAGCATGTCGATGACTACGCCTCCTCAGTGGGAAGAGTTTGATGTAAAAACGCTGAATAAATCCGTGTACTCTCAAGATGCTTACCAAGACTTTGATAGTCAGCGTTATGTATCCCAACGTATTTTTATTAAGCACGACGGCGTTTCTGTCCCGGTCTCTTTGGCGTATCGCAAAGACAAATTGCACCCACAATCTCCTGTGATGATTTACGGTTACGGCGCGTATGGTTTTACGATGAAACCGTACTTTATGCCTCAGGTTATCAGTTTACTCGACCAAGGTGTGATTTACGCTATCGCCCATGTCCGTGGCGGTGGGTACTTTGGCGATGAATGGCACGAGCAAGGCCGTGGTGTGCGAAAAGCCAATTCTATTGGTGATTTTGTCGCGGCCGCGAAGGCGCTGCAAACATTCGAACGTGGCAATAGAGAGGTTTTCGCCATCGGTTCTAGTGCTGGTGGCACGTTGGTGGCCGGATCGGTTAATCAAGATCCTAAATTGTTTTCAGGTGTCGTACTTAAAGTGCCTTTTGTTGATGTGGTTGCAAGTATGTCGGATACCTCACTTCCGCTTACCACACAGCAGTATGGCGAATGGGGTAACCCAACCAAACCTGAACAATTGGCGTTAATGAAGGCGTACGATCCGATTCTCAATATCCATAAAGACGCTTACCCACCCATGTTTGTTCAAGTCGGTTTAATCGATCAGCGCGTGCCATATTGGGAAGGCGCTAAGTATCTCGCTAAAGTTTCAGCGTTAAGTGAGCGCAACGGGCCGTACTTGTTGCAAACTGATTTTAATTCGGGCCACCAAATGGACCCACGACAAGCGCAAGAACAACAAGCAAAAGAATACGCATTTCTACTATCACTCATTAAAATATCTAAAGCGGAGCAGTAAATGAAGCTTACCCCAGTGTCAGCGGCAGTACTTTCGGTACTTGCTGCCAGTCAAGTGCACGCCGAATCTAAGGTTTTCTCAATGGAAGAGGTGGTGGTAACCGCCAATAAAATCGATCAGCCATTGTCAAAAGTGGCAGGTAGTGTCGCGGTTATCACAAACGAGCAAATCGAAGAAAGAGGCGAGACCGAGCTATATGACGTGCTGCGTAACGAACCTGGTGTAAGCGTGACGGGCGGTGCAGGACGTCCGCAAAACATTACCATCCGTGGTATGACAGGTAACCGCATTATGATCGTTCGTGATGGCATTCGTTCTGCAGATGGCTTCGGTGCGAATGACATTAATGATGCGGTTGGGCGAGATACTTTTGATTTATCCAATTTTGAATCGCTTCAAATCATTAAGGGTGCAAGCTCTTCGGTGCATGGCTCTGGCGCGATCGGCGGTGTGGTGATTTTAGAATCCAGTCAGCCGGGTGATTTCTTAAAAGACAAAGACTTCTACACCGATGTTTCCGGTACTTACACCGATATCAGCAACAAGTACAAAGGCACGAGTAATCTAGCTTTTCGTTCCGGTGATACAGAGAGTTTGTTTAACGTTTCATACTGGCAAGGACAAGAAACACGTAACTTTGATGAAGATTTGTATAACCGCGACCTCGATGGTTACAGCGGTGCTTATACGATCAACCACTTTTTCAATGAAGAGGTGATGTTGAAAGCCAAAGCGGAACTCTACACCCAGAACCAAGAGCGTTTGGAGGGTTCGCCGTCCATTCAACCTGATGGAATTTGGCATATTGAAGACTTTGCTGAGGATGAAACCTCCGAAGAGTACAGCGCTTACATTGGTGCAGAGGTGACACCGATTAATCCAACTTGGTTCGAAGAGTTGGATACCAAAGTTTACTGGCGTCACACCGAAGTGGTGGAAGACACCAACCGTTTAATGCGCCAAGTGGATCACAATGGTTTGATCACCAAGCGTCGCGAGCTGGAACACAAAACCTTCATTGACGAAACAATTGGCTTCCGTGGCGATTTCACCAATACGATTTATGCAGCAAATGCTGAGCACCAATTGGCTTACGGTGTTGAGCTTTCTACAGACTATTACGAACGCACAGATAGCGACTCCAAGATTGATTGGAACGGAGTAACACCTTCGACCAAACAACCTTTCGCTCCTGCTCGTGCTTATAACATTGGCTTGTATGTTCGAGACATGGTGGAACTGGATAAATGGACCATCACAGGTGGCCTACGCTTTGATGCCCACCGTCTCACGCCAGACGGTGCGGGTGAAGTGGGCGGCTTCCCATTAAAAGACATGGATAGCTCAGAGGTATCTCCAAGTCTGTCGGTTTCGCGTGAAGTATTTGCCAACAACATTGCTTATGTATCTTATAACCATGGTTACCGTGCTCCGGAATACGATAAAGCGTATGGCTTCGTAAGCCACGACTTTGTGCCGCTCACGCCGTTTGTCATTGCACCAAACATGGATCTAGAAGCTGAAACTTCCGACTCATTTGAAATCGGTAACAAGTTCGATAACGGTCGTGCGTATGTCTATGCGTCTTTGTTCTACAACAAGTTTGAAAACTTCATCGACGTTGTGACCACGGGCTTTGACTCAAGCAATGGTAATTACATTAAACAATACCAAAACCTCGATGGTGTTGAGACGTATGGTGCAGAGCTTTCTGCGGGTTACGCGATCACTAAGCGATGGAACATCAGCACCAAGTTTGGCTACGTAGATGGCAAAGACGCGGAAGGTGAATACGTTCGAAGCATTACGCCATTCGAAGGTAACGCTCAACTGAAATACGTCAACCAAGACTTCAATGCTTACGTGGCTTGGAACTGGGCCGCGGCCATGGATCGCGTTCCTAAATGCCAGACCACGCTTGGTCTAGCGACAGATTGCGCGCAGACAAGTGCGTGGAATACGTTTGATATTGGCGCAACTTACCACGTTTCCAAAGACCTTCGTGTTAGCGCAAACATCATCAATCTGTTCGACAAAGAATACATCCGATACCAAGACGTAGCGGGTATCGCTGAGGAAAGTAAGCGTTACTCAACTGAGCCTGGGCGCTACTTCACGCTAAATGCAAAATACGAATTCTAGGACGAAATCATGAAGCTAAAACCATTGGCGTTTTCGCTGCTTATTGCTTGTACCCCTGCGGCACAGGCTGCAGAGTGGGATTATCCCGCAACGGACTCTGTGGTAACGAATGAAGCGCAAGCGAAAACTTATCTAGACAGCCACTACTCGGAAGCGGGCGAGTTTAAGTTCCGTTACAAAACCCAGTCTCAGCTTGGTGAGCATTACAATTTTGATGTTTGGGTAAACGGTGAATATCAAGCACAGCGCACCCTCGTAGTAACAACCGATAAAAATCATCACGTTGTGCGAGTGTTTAAGAGCCTTGAAGATACGATCATTCGTAACGGCAAACCAACGGTTGCAATGGAATTGGAATCACCTCGCCAACTGCAAGCACAAGAGCCACCTGCTTTGAGCTCTGGAAGTCTGGTTGATGTTGAGGTTTCTTTGTTCAACCCAGATCTTCGCACCATGCAACAGCAAGCGGCACCAGAATCGACGTGGTCAGCACTATCCGATTACCCTCAGCCGATCGAGTACGTCACCAAGTCGATTGAGGTTTTACAGTCCGGCGGTAAGTTCTATTTGTCTAACCCAAGATTGAAGCAAGTGGATGCGACGGGCTTATTTGCAGCCCCAACACCTGGTGAAGCGCCTGTACTTGATACGTTGGATTTTCTCAGCGCAGAAGGGGTTCAAGCATTTGACAGTGTTGATGAGATGCAAAGTACCGAGTTTGGTGACAATGCGTTTCCACAGTTGATGGCTTTTTATCATCTTGATAGCTCGATCCAATATCTGACAAGCCTGACTTACGACTTGTTTGATGAACCGCTTCGTTTTGATGCTCGCGGTTTATCAAAAGATAACTCTACTTACTATTACGGTCCGAAAGCACTCATGTTAGGTGTCGGTGGTGTTTCTCCAGATGCAGTTGATGCTGATGTGGTGATACACGAGCTTGGGCATGGCATTCATTACCAAATAGTACCGGATTGGGCGTACGGTCACACTGGGGCTATCGCAGAAGGTTTTGCTGATTACTGGGCGGGCAGCGCGAGCTACCGCACTCAATATTTGGATGCTTCGCGTCGTGGTCAAGAATTCGAGTTAGATACGGTGTTCAACTGGGACGGTGTGTTCGGAACACGCAAAACAACTCGTAGCTTATGGAACCAAAGAGCGCGTTACTTCGAGGGCTCAGAGTATCCAGCGCACGTTAGTGTGGGCGGTGAACTAGGCGACGAGCTATGGTCAACGCCACTGTTCCAAGCACTTAAAGCATCGGTTGAACGATACGGTGATGATACCGATAACGTGTTCCGTGAGTTTGACGCCATTGTACTTGAAGGCATGTACGGCATTGGTCGTGGCGTGAAAATGCATGATCTGGCGGAATCGACCGTGTTTGCCGCAAACACCTTGTTCCCAAATAAAGATTACGCCCAATTCCTGACGGACAGCTTCAACAAACACAACTTACTCAAAGCGCCTCTTCGCGTTCGCTATAACGCTCGATACATCGCACAAGGTCAAGACGTTGGTGTGAGCCTGAGCCAAACTGGTCGCGAAGCGAGCATCAAAGGGCAATGGCAGCTAAACAACGCATCTGTTTTCGACTTTGATGAAACGCTTTCTGACTCGACCTCAATGAAGGTGGCGTTACCAAGCGGTCTAACATGTGGCACGCAATTCGATTCCTCTATTTCATTGGATTATCAATTTGCTGAAGGCCTAAAGACTCACCAGTGGAGTGATAAGGTGATGCTGGTTAATGGTACGCCAGAGCTCGATATCCAGCCTCAACCAGTGAACTCCGCTTTGCCGGAACAGGGCGACAGACTGTTCTCTCAGACGCTATCGGACAAGTCACGCACGATTGATGATTCGTTTGCGGTTTACCTGAACATCGAGCATGACTCACTGCAAGATCTGCAAGTGACGCTAGTGTCTCCACAAGGCAAATCGGTCGTGCTACTTAGCCATCAATCAAGCAATACCAAAGGACTTAAAGGTTACTTCACCGCTCAGTATGACGAGGAGTTACGAGCACTTGTCGGTCAACCGAGTTGGGGTACTTGGCGTCTCGAAGTGTCTGACCGCGTGTCAGGGAATTCTGGGGTGTTGAAAGAGTGGGGTGTGAGTCACTTTGCTCAGTATCAGTGTAGTGCTGATACCACTAAAGAAAGCAGTGGCGGTGATTCAGGTGGCAGTGGTTCGCCTTGGACCTTGTTAGGACTTGTCCTGCTTTCAATGGTGAGAGTGATTCGCTCTCGTTAATTAAAATCAAAAGAAGATAAAATCTATGAAGTTTCAATATTCTTTCGTTGCTATGTCACTAGCCCTAGCTGGCTGTGGCGGTGGTTCTGGTGGTGACACGTCGGCACCGACCTATGATGTAGCTGGCACCATCGTTTCTGCAGGTACACTTCTTGATACGCCAGTGTGCATCGATTTAAACCAAAACTACGTTTGTGATACGACCGAGCCGAGTGCTAAAACGGATAATGCCGGTAAATTTAGCCTGACTTCAAGCGACAAAAACGTACTAACCAGCACCATTCTTGCTCAAGTTGATCAAGGTTCGAACCAAACGTTGCGTCTTGCGGCTCCGGGCCAAAACTTAGCAACGGGTAACACGGTCAATGGTGTAACAACGTTGCTCGCAGGTCTTGTGGTTGACGGTAAAACCGTTGCTCAAGCTGAGGAGATTGTGAAAGCACAACTCACCGATGCCGGTGTTTCTCTGTCTGGAACGGTAATGTCTAACGCAGAAGCCAGCGAGCTAGATAAGCTAGAGCAAAACACGGTTGCACTATTAGCTGCAATGCAGCCACAACAAATGACCCAAGGCGTAGCGCTGCTTGCTCAAAGCCTTAGCTTCCAGGGTAAATCATTGGCCTCTGATCTTCTGTCTGAAGTGGAAGTGAGTGCATTTGCTGAAGAAATTGTAGCGGTTGCTGAACAAACGGTTGGTAGTAACGATACGGGCGCCGTTCTTTATTTTGCTGAAGGAGCAGCAGACGTAGCAGAGGTTCAAGCGTCTTACCCTGGTCAAGATGCGGAATACGGCTTCGACAAAGAGGACAAGCAAACGTCGACAGGCGCTGGCTTTAAGTTCGTTAAGCTAGATTCACAAGGTGCAGCTTTAGCAGCAGATGCGACTAAGTGGGCTTGTACTATGGACGAACGTACTGGTCTTGTTTGGGAAAATAAGAGTGCGGATGCGAGCTCGGTTCAATTTAAAGATCGCCTATTTGCGTTTGAGTCTGAAACATTTAAGCCATTTAGCAAAGATGTAGAGCTTGCAGGTTGTAAAGACGCTGGTGATGAAGTTTGTACCACTAGCCAATATGTTGAGTACATAAACAAACAATCGTTATGTGGAATCAATGGTTGGCGCTTGCCTACTTACCGTGAAACATATGACTTATTAGATTTTGGTGAACAAACGCGGTTCGCTCCGAACGAGGAATATGCGCCACACAACGTGTATGGTTTCAATGTTAAATACTTCCCACAGCAAACGATAGGCAGTCCTTATTTAGAGTATGGTGCGTTTTGGCATAGCGACTTTACGTTTGTGAATACATCATCACAGCTCGTTGATGCTGAGGTTTATTTTCCTGCAATTATCTCTCGGGGCGTAGATAGAGGCACTATTTCACTCGTCGATATTCGCTCAAGCAACACAAGTGCAGACGCCGATGACTCATACCAATTCCCAATCCGTCTAGTAGCAGTAAAGGGCCAATAAGATGAAGAAATTAATAACTGTACTATCTCTTGCTTTGGCTTCTCAAACTGCAATGGCTGCACAAGAGTGTTCTACTGACTTTGCTAAAACGGCACCTAACACGCGTTATACATATTCTGATAACGGTACCGTAACTGACTTAAAAACAGGTCTTACATGGATGCGCTGTCCAGTTGGTATGACATGGAATGTAGGAAATCAAGAATGCCAGGGGACGCGATCTACAATGTCATGGCAACTCGCTCTCTCCACAGCCAAACAAATTCGTAATAAGGACGGCAACCATCCTCTTCACAATTTTGCTGACAAAAAAAATTGGCGACTAGCAAATATCAAAGAGCTGGTATCTCTAACTGAGCGAGCTTGCCACAGCCCAGCCATAAATAGTACAGGGTTTGCTAGCGGCTATAGTCTGACAGATGGAGATGATGTTCTAGGGCGTTATGTCTGGAGCAACACACCTAATGGCGACGGTAAGCATGTTGCAACTTTTGATACGACTAATGGTGAGGTTTTCAATAGAGATCCGTTAAACTCAAGTTTCAAAAGTTCTCTCTTGTTAGTGACAGATGAATAATAATTATTACGTTAATAAGGGTTGATAGCTTTGCCTTTATAAGAAGCTCCGCCAGTGCGGAGCTTTTTCTTTTCTGACCTTTGGAGCTTATCGTGTTGTTCAGAGATTTAAACTTGGAACTGCTTAAGCTGATGTTTTTGGTTTTCTGCTAAACCAGACAACTCTTGCGCTGCCGCGGCGGATTGAGTGATACCAGTTACGTTCTGGCTCACTAGTTCATAGATGTTCGTTAAGTTGTTGTTGATATCAGCCGTGACCTGTTTCTGCTCTTCTGATGCGGTTGCAACTTGAGTGTTGATTGAGTTCAGATCGGCGATAGCATTACTGATATTAGCAAGTGATTGGCTAACTTCTTGTGTCAGAGCTTGGTTGTCTGACAACATGGCTAAGCTGGAATGCATACTTTCATTTGCGTGACCAGATTGTTGCTGTAGCTCTTCTATAATGGTTTGGATCTCTTTGGTGGACTCCTGAGTTCGTGCTGCCAGCATACGTACTTCATCGGCCACTACCGCAAAGCCTCTGCCACTTTCGCCCGCTCGTGCAGCTTCAATCGCTGCATTCAGTGCAAGTAGATTCGTTTGCTCAGAAATACCTTCAATCACTTCGATCACGCGACCAATGTGTTCTGATTGATCTTTTAGCGAAGTTACGACGGCAGCGGCTTCGTTAAGTTGTTCCGCCATCTTTTCACTTGCGCGAGTGCTTTCCCCAAACATGCTTATACTTTGTGAGGTTAACGTACGTGCTTGATTTGATGCACTATCAGCTTCTTGTGCATTGGTCGATACTTCAGCTGCGGTCGACTCTAGCTGATTGATCGCCGAGGCTACTTGCTCAACTTCTTGCTTTTCTTGATCCGAGTTGACGCTGCTTTGAGTCATAACAGTTGCTAACTCGGTTGATGCTGATGCCACATCTTCACTAATGCGAACCAATGCGCTTACAGTTTCACGTAGTTTTTCTATGGTCTGGTTTACATCTCGAGCCAGCTGAGACACTTCGTTTTTCCCGATGGCTTCGGCCTTAACTAGTAGGTTTCCCTTCGCGACTTCCTGCATCGTTACTTGAAGGTTACGAATCGGCGCAACGATGTAGCTGGCGAGTACCCAACTAATAAGTGAAGCGGCACTCAAGATCACCGCAAGCGAGACGGCGCTGTAAGTTAGCGTGGTTGAATGTTGTTCGCCATTCGTTTCGACTTCATCGGTGACGATTTGATTCAATTGTTTAGATAGTTTGTCGATGGCGTTGATCATCGCTTCGCCAGCTAATCGATACTCAGCCATTGCAGATTCGTACTTTTGATTGAAATCAGAGGTGGTGTAATCAGAAGTGTGTTTAGTGGTGAGCAGAGGTGTCATGGTAACGCGAGTGAAATCAACATAGTGATTCATGGCCTTACGCATAGCATTGACTTCATTTTGAACGCCAGGGAGATTGTCGATGGAGTTAAGAAAATCGCGGTTTTTGTTTTGTCGCTCAGAAAGCTCTTGGTTGAGAGACTGAACATCTTCGGCTCTAAATAGACTATAAATGGCTTTGATGCGCATGGCGTAAGTGTTGTCTACGATGCCGCTAAGTTCCTCTTTGTGAATGATTAGCTTATGGGTGGAAGCCGAAACCTTATTGAATGCTTGATCGAGTTTACCGATTCCGACACTCAGTCCAATGATGAGTAATATAACTGTGAATAGAACAGGCAGAAAAACCTGAAGTTTAATAGAAAGCGTACTAAGAAATTGACGCATGAGATTGACCCTCTATCGGTTTGATTATTATCTTTTTTATAAATAAGCATTTCGATTTTAATTGTTATATTTGTCAAATCAATGAGTTACTCATATCTAATTGTTATGAAATGTACCAAAATCGATGGGGTTATCATCTTGAACATGAGGCAACGTTATAAAAACGTTACGTTCAAATTGAGTGAGGGATAAGTCGCGGAATTAATAGTTAGAAATGACAACGTGTCATAGAGGGTTCAACTAAGTGAAACACAACTGTCATATTCAAATTCTAAAGTGAGCACCGTTCAAGTGAAACACAACGGCAATAAAGCCACTTAAGGAAATTGTGATGAAAAAGACAGTAATCGGTGCAATCGCACTTCTAGGCGCAATGGCAGTGACTCCTGTTTCTGCTAAAGAAACTATCTCTGCAGTGGGTTCTAGCAGCGTAACTCCACTGATGGAAGTTTTCTCTGAAACGTACATGAAGAAGAACCCTAACGTATTTATCGAAGTTCAAGGTCCTGGTTCTTCAGCTGGTGTAAAAGCAGCGAAAAATGGTTCAGCAGACCTTGGTATGTCTTCTCGTAATCTAAAAGACTCTGAAAAAGAATCAACACTAATCGAAGAAGTGGTTGCTCGTGATGGTATCGCAGTGGTTGTTAACCCACAAAACAAACTGCCAGGTCTAACAGCCGAGCAAGTGACTGCAATCTACAAAGGCGAAGTATCAAACTGGAAAGAAGTCGGTGGTGCAGACAAGCCAATCGTAGCCATTACTCGTGACACAGCTTCTGGTACTCGTGGCGCATTTGAAGACATCATGTCTCTAAAAATGAAGATTTCTGGTAAGAAAGTATCAGCTATCTCTCAACGTGCTCAAGTTGCAAACGGTAACGGCGCACTGAAAACAATGGTTGCATCTAACCCATACGCAATCGGCTACATTTCTCTTGGTACTGTAGACAACACTGTTAATGCGCTAGCAATCGACGGCGTTGATGCAACGGTAGCTAACGTTAAAAACGGTTCTTACAAAGTAGCGCGTCCATTCCTTGTTCTTTACAAAGAAGGCAAGCCATCAACAGAAACGCAAAAATTCCTAGACTGGATGCTAACTGACGAAGCGCAAGCGCTAGTTGACCAAAAAGGTTACATCTCAGTTAACTAATCCCATCGGGACTCTAAAGTTTGCTCAGCCCAACGTTTCGGGCTGAGCCTTTTCTATCCATTGTGTTCAACGGCATTGCCCAGAACCGTGAGATTTTTAAATGACCATCGCAACAAATAGTGAAAAGCTTATGAATACTGACGCTAGAGCTATCAGCAAGTCAGGCCTACGCGAGAAGCGTCGTGTAGACTGGAAAGAGCGCATCTTCCACGGCTTGTTCCTAACGAGTGCCGTAATCGGCATTGTTTCATTGGCCGTTATTGCATACTTCATCGTTCGAGAGAGTATTCCGGCATTCCAAGAAGCAGGCGTATCGGGCATTGTCTTAGGACAAAACTGGTTACCACCTGCGCTTTACGGTGTCGCCACCATGATTGTGGCATCTATCGTATCGACGGCTGGTGCTGTCATTGTTGGGGTTCCAATTGGTGTTCTGACCGCCATTTTTATCGCTGAAATCGCACCAAAGCGATTAGCAGACATCATCCGTCCAGCGGTTGAGCTGCTAGCCGGTATTCCTTCAGTGGTCTACGGTTTCTTCGGTCTGGTTATTATCGTTCCATTGATTCAGAAGGTATTTGATGTACCTGCAGGTAATACTATCCTTGCCGGTATCATTGTTCTTGGTGTGATGATTCTACCAACGGTAATTACGGTATCTGAAACGTCTATCCGCGCTGTCCCTCGTACTTATAAAGAAGGTTCTTTGGCACTGGGCGCATCGAAAATCTACACCATCTTTAAGTTGCTCGTTCCAGCGGCTCGCTCAGGTATCATGACAGGTGTGATACTGGGTATCGGTCGTGCGTTGGGTGAGACCATGGCGATCATTATGGTTATGGGTAACGCGCCGGCAATGCCAGAAGGCATCTTGGATTCGGCTCGTACACTAACTGCAAACATCGCTATTGAAATGTCTTACGCAAGTGGTGTTCACGCGAACGCACTTTACGCTACAGGTGTAGTACTTCTGGTCTTCATCATGTCGTTGAATGCTGTACTACTGTACCTAAACCGAGAAAAAGCGAAGTAATCGCTCGTTAAAGGTGACTATTATGGATCGCGCAAAACTGAAAAAAGCACGCCAGTTCAAAGATAATGTCTTTAACGCATTTGTCTGGATCTCGGCAGCACTAACGGTAGGTTTTTTGTTCTGGATTATCTGGTACATCCTATCAAACGGTCTACAACACGTAGATTGGAACTTCATTACTGATAACTATACGCGCACAGGTGAAGAGCACGGTATCTTCCCAATGATTGTGGCGACCATTTACATGGTTATTGCTTCTATCGCAGTGGCAGCGCCACTCGGTATCATGACGGCAATCTACTTGACCGAATACGCGAAAGTGGGCAGTCGTTTGGTGAAAATCATCCGATTCTGTACCGAGTCATTGGCGGGTATCCCGTCGATCATTTTCGGCCTGTTTGGTATGACTTTCTTCGTGGCGATTCTTGGCCTTGGCTTCTCGATTCTGTCGGGTGCATTGACGCTAAGTATCCTAATCCTGCCAGTGATCATCCGTACAACGGAAGAAGCGCTGATGGCAGTACCACAAACGTACCGTGAAGGCTCTTATGGCCTCGGTGCTTCTAAGATTTACACTATCTGGCGTTTGATTCTTCCGAGCGCAATGCCAGGTATCTTAACCTCGGTCATTCTAAGTATTGGTCGTGTCATTGGTGAGTCTGCTCCAGTATTCCTGACAGCAGGTATGGTTGCACGTATTCCGGATTCTTTATTGGATTCAGGTCGTACGCTAACCGTTCACCTATACAAACTGACTACCGAACTGTTTACCGTTGAAGAATGGAATCAGGCTTACGGTACGGCAACAGTGCTTATCGTGGTTGTTCTCTTGATCAACATGGTAACGAAACTGATTGCTAGACGTTTTAACACCGCAACTTACTAACAACACTAATTAAGAACGCACGTTAAAAGACACGAATTCAAGAATTAAGAGATTAAGACAATGAACAAATTTGATATTGAAAACCTAGACCTATTCTACGGTGACAACCAAGCACTGAAATCGATCAACTTACCAATTCCAGTTCGCCAAGTAACTGCACTTATCGGCCCGTCAGGTTGCGGAAAATCAACGCTTCTACGCTGTTTGAACCGAATGAATGACCTAATCGAAGGCGTGAAAATTACAGGTAAATTGGCGATGGACGGCGAAGATATTTACGGCAACATTGATGTTGCTGACCTTCGCATCAAAGTCGGCATGGTATTCCAAAAGCCAAACCCATTCCCGATGAGCATTTACGAGAACGTGGCTTACGGCTTACGTGCTCAAGGTATCAAAGACAAAAAGACAATTGATGAAGTGGTAGAGCGTTCGCTGCGCGGTGCTGCACTTTGGGATGAGGTGAAAGATCGCCTTAAATCACACGCATTCGGTCTTTCTGGTGGTCAGCAGCAACGTTTATGTATTGCACGTACAATCGCGATGGAGCCTGATGTGATTCTGATGGATGAACCAACGTCGGCACTTGACCCAATTGCGACACACAAAATCGAAGAACTGATGGAAGAGCTAAAGAAGAACTACACCATCGTTATCGTGACTCACTCAATGCAACAGGCGCGTCGTATCTCTGACCGCACTGCGTTTTTCCTAATGGGTGAACTGGTTGAGCACAACGATACGCAAGTGATCTTTAGCAACCCTCAAGACGACCGTACTCAAGGCTACGTAAATGGTGATTTCGGTTAATCCACCGTATTTACAAGCATAACTAAATAACTATAAGCGATGGTAACTTTGCCCCTCTTGATGAGGGGCCTTTTTCTTTTTAAGTCGTAGGCTTAAAACATCTACCAACACAAAAATCTTGTAAATAAGTACAACTTTCCTCCCCAGTTTATAAAGCATGTAACTTATGTGAAACATGGCTTTAAAAGTGCTGAAGAGTTCTCGAATGTAACACTAAGTCTGATAATTTTGCGAATGACTTAACAGCTCAAATTTGAACGTATTGATTGCATATCATGGCCTAAGTAGTTTTTTATCGAGGATAAAAAAGCAGATTAGGTTGGTAGGGTGAGTTTAAGAAGTTTTACAAGAAAAGTGTCTTCAACGAGGGACCATCGGTTGCTAGCGGAGGCAATCTTTGATCATTTAGAGAGTCTGTTCTCCCCTCAAGCCCTCGCTATTTTTGAAGATCCTTCAATTAACCCTCGTCATTCGATGAGCTTCTCTCGCGGAGAGCTTTACCCAACCCAAAACTATCCTGAGACATTCTGGGAGTGGGCAAGTCAGTTTGATACCTCTGAAAGCATCATACCTCTGGCGATCAACACTTGTAACTGGAATCACACCCGAGATTTAGGTGGTGATAGTTACATCATGATGCTCGACAACACGCCTATCAAACGTACCTACCTACTGATTCAATCTGTACATGCTCGCACGGCACATAATATCTATGAAGAAAGTTACGACGCAATGCAACTCGCAGCGGCGCGTTGGCAATGTATTCGTGCTGAAAAAAATGCCTCGAAAGAGATCAGGCACAGAGATATTCGTGAAGCGCAATATGTTGATGAGATTAGCCAACGCGAGCGCTTTATCGAAAATATGAAGTTAGTTCAGCAAGTTGCACTCGAAATCTCTAATCCTGATTCTTTAAAGGACTTGTACTACAAAGCCGTCGAAGCGCTACGTGAACGATTGGGGTTTGATCGCTCTACACTGATGCTTCTCGATATGAAAAAGCGCAGCTTCAGTGGTACATACGGCACGGATGAGTCAGGAATTACGATTGATGAATTTCACACACAATACGATTTACATCAACTTAGCGAGGAGTATATCACCGCGTTATCTAGCCTTGAGAGCAACTTAGTGATTGTAGAAGACGCGCCAATATACACAGCAGGCAAGGTCATCGGGCAGGGCTGGAATGCGATGTTGATTTTACGCGATGGCAATGAACCGTTTGGGTGGTTCGCGCTAGATAACTTTATTCATCGTAAGCCGATAACGGCATATCAAAAACAGATGTTGGACTCGTTTGGTTCACTTTTCTCTCAAATTTACATTCGTAAGCGCCAAGAACAAAACGTACGCATGCTGCATTCAAGCATGGTTGAGTTATCACGTTGCACTACTGTCAGTGGAGTATGCAAATCGGCCGTCACTTTCGCCATTAAAAATCTTGGTATTGATCGAATGGCGGTGTTTTTAACTGATGAAAATTGCTCTTACATGCAAGGAACGTGGGGTACCGATATTCAAGGTAATGTGGTGGATGAATCTTACTTCTTTGGCGAAACCCAAGATTTCTCTCTTATAAATCTGGCTCGCTCAATGCCAAACGAAGTCGCATTTGAAGAATCAGTGCCTATTTATCATGACTGTAATATTGTTGGCTTTGGTTGGGCTGCGATGACGGTATTGACTTCAAATAGCAGTGGTCCTATCGCCTTTATCGCTGTTGATAATTTGCTGACACGTGCGCCCTTAACTTCTCAGTTACGTGAAGTGATTCGTATGTTCGCGTCCAGCTTAGCTGAAGTATTGCAACGTACTCAAGCTCAAGAGGCGATTCGCGAACTAAACGAAAACTTAGAGCTGGAGGTTCAGAACCGAACAAAAGAGTTGGAGGAAGCCAATCGACAGCTTGAGGTACTTTCTAAGCTCGATCCTTTGACGCGTCTTGGTAATCGCCGCATGTTAGAACATGTGATGCAAAAATATTGCGCCCTAGAGTGTGAAGACGACATGTCGTTTGGCCTGATCCTGATTGATATTGACCATTTTGGCTTATTCAATAATCACTATGGTCATCTCGAAGGCGATATCGCATTGATGCGAATTGGCTATATCTTGGATCATCATACCAAAGGTGAAGATGAAGTTTTTTGCCGTATCGGAGGTGAGGAGTTTGCGTTGCTCATGATTGGTTCTGAGCAAGAGGAGGTTCGACTGAGAGCAGAGTGCATTCGTCAATGTATCGAGGGCGAGGGGATAAAGCATCGACATAACCCATAAGGGGAGTTACTTACCGTTTCAGTCGGTTACTCCTGTTATAAAGCGAAAGGCAAAGACTTTAATTTCGACCATTTATATCAGTTGTCGGATAAGGCACTCTATCAAGCGAAGAATCATGGGCGAAATTGTGTAAGGCGATACGAATACGAGCCCCAAGTGTTTGTTGAGTGAGTTATGTTCATAAGAGCAACTTGATAGGGAAGGGGCGGCGGTTGGTGCTCTAGATAAAACCGCTAAAGCAAATTTGGCCGGATAAGAGAATGGGCAGCTCATGAGAGCTGCCATTGTTATCTAGTTATTTATAGCTTTTCGAGTTGGTGGTCGGTTTTCGTTACGTTTGCTTTGCCAAGGTTTTGAATTTTGGCTAGCAGCGAATCAGGTCTCCAAGGTTGTTGGTTAGCACTAAAATACGCTTGATTCATGGCATTAAGCTCTTGCTTAATTGCTTGTACGTCACCAGGGTTTAACCTGTCTTGATGAGTGGTTAAATACTCATTTACAGAGCGTTCAATTTTCGCAGCATCGCCCTCTTCGATGACTTTTTTTAGCGCGTCGATGCAAAGTGGTTGTTCAGTATTTGAAACCGTTCCACTCGCTGTTATTGACCGCTTTTTCCATGCCCAAATAGCGATTCCCAATGTCATTATCCAAAGCCCTAAGAAAACAAAGGTTAATGTTCGCCAGAGACTGTTTACATCGCCGCTTGATTCAGGACTAGGGGCTGACACTAAAGGCGCTGAAAGAGGCGATTCCGGCAACGTGATTAGCCCAGTGTCATTTTTCTCTACGTCTAATGTTAGCTCTGGTAACGTTGTTTTCTTCGCTTCATCATTTTGACTGTCCCACCAGTTCAAGTCGTATCCTGGTAAGGTATATTTCCCGGCCTCTGTAGGAATAATGACTTGCTTCACCGTCATGGTAACGGTGCCATCTCTCGCGCTATCGAACTTAGGTTGTTCGGGATACACGCGCAGTGAACTCGGGTAACTAATATTGACTCGTGGCAGATATTCGGCTTGTGTACCGCGAGCCTTAACTTGAATGGTTCGAGTGAGTGAAGAGCCTTGTTTTACTGTGTTGATTGCGTTAGTCGACAATAGATTACCTTGATCGTCTTGCCAGCTCTGTGTCATTTCTAACGCTGAAGCAGGAAGCCATTCACCTTTAAATTCGCTCGGAATCGGTTTGACCGTGATTGGCATGCGTTCCGCTTTGGTGTTGATAGGCATTATTTTGGTTGAGCCCGTCAAGCTGTCGCCATAAATATAAGAACCGGTCAGTTTAGGACCTATCAAGGTATAAGTGCCTGGTTGATTTGCCGTTAAGCGAAACGACTGCTCTATGACCGCTACTTCTAACCCATTTAAGATCTTCTGTCTTTGTTGTAAGCCACCCAGTGCCTCAAGCTTCATGCCTTCAATCTGCGGAGGTACTATTTGCGGGTTATCTAGGCGTCGAGTGTCCGCTTTAATTAGAAGTTGTATACGTAATGTTGCAGATTGCTGAGGGTAGAGCGTACTGTTGTCGACCGTAATATTGAAGCTAAATAGATCATCAAGATTGGGGTCTGTTTGGCTCGCGTTGACACGTAGTTTGATCGGCTCCGTTTTCATGCCATCAGCGGAAAAACTTGGAATAGTCAGAACACCTTCTTTCATTGGTGCAATTGAGATACTCCACTCGGTACGCACTGATTTTCTTCCGTTAATGTTATTGCTAGAGCGGCCATAACGAGGTTGACCCAAGAAGAAGTCTTTCTCTAGAACATTGAAGTCGATTGCGTCTGAGCTGAGCTCAGTATCTGAAATGATTCTGAGGTTAATCACTTCATTCTTGGCTACTTGTGTTTTATTCACACTAGCTTGAAGTGTCTGTGCCATCACCGAGAAACTGGATATTAGGCTGGCCACAAAAATAAAGACCAGTTTTACGCCTTTGTTCATCACAGGCTTACCACTCCTTTTGAGATTGTTGTGGAGGTTGTTTTTGTTGCGCTTGAAGTTGCATTTGCGCACGGATCAAAAAGCTTGGGTCGCGAGCACTTTCTACTGCTTCTAGTCGACGGAACTCAGGATCATCCTGATGCATTTTTTCGGGATGCGCTTTAGCCTGTATTGGTTCACCTTGATCCTTCACTTGCTTGTCATCTCGTTGCGGTTGATGTTGTTCCGTTTTTTGTTTTTCTTTTTTATTTTCAGAATTTTGCTGATTTTGTGACTGTTGTCCTTGCGCTTCTTTCCCTTCGTTTTGAGACTTTTGTTGCTGTTGCTGTTGCTGTTGCTGTTGCTGTTGCTGTTGCTGTTGCTGTTGCTGTTGCTGTTGCTGTTGCTGTTGCTGTTG
>NZ_JAWOUT010000007.1:238079-317731 GCF_033339515.1 Vibrio sp. 2130-1
CTGTTTTAGCTTTTCTTCTACAACCGATAGGTTTTTCTTCGCGGCTTCAAAGTTAGGCTTTTCCTCTAGCAGCTTTTTATACAAATCAGCCGCATCTTCTAATTGACCATTTTGAGCGAGCGAGTTGGCGAGGTTATAGCGGCCGTTAAGGGAGGCATCATGAGAAAATGCTTCGATAGCGGCTTCGTAGTCACCTTTTTGATAACTGGCGGCTCCTTTCCAGCTTGGGTTTGTAAATAGGTTTTGCGCCTGTTCATACTCACCTTGCTTGTAGAGTTCCGCTCCTTGTTGGTCGGCATTTAAGAACGGATTAGCTTCTGCATGCGGTGTCCACGTTACTGGGACTACAGTCGCAACTACCATCCAAATCAGGCCGCGTCGAAACAGTAAAGCCGCAGGAAGAAGTAACAACGGCAGTAACCAAAAGCCACTGTTGAGACGAGAATCAGTTTTAACTTCTTCGCTTTGGGTCGCAGAAAGCTGGCTACCAATGTTATTAGTAAAGGCCGCGATATTTTCAACATCACGGTTGGTGTGCTGAATAGGAACAAATAGACCGCCAGTTTTATTCGCTAGCGTCTGTAGGTTTTTCAGGTTTGTTTTCGCTACGACGGTTGTGCTTTGTGCCGTTTTTAGCAGAGAGCCATCGGGCAGCGCGATAGGCGCACCGTTAGGAGTCCCGACGGCAAGAACAGAAATGCGAAACTTTGTACCTTGGACTAAATCTAACGCGCGAGACAGCTCTGACGTATCAAGATCATCTGCTAACACGATGATATCGCCTTGTTGCGTGCCGGCTTGAGAAAACTGGTTGATCGCAAGTTCAATCGCGGCAGGCAGGTTTGCTCCTTGAAAAGGCATCAGCTCTGGTGACAAATTTTCGATAATGCCCGCAAGCGTGCTGGAATCAGTTGTCAGTGGACTTAAGTTATAGGCATCGCCAGCGTAAGCAATAAGTCCAGTGGCTCCCTCTTTCCATTTAGGCAGCAAATCGAGCGCCTTATAACGTGTTTGTGCTAGCCGATTGGGTTTGATGTCTGTAGCAAACATAGAGCGAGACATATCAAGCACCAAGATACGGTTTTGGTTTAATTCAAAGCTTGGTCGAGCATTGGACTGCCAGCTTGGCCCCGCTAATGAAATGCAAGTTATTGCCCAAGCTAAACCCCATAGAGTGAAGTAATGCTTAGACTGCGTGTTTTGTCCGAGCATCCGCGATAGGTGAGGGGCAATCAGTGTGGACTTTTGGGCTCTAAATTTGTGATTAAGCAAGAGTGCAATAGGGATCACGATGAGCCCCAAAAGCCAATAAGGATTGAGGAAAATAAACTCAGCCATGTTTTCTCCTTAATAGGAATAACAATACCGACAATACAAATGCAGCGCTTAATGGATATGGAAACCATTCAGACTGAGGGCGCCAAGTTTGTGTGTCGCTAGATACGGGTTCTAGCTGGTTGATGGTGTCATAAATCTTTTCGAGCTCTTCTGTATCTCGCGCTCGAAAATATTGTCCACCTGTCACCTCTGCCACTTTAGTCAGTGTTTGTTCATCTAAGTCGGCTGCGGTGTTGACTTTGCGAGTCATGAAAAACTCTTTTACCATCATTTCACCAGCGCCCACGCCCACGGTGTAAATAGTGGCGTTGTGTTTTTTCGCAATTTCCGCTGCTTCTAGCGGCTCGAGCACCCCTGCAGTATTGCTGCCGTCACTGAGCAAAATCAAGACTCGTTGCGGAGCATCACTGTCTACAAAGGTTTTTGTGCCTAAACCAATACCATCACCAATGGCGGTTCGTTGACCAACCAAGCCGATGACGGTTTGATTAATCTGCTGCATGACGGTTTTGCGGTCTGCAGTGAGTGGTGTTTGCAAATAAGCATGGTCGCCAAACAAAACAACTCCGAGACGGTCACCTTTTCTCTTTGCTACGAAATCAGACAGAACTTTTTTGACTGCTGTGAGGCGATCGATATATTCGCCGTTGAGTTCCATGTCTTCCTGCTGCATCGAACCGGACAGATCGACGACTAACATCAAGTCCCGATACTTGGGTTGGAATTCAACGGGATCGCCAAACCAAACTGGACGCGCACAAGCGACGACAAGAAGGCCCCAGATCGCGATTGAAAGTGCTTTTTGCAGCGCTTGCTTAGGCTTGCTGCGATTCTCATTGGTTGGTAAGTACGCCAATTTGATCTCGGCTTGTTGAGATTCTTGTGGCAGGAACTTGTATACCAGCCATGGGATGGGCAAAAAAAACAGTGCCCACCACCAGACAAATTCAATGTTTAGCCATTGGGCAAGATCGGTTATGAGTGTTTGCTCAGTCACGGTTATTTGCCTTTTTCTTTGGTGGCAAAGCGTAGGTTATCCAAAAGACACAATCGTCTACCAAGCTTTGATGCTGCCCTTGGGAAGAATTCTGATACAACGCTTCTTGCCACTGATGTTGTTTGTCTACGAATCGACTTTCTTTGGTATGGCTATCGAGAAATTCATACCAAGCGATTCCGGTTAATGGTGCGATCTCTTCACGCGGAAAGTAACTCAATGCTGCCTGGCGCAATATTTCCAGAGCAGAAGAGGGGGTATGAGGCGCGGTAGGTTGAGTTAAAAGTGTTAATGCTGTCTTTTTTGCGCGTAAGTGTTTTTTACGCCATCTCACATAAAGACAAATGCCGAAAACGAAGAGCAAGGTGGCTGCAAGCACCACCCACCATCCCCAAGCGAGCGGAAACCAATCCGGTGCGTTTGGCAAAATCAAAGGTTCAAGGTTTAGGCTTTGGTTGTTTGTTGTCATTATTATTACTGCTTAATAAATACTGCTTGTCAGTTTGTTAGCTTAATTGTGAAATTAAGGGCCAGCCACTTGATAGCGTGTTAAATGGAATTGCTATTGAATGGCATTGCTGCTTAATGGTTTCTTGATGTTGGGTAAAGTGGCTTTCGAGTTCTCTTCGTTGTCCTTTAGAGCCAAAGTTAAACCATTGACTATGCTGCCCATCCGAAGCTTTCACTTGACCTCTAAAGTCTGTTTCGCCTCTTTCTAACGGATCATAAAACTGAACGGCCCTTACGCTATTGTGTTGTTTGAGTCGACGTAGTTGTGCCAGTTCCGTTGGTGTTACGTGGGCAAAGTCACTGAGCATAATCAATTCGCTGCCTTTTGGGGTGAGCGTATGAAGTGTCTCCAATACTTGTGTATACGGCAGTGTACGAGTGTCGTTGCTTGCAGTACGAGTTACTTGCGCATTATGTATGTCGACTATGGCGTTAAGAATCCGCAGCCCTTGTCTTTGTAAAGAAGAGGGGCGAAATTCAAGACATTGATGTCCGTCATCAATCACTGCGCCGATGCGATCTTTTTTAGCTAGAGTTAGCCAAATTAGAACACTGGCAAAGTGGGCCAATTGAACGGATTTGAGTACATACTTAGATCCAAAATGTAGACTAGAACTTAGATCAAGATAAAGAATGACCGCTTGCTCTTTATCTTCTGCAAACAACTTCGTATGTGCTTTACCGGTCCTAGCGGTGACTCGCCAATCAATGCTGCGAATATCGTCGCCAGGTTGATATTGGCGCACCTCCATAAAATCCATACCTCGCCCTTTTTGGCGACTGGTATGGTTACCACTCATCTGCGACCAGAGACTCTGTGCTGGTGGTAACCAACGTACAGATTGAGTGCGATATTGGAGCAGCTCTTCAAGGGTTAATGTCACCCCATTCGCATGAGGTGGTAATGAATGTGTAGCGGACATATCACTCACCTGTTTATGCACTGCCAACAAGGTTTAGCAGTTTATCGATGACCTGGTTTGCCGTAATGCCTTCCGCTTGAGCGTGGTAACTCAATAATAAACGGTGGCGCAGTACCGGATAAGCCATGGTTTGAACATCTTCCGGAGAGACAAAATCACGACCAGCAAGCCAAGCGTGCGCACGTGCACAGCGATCAAGAGCGATGGTGGCACGCGGACTCACACCCATTGACAACCACTTGTCCAACTCAGTGTCATATTCGTTGGCTTGACGTGTCGCCATAACTAAACGGACGATGTACTGCTCTATCGTTTCCGCCATATGAATATCCAACACTTCTTTACGTGCAGTGAATATATCTTGTTGGCTTAACATTGGGCGTTCAACCTTTACTTCGCCCTTTGCTTCTCCGCGGTTAATACGCAAGATAGATAGCTCATGCTCTGCATCTGGGTATTCCACTTCTAAATGCAATAAAAAGCGGTCTAGCTGCGCTTCAGGAAGGGGGTAGGTCCCTTCTTGCTCTATCGGGTTTTGAGTTGCCATAACCAAAAACAACTCTGGCAGCGGGTAGGTATGACGACCTGCTGTGACTTGTTTCTCTGCCATTGCTTCAAGCATTGCCGCTTGTACTTTGGCCGGTGCACGGTTTATCTCATCCGCAAGAATAAGCGAGTTGAAGATAGGACCTGACTGGAAAGTGAATTCTCCGGTTTCTGGACGGAAGATATCGGTGCCGGTTAAATCGGCTGGCAGCAAGTCAGGGGTGAACTGAATGCGGTGGAAGTCACCTTCAACACAGTCTGAGAGTGATTTTACTGCACGGGTTTTTGCTAACCCAGGAGGGCCTTCAACTAAAATATGCCCATCCGCAAGAAGCGCAACAAGCAGTTGCTTTACCAGATCTTGCTGTCCGATGATCTGCGACTCTAAGTATTGCTGAAGAGTTTCGAAGTTAGATTTATGCATGCTTTGGACTCTCGGTATCCATGTGATTTTCGTGTTGAGTATTGGTCATTTTCCATGTGAAAAAAGTTCCAATGCTCTATTGCAATTTATCTTTTCAATATTGGGACGCTACAGAGAATTGCAAGTACGTGCTATCTCTGAAAGTGCTTATTTGACAGTGTGTTACATTTATTTTTCATAATATAATGAGAAATGCCTCTAGTTTTGTACATATGAGCCGATAAAGATTCCGTGGTGTGCGTGTCATGAGATATGCACCTGATTCCCCTTGTGGGGCCAATAACAAGTGATTCTTTTAAAAGGTCCGAATATGTTGAAACTTCATTCCTTGAGCATCAAACAGAAGGTTGTACTTGGCATTACGTTTGCTGTTCTAGCATCAACAATCATTGTTGGTGTTATGGCTCAGCGTCATGCGAGAGATGTATTGAGCCATCGTCTTATTGACATCGAGCTACCTGCGATGTTGCAGCAAATCAATACCGAAATTGACCGCGAAGTTGTCGAAATGCAACAAGCGGCAAAACAGCTGGCTACAAACGAATTTATTGTTGAAGCCCTATCTAATACAGACCGTGATCCGTCAGTAGAAGTTCAGTTGGTTCAGCAGCTCAATAACGTTAAATCACAGTATGGTCTTAATGATGCGTCGGTAGCGAATCGTCAAACGGCATATTACTGGAATCAAAACGGATTCTTACGTCAACTTAACCGAACGCAAGATGCTTGGTTCTTTGGATTTACGTCGTCTGGTCAAGAAACGTCCGTGAGTGTGTTCCAAGAGGCAAATGGCGAAGTGAAAATGTTTGCCAATTTCCAAGATCTTAATGGTACATCAATGTCAGGTCTCTCTAAATCTATGGGAGACATGGTTGCTTTGCTCAATGGGTTTAAAATTGAAGATACGGGTTACGTGTTCCTCACTAATGAACAAGGCCAGATTCAAATACACCGCCAACAAGGTAAGAACCAAACTTCTATCACTAAACTATTTGGTAGTGACGCAAGTGCGCTGTTGAACAAAAATAGCTTCAACCTAATTAATGTGGAGTTTGAAGGGCAGGATACTTTTGTTTCTAGTTTGTATGTTCCTTCAATGAACTGGTTTGTTATTGGCGTGGTTCCCGTTGATGAAGTATTCGCAGACCTGAATGCGACAGCTAAAAAAATGCTGTTTACGACCATCATTGTTGCCGTTGTATTCATCCTCATGGGCGTATGGTTGGCAAACAGCATTACGAAACCAATCCGACTGATTGCCGATCGTTTTACCGACCTTGGGCAAGGTGAAGGCGATTTGGCGCAGCGTATTGAAATTAAGGGTAATGATGAAATTGCTCAGCTTTCAAAAGGCTTTAATGGATTTATTGAGAAGATTCATGCCACGATGAAAGAAGTTGCTTTAACCAGTGGCTCATTAAGTCAAGCGGCAGAAAGTGTGTCAACGAAAGCAACATCCACACACGACAACAGCCAAGAGCAGCGTGATCAAACCATTCAAGTAGTTGCAGCTATCAACCAAATGGGTGCGACCATCAGTGAAATTGCATCGAACGCTGCTACCGCTGCTGATACGGCAAATCAGGCTTCAGATAACACTCAAACTGGTCGAGAAGTTGTGATGAAAGCAAAAGAGGTGATCAGCCGCCTAGCCGATGATGTTGAAACAACCAATATTGTTGTTACGCAGTTGGCATCGACAACCAAAGATATTGGCTCGATTCTGGGTGTAATTCGTGACATCTCTGAGCAAACGAATTTACTTGCGCTAAACGCTGCAATTGAGGCTGCTCGTGCTGGTGAGCAGGGACGTGGTTTTGCGGTTGTTGCTGATGAGGTAAGAAACCTAGCTTCACGCACGGCTGATTCTACAGAAGAGATTCAGCGCATGATCAATCAGCTTCAAAGTGACGCACAAGACGCGGTAAGTGCTATGGAAGCGGGCAAAGCGGTCACCATAGAAGGGGTTACTTCTACCGATGAAGCAGTCGAGGTATTAATCAGTATTTCTGAACGAATCACCGACATCTCTGATCGTAATACACAGGTTGCAACGGCGACGGAAGAGCAATCCACGGTGGTGCATACCATTAATCAAAATATCGAAGAAATCAACGCGATAAATGAAATGACAACCGCGACAGCAGAAGAGTTGGCGGATGCAAGTCGCGATCTTCAAGCGCTCTCTTCTCGTTTGGACAAGATGGTTGGTAGCTTCAAGTTATAGAGTTGGATAGAATAGGCGAAGTTTAAAAGTTCAATCATTAATTTTAGGTAAGTACTATGAATGACTTCGAAAAAGAACTAGAGCAAATTTCTCAAGAAACCGCTCAGGAGCCAGAAGTAAAACTGCCGTCGCTAGAAGAGCAAAAAGCGATCGTCGCTGAGCTGAAAAAGCTGGAAGCGGAAGGTAAGCTGACGCCAGAAGTGTTAGAACAACACTTTGGTAAGTTTAACCAAAAAAACGCAGTTCCAATTCACTAAGTTAGGTGGTGTTTTGCCTCTAACGTGCGTGATTAAATCACCTGCTCAAACACAAAAAGGGAGTTTATACTCCCTTTTTTAATGTCTGAAAAATGCTAATACCTCTCACATACTTGCCACTTAAAAATTATTGACACTTCAATGAGTTATTAATTAGTACTAGTGATTTTCATACTTGACAATACTACAGCTCTATCTAAATCTATTGCGTATTTCAATAAAAACGACCAAGGGAATGCGATCAGGATGGAGCAGCAAAAAAAAAGAAACGTTATTTTAATCACGGAGGGAAGTCTACAGTCATCTCTGTTGAAAGATGTATTGGAGACCAAACTCGGTATTAGTGTTGCTCTAATCACGCCAGATAATCTGATTCACGGAGTGTTACATGAATCTCTTGCATCAGCCATTATTGTTGATTGCAGCGTGATCACGGATGAAATTTTTCGCCGTTATGCGGAGTTTAAAGCGGCCAAGCAGAAAGACACGCTTGAAATCTTAATTAATTGTGAGCAATCCATATCGACAGAAGACCTCTTTGCTTGGCGTACTTTGGCCGGTATTTTCTATACCTCTGATGATATAAAAACGTTGCAAGTTGGTATTGGTAAGGTGCTTCAAGGAGATATGTGGTTCAGCCGTAAGTTTTCTCAGCAGTACATTACTTACCTTCGTCGACATTGCAAACCTATAAATAAGAATGTTTCCGCTATTCTGACCAAACGAGAGCAACAAATAATTACCTTTCTTTCCATGGGGGCGTCCAATCAACAAATCGCCGAACAATTATTTGTCAGCGAGAATACGGTAAAAACGCATTTACATAATATTTTCAAGAAGATTGATGTGAAAAATAGAGTTCAAGCACTTATTTGGGCAAAGGAAAATATTTCAGACAACTCGTTAACGGTGTAATGCTATTGCAATATTAGGTTGCCTAATTTAGTAAACTCTTAATAATTTCTGTGACCTGAATGTGTTAAAAGTGTTTCTTTTATGAGAAACACTTTTTTTGGTTCTCTTTTTAATAACTTTAGAATTTAAAAAAGTAGCAAATAACTTTACTCTGTGAACTAGCACTTACATATCAAACTAAGTGCTGACGATTAACTACTAATTTAAGAATGTTAAGTCACTGAAAGTATGAGAAACATTATGGAACAGTATATGGAAAAGCCTGAAATCCTAATGCTCACTCAACAAAGTTTACAGAGTGAAAACTTTAAGGAAATGCTTTCTAAAAATACAGAAACTAAAATAACGATCATTGATACTAAAAACCCTAGTTATCATGAACTCATTCCGGAACGCTACTTTTTGCTTGTTGATTTTTCAGTTGAGATTCCTTCCGAAACTTTAGTTTATTTAAAAGATAGTAATAAAGTGCTAGGAACTATAATGCTTAATCTAGGTTATGACTTAGACACAGAAGAACTCGCTTCTTGGCCTCATGTAAAAGGTATATTTGGTCCAGGAGATTCAATGGACAAGGTTTGTCAGGGATTAAAAGCAATAATAAAAGGGGATAATTGGCTGTCTCGAAGATTACTTGATCAGCTAGTAAATTATTATCGAGGCAGAGAAGTAAATAGCATTATCGAACCTGCTATTGAGGTTGAGCTTACTCGGCGTGAAGTTCAGGTTTTAAAAATGTTGAAAGAAGGTGGTTCAAATATGGAAATCGCTGATTCTTTATTTATCAGCGAGCATACTATTAAATCACATCTATACAATATTTTTAGAAAGTTAGAAGTAAAGAACCGTACGCAAGCTACAAGTTGGGCTAAGAGAAACCTGTAGTACTAGTATTAACTTGCTGTAATAAAAAGAAAATACTCTATAAAGTACTAAATTTTATATTTATTATTAAAATGTCAGTCTGAAATATCATCCCATATTCAAACTTATTCCTATTCAGTTGACTATTAGACTTCTCATGTCGTGACGAATCTAGTCAGACGTGGAACAGAAGGTCTATTCAATTAATAAGCTAAGAGGGAATAAAAATGAGCGCAAGTGACAATGACACGTATTTAGGCGATGCAGGTGTAAATAACCAATTTGCTGATTTCGATGGCGGCGATGATTTGTTTATCGGTTTTGGTGGTAATGACTCGTTTGTTGGCGGTGGCGGTAATGATTATGTGATCGGCGGCGACGGCGATGATCGCCTAACTGGTGGTGCTGGAGATGATATCCTTAGGGCTGGTACAGGAAACGACTACCTCGGCGGTGGTACCGGTAATGACTTGCTGTTGGGTTTGCTGGGCGACAATAAATTAAATGGTGGTGTCGGTGAAGATATTCTTGTTGCTGGTTCTGGTGACAACGTTTTAGTTGGCGGCAGCAATGGCGATAAGTTTGTGTTCACGGATAAGTTTGGTGGCCATGGCGAAGCCAAAGTTGTTGACTTCACCATTGGTGAAGACTCTTTGCACATCATTAGCGACTCTGTCACTGATTTTGGTGATTTAAGCTTTAGCTACGATGCGGTTGGGAATGCAGTGTTTACCGATGGGGCTGATCTAACAGTGAAACTTATTGGCGTGACTGAAACTGACATCAACACCTATGGTGCTGATCTGTTCGTAATCTAAACGACTGAAAATAACTCTGGATGGGAATTAGTTTGCGTGGCTCTGCCATGCAGAGGTGAACTAATCGGACACTCTAGAGCGATTTGAGGTTACCTTAAGCTAGGCGCTAGTATTTCTGGCGCCTACAATTTTCACGTTAAACGGAAGTAGTCGTGCAAAAAACGGTTTTCAAAGAAGTGAAACAAAAACTATGCACGCTTGCGGGCTTGCTGATCGTTTTTAGCCTTTTTATCAACTTATTGGTTCTCTCGATTCCGCTGTACATGCTTCAAGTGTACAACCGGGTGATATCCTCCTACTCAACCGATACTTTATTCTTGCTCACTGTCATCGTAATTGTCGCGCTGTTAACCATGTCCATCATCGACATTGCACGAGCACAAATGAGTAAATCTTTTGGTTATTGGATGGACACAAAACTCTCCGCTTTCATGCTCAAGCGCACGATTCAATATCAATCACATACCGGGAAGAGTTATACCTCGCAAACTCTGAGAGACATTCAGAACATCAAAAGCTTTTTGAGCAGTCAAGCACCTTATCCACTGTTGGATGCGCCCTGGACACCGCTGTTTATTTTATTTGTGTATTTATTGCACCCGATACTAGGTCACATCGCGTTACTTGGATCTATCGTATTGTTTAGCCTAGGTCTACTTAATGAGCTGATGACGCGTAAAACAATGCAAGAGAGCGAAGTCAGAGCGATTTCTCATATCAACAACGCTGAATTAGCCACGCAAAACTCCAATTCAATTCTCGCAATGGGGATGATGAATGCATTTTTAGAGAAGTGGCAGTCGCGCGTGAGTGAAGTGAATGTGCTTGAAGAGCGAGTTGCAGGTAAGTCTATCTACATGGCTAACTTTTCTAAGTTTGTGCGTGGATCACTACAGATATTTTTACTGGGAGGTGGTGCATGGTTAGTAATCCAACATGAGATAACGGCAGGGGCGATGATCGCGAGCTCCATATTAATGAGTCGGGCATTATCGCCGATGGAGCAGGCGATAGGCACGTGGCGAAGTGCGATGTCTGCTAAAGGCGCCTATAAAAGGTTGAAAGAAATCGATGCGATCGTGCGCCAAGATGAATCAGATATGCCACTGCCTAAACCAAAAGGACACTATGAGCTTACCGGACTAGCCTATCGCCATCCTGGAGCAACCGAACCAGTGCTCTCATCGATCAGCTTATCGATTCCTCCGGGTGTTGCTGTTGGGGTGATTGGCCCTTCTGGTACGGGTAAATCGACGTTTGCTCGGCTGTTATTAGGTACGGTTAAGCCATTAGCGGGTAAAGTGACTCTTGATGGAATGGAAGTCTCCGTATGGGCATCTGAAGATCGCGGCGTGCATTTTGGGTATCTCGCTCAAGAGGTGGAGTTATTTCCTGGCACAATTCGAGAGAACATCGCGCGCTTTAAAGAAGAAGACCCGGTTAAAGTTATCAAGGCGGCGCAACTAGCAGGATGTCATGAATTAATACTCAAGAAAAACAAAGGCTATGATTGCATTATTGGTGAAAATGGCCGCGGTTTATCTGGGGGGGAAAGGCAGAGAATCGCTCTTGCAAGAGCCGTTTATGGCGACCCATCTATTGTGATTTTCGATGAAGCGAATGCCAACCTCGATGGTGAGGGAGAGGCTGCGTATCAACGTTTGATTGCCCATTTAAAAGCACAGAGTACAACGATTATCGTCATTGCCCACAATCCGAGTACGTTACGACAAATGGATAGGCTGTTGTATTTGGCTGACGGCCGAGTCAAGTTATACGGCGCTAAAGATGAAGTATTAAAACGTTTGATGGGCGAAGAAAGAACAGATATCCCAAGGGTAAGAAATGAGCAATCAACTGCCAACCGTTAATCAGAGTTCTACCGAGATCGTATATCGTTTTAGCCCCAAAGCGAGACTAAGCTTTCGAAAACCAATTTTACTTGGTGTGGTGACCTTAAGTGTTTTTCTTGGAGGTCTTGGCTACTGGGCTGCAACAGCCAAATTAGAAAGTGCAGCGATTGCTTATGGTGATTTGTCAGTTCTCACTAAGCGACAAGAAATTCAGCATTTAGAAGGCGGTATTATTGAAAAGCTATATGTACAGGAGGGGGATTTAGTCGAAAAAGGTCAGTTATTAATTCAACTTTCTAAGCGTCAAGCTATGGCTAAGTTGGACTCGTTAAGTGGTCGTTTTATCCATACTCTAGCAAAGGAAAACCGTTTAAGTGCGGAGCTTGACGAGCTTCCAACGATTGTATGGTCTGATGATCTTGAAAGCATTCCCCGTGTCGATATCGTCCAAGAAGCACAACTGGTTCAAAACAAGATCTTTGAAGCGAGAAAGCGATTCTTTGATAGTAAACTGAGTATCATTGAGCAGAGTATTTCTGGAGCAAATTTAGAGCTTGAAAACCTTCAGCAAACCAAAGTGATTGAGACGGAACGACTCAACTTTATTGCTGAAGAAATAGACAGCAACCAAGCCTTGGTGCAAAAAGGTTTCTCGGGAAAATCTACTTTACTTCAACTCAAGCGCTTAGCAGCGGAGGTGAGAAGTACCTTAAGCCAGTTAGACAGGCAATCGCTCACCGTTAGAAAAAGGTTAGATGAGAACCTAGCGCAAATTGAAGAGTTGAAGCTTGAAAGGCTGAATGAGATTGTCGAGGAACTACGAAATACCAAAACGGAAATTGTCGCAATTCGGGAAGAATATCGCTCCGCTCAAGATATTGTCGCAAGAACAACGATCAACGCACCTATTTCTGGTCGCGTAGTCAACATGCAAGTGTTTACCGAAAAAGGTGTGATTGGGTCGGGTGAAACGTTACTAGAACTGGTCCCGCAAGACGATAAGTTGTTAGTCGAGGCTCGTGTTAATCCTCAGGATATTGATTTAGTGAATCCAGGCCAGCAAGCGCATGTTCGTCTGACCGCTCTGAATGCACGGACGTTGGCACCTTTAGACGGTACAGTGCTGACGATTTCTGCCGATAAGCTCTCGCAAGAAAACCAAGAAGATTTTTATCTCGCTAGAATTGCAATTTCACCGGAAGATGTGACAAAACATCGTTTAACCTCAGGCATGAATGCCGAAGTGCTTATTTTATCTGAGCCACGAACGCCATTGAGCTACCTAATAAAGCCAATTACAGAAAGCATGAATCGCGCCTTCAGAGAGGAGTAATTTCAAAAAGACTTGAGTGAGCACGGACAACAGACAAAATAATTTGTTATCGTTAGCTGTTACTGGGCCGTATTTTTATTCGAGGGAGCCGTGGAATGGAGAAAGTGCAGTTAGTTGTCGATTTTCTTCTCACTCATAAATTGATTTTTACCGCACTGATCTTTGCGATTATGTGGTTAATTCGTCGTGCAATTTTATCGATGATTCGTGGTGATCACGCTTTTCTCTCAGAAGATCAGCGTAGTTGGATGTCCAGAACTAAAAATGGCACCTTTGCTGTTACATTACTGATTTTATTTATTTTATGGCAATCAGAAATTAACGAGTTTGCTCTGAGTGTAACGGCGATTGCCGTTGCCATTGTAGTGGCATCCAAAGAAATCATTTTGTGTTTTACGGGTTCGATTCAAAGAGCAAGTTCACGTTCTTTTCGCGTTGGGGACTGGATTGAGGTCGGGAAGTTATGCGGTGAAGTGATTGAGCACAATATGATGGCGACGGTGATTCAAGAGATCGACCTGCATCATGGGCAATATCATTACACCGGCAAAACAGCGACATTGCCTAATAGTATGTTCTTTACCTATCCAGTAAAGAACCTCAACTTCATGAAGCGGTACGTTTACCACAACTTTTCTGTAGTGGTGAAAGACTTCGTCAATTTGTATCCACTGTTACCGATTTTAACTGATAAAATTGAAGAACATTGCAGTTACTTTGCTGATGTTGCACATCGTTACAATGCGATGATTGAAAAACATGCCGGTGTTGACCTTCCTGGTTCTGAGCCACATATGCATATTTCTAGCAACATTAATGGTGAACAAATTCTGCACGTGATGATTTTCTGCCCAACCGATAAAGCGAACCACTTAGAGCACTTAATTCGTAAGGACTTTATGGAACTTTATGAGCAACGTTTTCCTGTAGTGCGAGAAGAATAGAGCATCGTACTTCGCCTTTAATTTCAAACCCCGCTATCAAAATAGCGGGGTTTGTTTTTCTTAGCGTATTTTTAGGCTGTAACAATATTCCCAACTTAGCTGAATTTACTCTTCAGCATTAAAAATAGGAAGTAAGTGCTGCCTATAATAGCGACCAACGTGCCAGCTGCGACCTGACTTGGATAAATAGCGATTTGTCCTAGCCAATCTGCCCACAACATTAGGGTTGCGCCAATTAAGGCACCGACACACAGTTGCTCTTTCACTTTTCTTGCTCCTAACATCATCGCCATATGGGGAGCGACCAAGCCAACAAAAGATATTGGACCAACTGTAGCGGTAGAAAAGGCGCATAACAAAGCAACGATGGTGAGCATAAGAGTATTGGCTACGGTAGGGTTAAGCCCTCGTGCATTTGAGAATTGTCGCCCGATGGAAATTAGTGTTAGCCAACGAGAAATCGAGAATACAGCGGCAACCAGAACTATTATGGCCAAACATAGCATCAGTGCGGTGTCGGCTGTGACTCGATAAATAGAACCAGTTAGCCACAATAAAATTTTGTAACTGTCACCAGAACCTTGAGCTAGCGAAAATTGAACGAGGGCTTCTAATAGTGCCGTTAGTGCGATGCCGGACAACACGAAGTTAGATGGATTAAAATGGCTTCGTTTACCGATAATCAGCAATAACATCAATACGGACATACTTCCGAAAAAAGCGATACCCCAGCTAAATGCGGAGAGAAGCGACCCAGCGATGACTCCTGTCGTAATAATGGCAAACGTGGCTCCGGAAGACACACCGAGAATATCGGGACTTGCCAGAGGGTTATAAACAATGCGTTGCAAAATGATTCCGGCAACGGATAGCGCAATACCGACAGAAAGTGCGGTTAACATTCTCGGCCAACGCAATTGCCATTGGAACTCACCTGGCACAGACCATTGAATTCCGTTTATACCATGGGTAACGAATGAGTAAGCTAGAATCCCAACCAGACTGAATAGCGCAATGCTGCATACCGCGCGTTTAGAAAGCGCCGTTTTTCCTTGGCTCATTGAAAGGTTAAGTTGATCGGTTGCCGTCAGCTTTTTACGAGTAAACCAAATTAAAGCGGGAGCGCCAATAGCTGCAGCCGCTACGCCGCTAGGAATGGTTTCCTCTAACCATAAGCTCAGCGAGATAGCGGCAGAGTCTGTGATGATTAGTAGCATTGCGCCCAAAAGCATGCTGCTGATCAATTCGTCGCGCGGTGTTCTTGCCCCCATCGCTCTGGCAATATTGGGTGTCAGTAATCCGATGAAGCTGATAATACCAACTGCGGTGATTGAGGCAGATACCAGCCAAATACCCATCACCATTAATGCACCAAACGCGGGTAATACCGCTAAGCCTCGGGCTGCTGCGCCTTCTTGTCCCAGTTTCATTAAGGTCAGAATACGTGGTGCGACGATCAAAATTACGATTGCGATAGCGCAGCGAGGCAATAACCACTCAAACCAATCCCAGCTGTATTGAGAAAGGTCTCCTGCTCCCCACATAAAAATATTCTGTGCGAACTGGGCGTTTAAAATAATAATGGCTGTGGCGATAGAACCGAGCAAGATATTGATCACCATCCCCGAAACGACCAGCGGCAAACCTGTCATGTTACGCACACCTGCAATTGATACGATCAGGCCAAACGCCACTAAAGCCCCCACCATTGCGGCTAATGCAGAGTAATCGGCTACCCAATCGACGAACCAAATATTTACCACGACTAATGCAAGCCAAGCACCAGAAGAGGTGCCAAGAGTCAACGGCGAGGTGAGGTTATTCTGCGTTAATTGCTGCATTAAGCTGCCGGTGAGACCAAGCATGGCACCAACAAGCAGGGTCATACTTAACCTAGGAAGCTGCGCTTGCGTAAAGAATACATCACGAAACTCGGTTGCTACCTCTGGTTTTGTTAATAATTGCCATTGTTCGAAAAGTGATAAATTAGTATCAATTTGTAGGCTAAAGACGCTAAGTAACGTAATCAGCGCCAGATAACCAATATAATGTTTCGTTCTCATTGTTCTGGTGCCAACTCTATTAGACTGTCGGTAATCGCTTCAGCGGTGTATTGCAAAGACATGGCACCGCCATACGCCCACACTGCTCTGACTGAATTTACCCGCTGCTTTTTCACAAACGGCATCGCTTGCCAAAGTGGCGACTCTTTCAGTTTTCGTTCTTCTGGGAAAGGCTGTACGTAGAGAACGTAGCTGTTTTTGAGGCCCTGAAGCCGATTGATTCGATCTTGCTTTACTCCCCACGCACGTGGGTCCTCTTTAATTGGAGCCTGTAATCCCAGTTTTCTAACCACGTAGTCAGTGGTGGAGTTTTCGGTTGCAAGTAATACAGTATTCGGGGTTGAAAATCGCATCACAAGAACGCTGAGTGGAGCAGAGTAATAGTGGCGAATTCGCTGGCGCATCTGCGCAAATGAAGCATCTAATTCTGCCAGTTTCTGTTCAGCAAGTGCCTCTTTATTGAATAGCTTGCTGAGCGTACGAAAGTGACGAATGGCCGTTTCAGCTGCGGCCTCATTTTCAGAAAAATTAGGTAAATAGATTACCGGAGCAATTTGTTTGAGTAACGGAATCAAGTCTTGCTGTGGAGACGCAGCAAGGATGACATCTGGTTTCAAACTGGCTATTTTTTCTAAGTTGGGCTCTGCTCGGGTTCCAATATCTTCAATTGACTCTGGTGCAGTTGGATTGACGACCCATTGGCGGTAGCCTGGTAAATTTGGGGCTGCGATTGGTTCTACGTTTAGCGCCAAAACTTGTTCTAAGATGTCCCAGTTTAAGGCAACAACGCGTTGTGGCGCGTGCTCAAAACTATGCTCACCATATTCATCGGTAACGGTGATGACTGCATGTGCATTGGTCATAAAAAATGCGAGGAGAAAAGCAGATTGTGTAACCACGGTAAGTAAACGAGCCATTATGCGCATACAACAGCCACCTTTTGGCTCGCTAATGTGTTAGCCGGGCTTGGGTGCTCAATCAGCTTAATTGGTGACTCATATAGTTTAGAAAGGCGTGCCTCGTCTAACAACATGTCGGCGTTGCCTTCGAAGGCAATTTTACCTTTTTTGAGCGCAACAATGTGGGTGGCGTAGCGCAGTGCTAAGTTCAGATCGTGCAGGATCACGATAATGCCTACATTCTCGGTTCGATTCAGTTCTGCCAGCAGCGCCATTAGTTGAAACTGATGGTGAACATCGAGCGCCGAGGTTGGCTCATCGAGAATTAAAATTGGCGATTGTTGAGCCAGTAGCATAGACACCCAAGCACGTTGGCGCTCACCGCCCGATAAGTCATCCGCCAAAGCTTGAGCAAAAGGTGTAACCCCTGTTCGTTCCATAGCCTGCGTGATGATCTGTTTGTCTTCGGTTTTCCAACGACCAAGTGCCCCACGCCACGGAAAGCGACCTAAGCGCACTAGCTCTTCGACCGTTAAACCAGCTGAAGAGGGCAGCTTTTGTGGCAAATAGGCGATCTGTTTTGCCAACTCTTTGGTTTTAAGTGATGAAAGGGAAGTATCGTTTAGTGTTACCGTACCTTTATCTGGCGACATTTGACCAGAAAGCAGGTTCACCAGTGTCGACTTACCTGAACCGTTATGGCCTAAAACGACCGTTAGCTCATTTGTTGGGATGTTAAGTTGTTCGATGCCGAGGATCTGACGTCCACCTCGCACGATCTCAATATTAGACAGTTGAAACATGGATGGCTCTTAGGAGAAAACTCCCCTCAATAGAGGGGAGTAGAAGTACAATTACCAGCGGTAGTTTGCGTTTAGCATAACAGAGCGAGACTGGCCGTAGTAACACCAGTAATCGCAACCTGAAACAAACTCTTTATCTAGGATGTTGTTCACGTTTAGCTGTGCTTGCCACTGTGAAGTGATGTCGTAAGTGACTGACGCATCCCAAAGAGTGACTGAAGGAACCGTTAGGTTCGAGCTCTTAGGGTTATCTTTTGACTCACCTACGTAGCGCACACCAGTACCGATATTGAGGCCTGGAATCAGGCTGTAGGCGCTGTAGTCTACCCATGCAGAAGCTTGGTGCTCAGGAATAAGTGCGGCTTGTTTTTTACCTTGGCCAAAGCTCTCATCTGTTTTCGCTTTAGTGTAGGTGTAGCTTGCCATCAGTTTTAGATCGTCTGTTAGCTGCGCCGTGCTTTCTAGCTCAACACCTTGAGATGTCACTTCACCTGTTTGTGTCGCAATCCATGTTGATGGGTTAGTGACCAACGCGTTCTTTTGCGTGATGTCGAACCATGCAAGGTTGATAAAGCCATCCATAAAGCTTGGCTCATACTTTACACCCACTTCTACTTGCTCGCCTTCCAGCGGTTTGTAAAGTTCATTGGTTGCCGCATCAATAGTGCTGATCACTTCAAACGACTGAGAGTAGTTTGCGTAAGGTGACAGGCCATTGTTTGCAAGGTACATCACACCCGCACTTAGAGAGAGCTGACCATCATCACGAGATTCACTTTGATCAACGGTAGCGCCTTTGCCAGAGTTTTCTGTTTTCACCCAGTCGTAACGAGCACCGATGTTACCAATCCACTGTTCATGCAGTTTCAATTGGTATTGTGAATAGAGACTTGCTTGAGATTTCTCAATCTCACGTTTCACGTTGTTGGCAGGATCAAGAGGGGTGAAGTTGCCGTAAACTGGGTTCCACGGGTTGATAGTGCCAAATGCATAGTTGTCTTGCTCGTCGCCATCGGTTTTGTGGAATTGCAGATCCATACCGATAAGCACTGTGTGCTCTGCGTTGTCTGTCATCCAGTTGCCGACAGCATTGTTATCGAACGTGATGCTCTGGTTTTTTCCGTCACGGAATACGATGCCTTGCGTTAACTCTTCTTTCGCTGGATCGTTGTTTGAGAACGCGTAAGAGCTGCGCAAGTACAACTCATTCGAACCGTAGTTGAGGTTTTGCGAGAGTGACCACGTGTCATTGATGTCGTGCTCTAGTAAGTAACCCAGAGAAAACTGCGTGCGTTCGTATTTATCGTAGTTTGGTTGACCAAGGTTAGTCGAAGGATCGATTTTGCCAAAGTTAGAACCAATCAGAGTACCTGCTGCCGGGAAGAATGGGTTAGTTGGTACACCGTCATCATGAAGGTAAGTTGCCAAAACGGTCAGCATTGTACGGTCAGAAATGTCGAACTCGACACTTGGCGCTAGGTAGAAACGCTCGTTATTTGTGCTGTCCAGTTCACCGTCTTGGCTTGTCATCAAGCCAACCAAACGATAGCGCACAGTGCCTGCGTCGTTTGCTTCGTCAGCAATGTCAAAACCTACGGATTGGTGTTGGTTGTTGCCAACTTCGACTTTTACTTCGCCTTGAGGCGTAAACGTTGGTTTTTTCTGAACAGCATTCACGATACCGCCTGGTGCCGATTCACCAAACAGAATAGCCGATGGACCTTTAACGACTTCTACACTTTCTAGGCCGTAAGGTTCGACCAACCATGTGTAGTAACCATCGCGGAATAGGCGGTTGCCGTTTAGGTAAGTCGCTGCATCAAATCCACGAACTTTGAACCAATCAGTGTCGTTGTCTGCGCCATAAGGCTGAGCGGTTACACCAGACGTGTAGCGTAATGCTTCATCTAGCTTTTTCGGTGCACGAACACGAAGTTCATCTTCAGAAATGATAGATACGCTGCGCGGCGTTTCTGCTGCAGGGGTTTCTACTTTAAGTGCTTGCGCGGTGACCGTTATGGTCTCCATGGCAATCACGTCATCTTGTACGACGTCTTCTTGAGCTTGTGCTGTGAATGCAACCACTGCTGTAGGTGCTAAAGCACAAACCAACGCGTTGCGGATAGCGATGGTCAGTGAGTTATTCTTTTGCATAAATCTATTCCCGATAATTATGATTAACGCTAAGCTTAATTGTAATTATTATCATTTGAGCTTTTGTTTCGGTATTTTACTGACTTTTGTATCAAAAGATAGTAAAACGTTCGCAAATTCATTCGCGGTACCTAAAGTCATTGTTATGTTCAATTGGTTTGAAAAGCTGACCCAACCCTTTCCCCAGATGGAAACCGAAAAGCCACCGAAGACGCTATTTGGCTTTTGTCGTTTTTACACTCGTGGCTTTGAAGCCCCTTTACTCGTTATGGCTGTGTTCAGTGCGCTTATTGCCATTACTGAGGTGACGCTGTTGCGTTATATGGGCGAGCTCGTCGATATTCTCTCTAATCAAGATCGCGCAACATTCTGGCAAGACCAGGGTGATCGCATGCTAATGATGCTGTTCTTAGTGGCGGTTGTGATGCCAGCTCTCGGTTTTGTCCACTCAATGGTGATGCACCAAACGTTATTGGGTAACTACCCGATGTCTATCCGTTGGTTGATTCACCGTTACTTGCTAAAACAAGCGGTTGGATTTTTCCAGCGTGACTTTGCAGGCCGAGTTGCGACCAAAGTGATGCAAAGTGCGTTAGCGGTACGAGAAACGGTCATGAAGCTGGTGGATGTACTGGTTTATATCAGCGTTTATTTTCTTTCGATGCTCTGGATGATGGGCGAAGCCGATGGTTTGCTAATGTTACCTATTGTGATTTGGATAGGAATGTACGCGGTTATCCAGTTCTACTTTATCCCTAAAATGAAACAAGTAGCGACAGAGCAAGCGGATGCTCGTTCTGTAATGACTGGGCGCATTGTCGATTCTTACACCAACATATCTACCGTAAAGCTATTCGCGCACTCGCAACGAGAGTTGGAATACGCAGAAAGCAGCATGAAGCAATTTTTGGTGACGGTTTACCGCCAAATGCGCATGGTGACTTGTTTACTGTTTAGTGTGGATGCCATCAACTATTTGCTGCTGATGTCTATTAGTGCCATTTCGGTTTATCTATGGCTAGATCACGCTGTAACAATTGGTGCTATTGCGATTGCCATCAGTATTGCATTGCGCGTACAAGGTATGTCGAAGTGGATCATGTGGGAAGTTAGCGCACTGTTTGAAAACATCGGTACAGTAGTAGACGGTATTAATACGATTTCAAACGATGTTGAAGTGAAAGACGTACCAAATGCTAAGCCTTTGCAAATCTCCCAAGGTGAGATCTGCTTTGATCACGTAGGTTTTAACTACAGTGACGAGAAGGCGGTATTTGAGAACTTGAATCTGACTATCAAACCGGGCGAAAAAGTCGGCATTGTCGGTCGCTCTGGGGCAGGTAAGTCCACGTTGGTCAACTTGTTGCTGCGCTTTTACGACGTAAATAGCGGTAAGATTTGTATTGATGGGCAGGACATTTCTCAAGTCGAACAAGAGTCGCTTCGCCAACACATCGGTATGATCACGCAAGACACCTCTTTGCTGCATCGTTCAATTAAAGAGAACATTCTTTACGGTGATCCAGATGCTTCAATGGATGCCGTTATCGCAGCTGCTGAGAAAGCACATGCCCATGATTTCATTCAATCTCTACGAGACGAGCAAGGTAACGTTGGCTATGACGTTGAAGTGGGTGAACGCGGTGTGAAGCTGTCTGGTGGTCAGCGTCAACGTGTGGCGATTGCTCGCGTGCTGCTGAAAAACGCGCCAATTTTGATCATGGATGAAGCAACGTCTGCACTTGATTCAGAAGTAGAATCGGCAATTCAAGAAAACCTTGAAGTACTAATGGAAGGAAAAACAGTGATTGCGATTGCTCACCGTTTATCAACGATTGCCGCGATGGATCGTTTGATTGTGATGGATGACGGCAAAATCATTGAGCAAGGCTCGCATTACGAGCTGCTGCAATTGGGTGGGGTTTACGCTCAGTTGTGGAAGCATCAAACCGGCGGATTTTTGTCTGAGCAAGGTGATGCTCAACTGCAAGTCATCTAATATGACGCTACACGAAAGAGGAGCAAATGCTCCTCTTTTTTGTGTCTGTCGTTTATACCGAGTAAGTAGGCGTTAATGGGCAACGTTAACTTGTGATTATTCATTGAGTTAGGCTAACTTAATGATGATTATGTTTATAACTCACTGTCGTTATTGAATTTTTTACGCTTTTTTTACGCGAACTCCGAATGGGCTTTTGCTAAAGTTTTCTACATCGAATTTTGGTTGATGTATTTTATGTTTGTTCAATGGCGAGATAACACCTTTCTCTTTTCTACTACCGTGATTGTTGGTGCGGTTGTCGTCTCATGGCTGTTAGACCAACTGTTTGGCTCTACAGCCGCAGTCCTGCTGATTTTACAGTTAGCGGTCGTGGTAGTGGCGTTTCAATGCAACTCGCGATTCGCTTATGCGGCGGCGGTGATCGAAGCGTTGAGCTTCAACTTCTTTTTCACGACGCCTCGTTACTCTTTGCAGATGTTTCGTCCGGAAGACATTTTTAATTTAGTCGTGTTTATGGTGGTGGCTTTTATCACCAGCACCTTTGCGGATCTTTATCGTCGCCAGCAGGGAGAGTTAAAACAAACCAAGCTGCAAAACAGCATCCTGCTATCGGTGTCCCATGACCTACGCACGCCGCTAGCAACCATTATTGGAACACTGACCACACTCAACGAGTACATGCCCAAGCTCAATGACTTAGAGCGCAAAGAATTGCTCGACAGTGCGACTTCAGAAAGCCACCGTTTGCACCAATATATCGAGAACCTTTTACAGGCGACTAAGCTCCAGCATGGCACATTAAAAATTACCAAAAAAGATGAGCTGATTGCAGATATTGTGCGGGATGCGGTTTCTCGTTTGCCGAATTACACCGAGAAAGTGTCCATGAATATGGATGATTCCGTTGGTTATTTATCAGTAAGTCGTTCGCTAATCGAACAAGCGATTTTTAATGTGTTGGATAATGCCATGCGATTTTCACCAGAGAATGAATCTGTTGAGGTTTCACTTTCTAAGCAGGGTTCGTCGTGCGTGATTGATGTTCGGGACATGGGGATTGGCATCAAAGCTGAAGATGCGGAAAAAATATTCAACCTTTTCTATTCCGGCGCGAACAACAAATCGGCCGATTCAGGCACCGGAATGGGACTCGCGGTTGCCAAAGGCATCATCACCGCGCACCAAGGAGAGATTCAATCTATGCCAGTATCAGAAGGGACGCTGATCCGCATTCGACTTCCACTCAATCAAGGAGCAGAGCAGGCGTGAGTTACAAAGTTTTAGTCGTGGACGATGAGCCTCGCATTCATACCTTTATTCGAATTTCGCTGTCTGCTGAAGGGTTTGATTACATTGGCGCGAGTACCATTGCAGAAGCCAAAGCGTGTTTCGAAGCGCATTCTCCGCACGTAATTCTGCTAGATTTAGGCTTGCCCGACGGCGATGGGACGGAGTTTCTCACGACGCTTCGTCAGACCTATAAAACGCCAGTGCTAGTGCTGACAGCTCGCGATCAAGAAGAGGAAAAAATCCGCCTTTTAGAAGCGGGCGCGAATGATTACTTGAGCAAGCCTTTTGGCGTAAAAGAGCTCATCGCGCGCATCAAAGTGCTGGTTCGAGATTTGGTGGATGAGCAATCCATCGCTGATGAGCTGGTGGCTGGCCGAGTCAAAATCATCAAAAGCACCCACCAATTTTGGTTGGATCAGAGGGAAATTCCACTCACCAAGAAAGAATTTTCTTTCATTGAACAGTTGATTCTCAAGCCGGGAAAACTCATTGAGCAAACTCATTTGCTAGCGGTGATTTGGGGAAAAAGTCATGTCGAAGATACTCACTACTTACGCGTGTTAGTGAGTCAACTACGCAAAAAACTGAACGATAGTGCTGACGAACAGCGACTTTTAAAAACCGAGCCGGGGTTGGGTTATCGTTTAGTGCTTGAGACGTCCAAGCACCACTAAATTCCAAATTTAATCAACGTTAATGCCAAGGTTTAGTGCTGGTTATCGGCACTCGAACAGGATTCGTGTTGCCTATTTTTCGTGACGGAAAATCAGCCTAGTCCTTAACGCATTAGCATTTTCTATACATAAAACACAGTTAGGGATTGATATGGCTCACTTTACAGTAATTGGTTTAGGGCGATTTGGCGTTGCCGCTAGCTTAGAACTTATTCATCTTGGACACACCGTAACGGGGGTGGATAGCGACCCGAAAATCGTCGAGAAATACGTCGAAGAGTTAACGCAAGCGGTCATATGTGACGCAACAGACGAAGGCGCACTCAGAGAGTTAGCGCTAGCGAACAGTGATGTGGTGTTGGTGGCGATTGGCGAAGACATGCAAGCCAGTTTGTTGTGTACGTTGGCGCTGAAAAATCTGGGTGTGAAATCCATTTGGGTCAAAGCGAGCACCAAAGCACACCACACCATCGTGTCTAAGCTTGGTGTACAACGCATTATTCATCCGGAAGAGGAGATGGGCGTAAGAGTCGCGCAGGCACTCAACTATCCGATGGTGAACAACTATTTAGAAATGGGGCATGGCTTGTATGTGGTGGAAATCCACGTTAAATCCAATCTGCACGATACGCCGCTTTCTAAGTTGATCAGCCGAGGCAGTTACAACATTCAGCCTATCTTGGTGAAGCGCGAAGAAGCCGTCTACACCAATATCAATGATGAGTTTGTGCTTAATGAGTTCGACACGCTGTTGCTTTGTGGTAGTCGCGCTGAGCTGAAATACGTCGCTCCAAGGTTGGTGTAACATGGTTTTGTGGCATCCCTCTATTATCCCAATCGAGCGAAAACCCAAAGCGGGCAAAAAACTGTTGGGCGCACCGCCGCTGATACTTAGCCTCAGCTTTGCGTGCTTGATCATGCTCGGCACAGTTTTACTCAAACTGCCGATTGCCACCACAGAGCCCATCACTTGGATTCAAAGCCTGTTTACTGCGACATCGGCCATTACGGTGACGGGATTAGTTGTGGTGGACACGGGCACGGCGTTTACGCCTTTTGGGCAAGTGGTTATTGCTTTCCTGATTCAATGTGGTGGCCTAGGTTTAATGACGTTTGCCATCGTGACCTTGCTGGCTCTGGGCGGAAAAATTGGCTTTTTGGAGCGAGCCGTCGCGAGAGAGGCGTTCAACCAAACTGATTCATCGACACTCATTGCCACCGCTAAATCTGTATTGATGTTCGCTCTGCTCGTTGAACTTATTGGTTTCACTATTTTGAGCGTTTATTGGAGTGAAGAGCTGGGCTGGAAAACCAGTTTGTTCCATGGTTTCTTCTACACCATCAGTGCGTTTAACAATGCAGGTTTTGCGTTGAGTGCCGATAGCTTAATGCCTTACGTGGACGACCCGATCGTTAACTTCACCATTACCAGTTTGTTCATTATTGGTGGTTTAGGCTTCTCGGTTTGGATTGACTTAAAACGCAATCGCCGTTGGCACCGACTCACCGTTTACAGTCGAATGATGATCTTAGGCACGGTGACCATTAACGTGGTGGCACTTATCGCGATTTACCTGATTGAATATGACAACCCCAACACGCTTGCCCCTTTGAGCGAAGCAGGGAAATGGTGGGCATCGTGGTTTCAAGCGGTGACGCCAAGAACGGCGGGGTTCAATACTTTAGCTATCGATCAGTTGGAAGATGCCACAACGGCGATCATTCTGGTGTTGATGTTTATCGGCGGTGGTTCATTGAGTACGGCAAGTGGCATTAAAGTTGTGACATTTATGGTATTGGTCTTGGCAACTTACAGCTATTTGCGTCGCGATGAAGCAACCTATGCCTTTCAACGCGAGATTCCCAAAGAGACCATCAGCAAGGCATTGGCGCTGACTCTGATCTCGGTGGGGGTGACTTGGTTTGCCATATTCACGCTGTTACTGACAGAGAAAGCGTCTATGTTAGACATTATGTTCGAAGCAGTCTCGGCACTGGGTACGGTTGGTTTGTCGCGAGGCTTAACGGGCAGTTTATCCGAACCGGGTGAGTTAGTGATCATCTTCATGATGTTTATGGGACGATTAGGCCCCCTTACTTTGGCGTACTTCTTAGCCAGTCCAAGAAAGAAAAAAGCGCGTTACGCGAGCACTAAATTGGCAATAGGGTAAATGGGCTAACTCGAAGAAAGTGAGCAAAAGGCTAGGCAAAAGAGGAGTAACTGCTCCTCTTTTTGTGCTCGTTGTAGCCACGAAACTGTATACGGCAGTCTCTCTCACAACAATTTATGATTCATCTCTATTTTTTATCATTTATAAATTGTCGTTTTTGGGGTGTTGTCCAGAATGGCATTATCCACGTGCAACATAAGATTGCCGGGAATAAAAATAATTACAATACTGCCTTACTGGAAGATACATGAAAATCAAACCCCTCCCACCTTTAAATAGCCTCGTTGCGTTTGAAGCGTCGGCGCGGCACTTGAGTTTTACGTTAGCCGCTGACGAGCTAAACGTGACCCAAGGTGCTATCAGTCGCCAAATTAGACAATTAGAAGAATACTTAGGCAAGGCTATGTTCACGCGAGCCAATCGAAGCATTAATTTAACGCCTACAGGTCTTCAATATTATCAAGCTGTCAGCCAATCTTTGCTCGATATTGCTCAAATCACGGGTGAAGTGAAGAAGTGGCAGGGCGAACAAAAGATCACGGTTGCGACGACAAATGCAATGGCAGCCTTGTGGTTGTTGCCTAAGGTTGCTCAATTTCAAAATGAACATGATGACATCGATATAAGAATATTGGCCTCAGATAATGTGTTGGACTTACGCCGATTAGATTGCGATCTCGCCTTGTTTTATTGTCGCACTCCACCTGCGGAAATGGATGTGACAACGCTATTTTCAGAAGAAGTATTCCCTGTGTGTAGCCCGCTTTATTTAGAGAAAATAGGCCAGCCTAGTGAGCCAGAAGAAATCTTCAATAAAACGTTACTCTATCTGGAAGAGTCTCAAAGAGATTGGGTGAATTGGGAGCAGTGGTTTGCGAGTGTAGGATTGCCAAATATTTCGCCTCGTAATCGCATGAACATCAATAACTATCCAATGCTGTTACAAGCGGCAATTAATGGTCAGGGAATCGCGTTAGCCTGGGGGTCATTAGTGGACGACTATTTACAAAGCGGTGCTTTAGTTAGGCCAGTCGAACACGTGCTTTCAACACCTTCCAATTTCTCTATGCTTGAACCTAAAAATAGAGGTTTAATCCCAGCAAGCGTCAAGCGTTTTAGAGAGTGGCTTTTGCAACAGTTGCCAGATGAGGTGGGTGATCGAGGTTTAGCCTAAATCAATAAGCAGAGAAAATAACAGAGTTTGGTCATGTTAAAAAGCGGGAGTACCAGTTCCCGCTTTGTTTTAATTGATTGGATGAAACGACGCAATAACTTAGTACTGGTCCTTGATTGAGTGTGGAATCACTTTTTTGTGAGGATCTTGAAGCGATAGGCTCGGAAGCCACAGCTTTGCTTTCAACAAGCGGTTCAACAGGACCATCAAGTTTCTCTTGCTCTGGGTGAACATGCTCAGGCAGCATTGCCCATGGCTTAGGTTCGCGTCGAATACTATGGAACAGCGTTAAGCTCATCACCGCGATAAAAATGGCGATAGGGAAACCGGCAATAATGGAGGCCGTTTGCATTGCTTTTAACCCTCCTGCGTATAGAAGTACTCCCGCAATGGCTGCGATCATGATCCCCCACAATACGCGTATAGAGGTAGGAGGCTCACTGTGCCCAGCGGCATCGAGGGTACATAGAACCAAGGTACCCGAGTCTGCGGAGGTAATGAAATAAGTACCGAGCAATAGACACGCAAGCACGCTAAGGAGTTTACCAAACATACCTGTATCTAGGTTGTCGAATAGCGTAAACAAAGCGCGTGTCGTATCAGCTTTAGTCGCTTCAAGAATCGGGCCGCCAGAAAAATCCGCAGGTGGTGTCTGTTTGGCTTCTTGTGCCGCAGTGACTTGCTCTTGATGAGCAACACGAGCGTCTTGCTCTACCTTCAACGCTGCACCACCAAATACTGAAATCCATAAAAACGTGATTAGCGTAGGTACGATTAATGCGCCACCGATAAGTTCACGTATTGTGCGTCCTTTAGAGATACGAGCCACAAACATGCCAACGAAAGGTGCCCAAGTCATCCACCAAGGCCAGTAATAAGCCGTCCACCAGTTTTGCCAGCCAGAGTCATTCTGTGCATCGCTCCATAAGCTCATACCGACAATGTTTTGTGCATAAAGCCCCGTACTTTCGAGTAGCGTATTTAAGATATAGCGAGTTGGACCAATGTAAAGTACGACTAGCACGAGTGCGAGTGAGAGCAGCATGTTCCATTCTGATAAACGGCGAATACCTTTTCCTACACCAGATAGCACCGACGCAACCGCACAAGTACAAAGGGAAACGATAATAAAGAGTTGAATCCCCAAACTAATATCTAGACCAAAGGCTTGATTCAAACCAGAGTTTATTTGGATAACTCCCATCCCCAAGGTTTGAGAGATACCGAAAGCAGTCACCGCGACTGTTAGGATATCAACCGTGTGTCCGATAGGCCCATAAATACGATCACCAATCAAAGGGTACAAGATAGAGCGTAGGGTAAAAGGCAGATCTTTACGGTAGGAAAAGTAAGCTAATGCGAGTGCAACAATGATAAAGACAGACCAAGGATGTAGACCCCAGTGAAAGAATGTCAGTTTCATTGATGTTGTTGCGGCTTCATTGGTCAGGCCTTGAGTAAATGGGTTGTCAGCGTAATGCCACATCGGTTCGGCGACCGACCAGAAAATTAAGCCTATCCCCATGCCTCCGGAAAAAAGCATGGATACCCAAGACAAATAACTAAACTCTGGTTTTTCGTCATCTTTACTCAAACGAATATGCCCATATCGACTAACCATAAGGTAAAGAAGAAACCCGACAACGAGTGAAACAAGTCCGATGTAAAACCACTTCATATTCTGTAGCAAAATGCCGGAAATCGTTTCGAAGTATTGGCCCGCTTGGTTGGCGAGAATGGCGCAGAAAAGTACAAAACCGATAACGACGATCTTTGATGCGATAGTCACAGTCGGATTGAGTCCTTTCAATATCCCAGATGTTGCTCTCATAGGCATCCCTCACAGTGCGTTTGTTTTAGCGTTATTGTTTGTTGCGTTATTGTTAATTTTTGAAAGAGAGTAGAGAGAGGGCTTTTGTGTTTCAACTGATTAATACTCATCGGTTAATGAGTATTAATCATGACAAGAAGATCATTGTTAATTAAAAGGTTATTTTTTGTTCGAGATCAATGCATGAATGACAAAAACTCATCCAAGCCCGGCGAAAAAGTCGTTTGTTTGTTGCCGGGTTGTTAATCAAAATCATCTCCACTAACACAACACGATGTTGTACGCACTGGATGCAACTCGACTCTCGGAGATAAGAATATGAGCAATGTCAACCAAACCATTATTCCTGTTGAACTTGTTGATAATGTACTGAACCCAATCAGTGAAGCAACAGGAATGCCGAATCAGGCCTACACCAGCGAAGAGTATTTTACTTTTGAGCGTGATCAGGTGTTTGGTAACACTTGGGTATGCATTGGTTTTGCATCAGACCTGCTTAAAAATGGCTATGTGATGCCACTTGATTTCATGAATCTTCCACTACTCATGATGAGAAATCGTCAAGGTGAAGTCCAAGTCTTCCACAACGTATGTAGTCATCGTGGTATGAAGCTGGTGCATGAGGCAGGCGAAGTTCAAGGCATGATTCGCTGTCCTTACCATTCATGGACGTACGATCTTGACGGCAATCTAAAAGGCACACCACACATTGGTGGTATCGCAAAACACAAAGATGACCGATTTAAGTGTGAAAAACATGGCCTTAAGCCACTTCGTTCAGCCGTTTGGATGGACATGGTGTTCGTCAACTTATCGGGCAATGCAGAAAGCTTTGAAGAGCATATCGCGCCGCTAGAGCAACGTTGGCAGCAATTCTTAGGTGAAGAAGGATTAGGGCTTCTTCGCCGCGTGAACATGGGTGGCAACTTAGAGATAGAAGTGAAAAGTAACTGGAAGCTTGCCGTAGAAAACTACTGTGAAGCTTACCACTTACCTTGGGTGCATCCGAGTTTGAACAGTTATTCTCGCCTAGAGGATCACTACAGCATCATGTTTGCAGAGCGTTTTGCTGGCCAAGGTAGTCTCGCATACAACCTCTCTGATACTGCAGGAACACACTTACCTAAATTTCCAAACTGGCCAGAAGATAAACTGCGTCATGCAGAATATGTTGCACTCTTTCCAAACGTGTTGCTTGGTATTCAAGCCGATCATGCCTTTGCGATGATGATTGAACCAATCACTGCGAATAAGAGTGTTGAGCACCTACGTGTTTTCTATGTGGGTGATGAAGCAACGAAAGATGAGTTCGCTGCGTGCCGTACTGCTACCGTTGAGTCATGGCGAGTCGTATTCGGCGAAGATATTGGAGCGGTCGAGGGCATGCAGGAAGGTCGTTACTCACCTGGCTTTGGTGGTGGTGTGTTCTCACCAGAAATGGATGTTCCGACGCATTTCTTCCAAACCTGGTTGGCAAAGCAAGTGAAAGCGGCACTGGAGCAGTAATATGATGCATTACCTTAATTATATTGATGGTGAGTGGTGCGATTCAGAGCAAGCGCTGACCGTCATGAACCCTGGCACAGCCGAAGCGTATGCGACGATTGCAGAAGCCACTATCACCGATGCCGATCGCGCAATGGCAGCGGCACGTCGAGTGGTCTATCAAGGTCTTCTTTCGGACGTTCGTCCCGCCGTCAGAACCGAGTGGATGTTAAAAGCCGCCGCAGCTATTCGTGAAATGGTTGATGAAGGTGGGTTAGTTGCCTGTCGTGAAAATGGGAAATCTTTGCAAGATGCCAAAGATGAGTTTTTAGAGTCGGCACGTTACTTCGAATACTACGCTGGCATGGCCGACAAGCTGGAAGGCACGTCAATTCCGTTGGGTAAAGACTATGTCGACTTCACTCAATATGTGCCGTTTGGCGTGTCAGTGCAGATTGTGCCGTGGAATTTCCCTGTCTCTATTTGTGCACGCTCATTGGCACCTGCATTAGCCGCAGGTAACGCAGTGGTGATCAAATCGCCAGAGATTTCTCCACTTGCCATGACGTTGTTGATTAAAGCGATTGAAAAAGCGGGCTTCCCAAAAGGCACGATTAACTTGCTATGTGGCAAAGGCTCAGTCGTTGGCAGTCATTTGGTGCAGCACCAAGAGGTCGATCAAATTGTCTTTACGGGTTCTGTTCCAACTGGCCAACGCATCCTGCAAGATTCAGCGCAACGCGCTACTCCATCGGTGATGGAGCTGGGTGGTAAATCGGCTGCTATCGCGCTGAAAGATGCGAGCCTCGAAACACTTTTGAAAAGCGTTCAGGTCGGTATTTTCTTTAACGCTGGTCAAGTTTGTTCGGCAATGTCTCGTTTGCTGATTCAAAAAGAGCGTTATGAAGAAGTAAAAGCGGCGGTTGTGGAAATGGCAAAAAGCCTAACCATTGGCCAAGGCGAAAGCCAGCCGGACATCACACCGTTGGTATCGGCTGATCAACAAGCGCGCGTGCTTGAAATGATAGAACAAGCAAAAGCCGACGGCGCGAACATCCTAACGGGTGGCTACGCCCCTGATTTGTCGGGTTACTTTGTGGCACCGACGGTGATTGAAGCCTCACCAGATATGCGTATTGCTCAAGAAGAAGTGTTTGGCCCTGTACTGGTAATTACACCGTTTGAAACCGAGCAAGAGGCCGTTGAAATCGCGAATGGCACCGATTTTGGCCTGGTCGCTGGTGTCTTTGGTGAAAGCCTAAACCAAACATTGCGTGTGGCACAGCAACTGCGTGGTGGACAAGTGTTCATCAATGAATGGTTTGCTGGTGGCATCGAAACACCATTTGGTGGCGTGGGCTTGTCCGGGTTTGGGCGAGAAAAAGGACAAGAAGCGATTTATAGCTACGTCCAGACACGCAATATTGCCATTCGTTTGCAGCAAGACAGCAACGTATAGCTACCGTGTAACTGTATTTTCATCACCTCGTACCGGCTTGGATTTCAGACCACAAGCTAGGGCGAGGTTGATGGAATCACAACAAATCTGACAGCGGTTTGTAAACACGGAAATTCTGAACAAGGTAGTTGGAGTATAAGTGATGAGAAAGTGGCTCTGTATTATTTGCGGCTTAATCTATGATGAAGCACAAGGTTGGCCATCCGATGGTATTGCACCAGGAACAGCATGGGAAGATGTACCGGATGACTGGTTATGTCCTGACTGTTTAGTGGGTAAGGCCGATTTTGAAATGATCGAAATCACCGACGATGCGCCACTAGAAGAGGTTGCAGCGGTGTCTTCGGCGTCGGTAGAAGCGTCTGTTCAGCCAAATACTGCTCAGCCTCTTCCATCTGAAGTTACTCAACCTGTATTCTCAAATGACCCTATCGTTATCATCGGTAGTGGCCACAGTGGTTACCAGTTGGCGGCGGCACTTAGAGCGCAATCTGAGACGGTTCCGATCACTGTCTTTACCGCTGATGATGGCGCTTTGTACAGCAAACCAGCATTGTCTAATGCGTTGGTCATGAACAAAGACGGCGACGCGCTGCAAAGTGAAAGCGCGTTGGAGTGGGAAAGCCGTCTCAATATCCGCGTTTACCCGCATACGCGTGTTGAACAGATCGATCGTGCCAATTCAACTCTACATACCTCCATCGGTAAATACGCCTACAGCCGCTTGGTACTGGCAACAGGTGCATCACCGATTGAAATCCCAATTGAGGGCGATCGCTCTTGGGTTATGAGTGTGAACGACTTAGTTGACTACCGCCGTTTCAGATCTGAGCTGCAAGACAAAAAGCGCATCGCGATCCTAGGTGATGGCTTAATTGGCTGTGAGTTTGCGAATGACCTGATCGAAAGCGGTTATGAAGTGACAGTTATCGGGTTGGGTCAATGGCCAATGGAGCGTTTGATCCCGCAACAGTTGGGTGAATCATTACAAAGCGCACTTGCCGATCGAGGCGTGCAATGGGCTCTGCAAGACAGTATCGTCAGAATCGAGCCAAGGTCGGAATCTAGTGTGGTTTTACATCTAAACAGTGGCAAGCAGATTGAAGCAGACCTAGTGCTAAGCGCGGTTGGACTCAAGCCAAATGTTTCTCTGGCTGAGCAAGCAGGGCTCGAAGTGGGCCGCGGCATTAAAGTGAATCAATTCGGCCAGACGAGTGATGAGAATATTTACTCGCTAGGTGATTGTGTTGAAACTGAGCAAGGTTGGCAGCCCTATATTGCACCGATTAATCAAATGATCCCTTCTGTAGCGAAAAGCTTGCTAGGCGATGTCGCCCCTATCTCGTTAACACCAACTCCAGTGATTGTAAAAACGCCGATTCTTCCACTCACGATTTTCCCGGTAGCCGCTGAAGAACAGGGACAATGGTACATCGAGAACCAAGCAGATGAATTGACCGCTGCGTTTTATTCACCAGAAGGAGCAATGCTCGGTTTTGCGTTGCTAGGAAGAAAAGTACAGTCATTACGCGGCCCTTGGCTAGATCAATTGTCATTGAAACTGTCAGCAGCGTAGCGGAGAAAAAAGATGATTCATTTACCCAATGATGACGTGACGTGTGGTTGGTACCATGCGTTGCCAAGTATTCCAGAAAAATCGGCGTTAAAAGGTAAACAAAGTGCTGACTATGCCGTGTTAGGTGCCGGTTTCGCAGGCCTAGCTATGGCAAGACGTTTAGCTGAACTTATGCCTAATGCACGAATTATACTGATTGATGCGCAACGTATCGGCCAAGGGGCTTCAGGAAGAAATTCGGGCTTTGTTATCGATTTGCCTCATAAGTTTTCACTTGAGCATCCCGACCCTGAGCACAAGCAAAAGTTATTATCACTCAACCGTTCTGCGATTGCTCAGCTAAACACTTTAGTGTCGAAGCACAGTATTTCTTGTCAGTGGTCAGCAAAGGGCAAATATCAAGGAGCCGTAGGGGCGCGCGGTGAAGCGTATCTCGATCACTTTGAGCACCTAATGAAAGACCTTGGCGAACCATACTTCCATGTTAATGGCAGTGAGCTGGCGAAAGTCTTGGGAACAAACTACTACAGCCGCGCAATTTACACGCCAGGTGGTTATTTAATGCAACCTGCTGCTTTGGTGCGTGGGCTAGGGGAAAGCCTTCCAGAGAACGTCGAGGTGTTAGAGAACTCGCCAATCCGCAAGCTCAGTAAAGAAAACGGTTGCTGGGTATTACATGGAGATAGTGGCTCTGTTGAAACCCCTGAACTGCTGCTTGGGACCAGCATTTTTACTCGGGAGTTTGGTTATCTTAAAAACAGACTACTTCCAGTGATGACGTTTGCAAGCTGGACGCGTCCATTAACCGACGCAGAAATGCAACGATACGGAGGTGAGCTGAATTGGGGGTTAACTCCAGCTGATCATGCGGGAACGACGTTACGTATGACCGCCGATCGACGTATTTTGATCCGCAATACTTACAAACACGTGCCGAAATATGGCTCAAGCATGAACGATAAAGTCAGAGAACAAATTCGCGACGATCATCGTCAGGTCTTTCTGGCGCGTTATCCCGAGCTGGCCGACGTACCATTTACTCACACATGGGGTGGGGTGTATGCAATCTCTCGTAACTTTACTAACTTTTTCGGTCAATTAGATGAAGGTGTTTATGCTAGCGCTTGTGACAATGGTGTTGGTGCTGCGTGGGGAACCATTTCTGGAACACTGTTAGCTGACTATGTCGTTGGTGCGACATCTAAATCATTAGATGACATACAGCAAGTGACAGGAATGCCTTGTTTGAATCCGCCAGAGCCTTTTTTAGGTTTGGGAGTAAAAACGCGTATCCAATTAGCAAAATGGCAAAGCCGGAGTGAATTATGAAGCAAGTCAAACTTGTTGATAGTAAAAGTCTAGATTTCAATGTTCGTGGTGATACGCCAGGAATGGCGTATGTTGCCAGGGCGTTAAGCCCAGAAATTTCACCAAACATTGGCGTAGGCTTTGCTAAATGGGAAGGCGCTAAAGTGGCTTGGACAGTGCTTTATGATGAAGTTATTTTCGTGATTGAAGGCTGTTTCGAGCTGACCGCAAATGGTGAAACACATTTTGTGCACCCAGGTCAGATGCTGTGGATACCGGAAGGAACTGAATTGGTTTATGGTGGGCATGCTCTGTTCGGCTATGTGGTTCATCCAGGAAACTGGAAAGAGTTACATGGTATTGAATGACTTTTATCATTTAGTAGTGTCTCGGAAAGGCAAAACAAAAATCCGATTTTTACCCATGAGTTTTCGTAAAAGAACTTAATCTCAATGGAGCAAGGGTTTCTTACTTGCTATGTTTCTTGGTCACGTTTCCAGACGTGTTAGACCTTTCTCAATTGCTATTTTATCTATCAAAAAGGGAAGCCTTGGCTTCCCTATAATGAGTCTTCTTTTGGCTTGGCTAAATCTTTTATTTTAGCTCAAATTTACCCTGCATGATTGCCCAGTGACCCGGGAATGAACAGAAGAATGAATAGTCACCGCCGGCTTTCATTTTCTCAGTACTGAACGTAATGCTGGTGCTTTCACCGCCACCAATTACTTTTGTGTGAGCGTAGACGCGATCATCATTTGGTTTTACGTAGTTATTTTCTGCTCCAGCTGCCATGCCATCAGTACCGACTGCTTGTAGGTTGGCTGTGTCAGAGATGACCACGTTGTGACCCATCGATTGCGCTGGCATCTTACCTGTGTGATTCAGCGTCAGTTTTACCTCTTTACAAGTGGCTGGTACGCTCAATGTTTTAGTAGAAAACTGCATCATATCGTTAGCATCTAATGACACTTCACACTCGGCACTGGCTTGGGCACCAAAGCTCATTCCGACTAATGCGAAGGTTGTTGCTAATAAACGTAAAGACATATAACACTCTCCATTTTGTATTTTAGGCTGACTTGGATTGATCTTATCCAATAGTTCTCATTATCAGCCAATTTTCACTCCAAAAACGTGCTTCAATCGGTATATTGACGTTTTGTTGCAAGCTTGTACTGGTCAGTTCCGCTATTTGATCACTCAAATACCTTATTTCATGCGATTGCGTGAGTTAAATCAAAAGTCGTGATTAGCCAGAGTTAAGGTGAAATTAATCTCGCTAAACGGGTGGAAGAATCGTTTGGTTTTAAGGTATTGGAGAGGTTTCGAGAAAGAAGCTCAGCTAAATTGCTGAGCTTCTAGAGAACAGATGACAAGTAAACCTAGCGAGTTTGTTTTAACGTGTGCAACACATCATGCAGTGAAGGTGCGACAGTATGGCCTAATTGCTTTATTTCGTCACAAGGCTCAACCAGATCAGGAATTTGATAAGTGATCATGTTCGCTGCTACCGCAGCACGTACGCCATTATTTGAATCTTCAAAGGCGAGACATTTGGTTGGATCTACGCTTAGACGACTTGCTGCAAGCAGGTAGATCTCTGGATCAGGTTTGCCGTGTGACACTTCACAGCCTGTCGTTAAGTTGTCGAAATACTTGCTTAGGCCCGCTAACTCCAACTTCTTCTGTGCCACTTCTTTTGCTGTAGAAGTGGCGACTGCAATTGGCAACCCTTGGCCTTTCAACCACTCAAGCAGCTCAATCACCCCTTCTTTTACCGGTATAGCTTGGTGCTTAACCACAGCGTCGTAACGGTCGCGCCACTCTTGGTGTAAGCGGTCAAGATCATCCCCATAAGCTTTACGAAAAATCACTTCAATGCCCGCTGCATTGCGACCAATGATTGAAAGGTAAACATCTTTATAGAAGGGTAGGTTCTGGGCTTCACATGCTTCTTGGAAAATATGCATACAGACGCGCTCAGTATCAAGGAGCAAACCATCCATATCAAAAATAGCAGCTTGGTAGTTCATTACATTAAGACTTTTTGGTTGGGATGGAGCATTTTGACACAAGCAGATCGGTTTTTCTTCTAAAAATTAGAACTTGATTTTGATCCTATGAGTTCACATTGCCTCTGAACACACTATACACAGAGTCTATAAATTAGGTGTGAAATATAATGTTTTTAAAATTATAAAATTCAGTTAAATAGATAAAACTCTATCTTAATATAAGCTAGAGTTTTATTAATATTCTATTGTTATTTTAACTATTGGATAATTTATTAATAGTTAAAATTAATAATAAAATAATACCAAATCACGATTGTTTACGACTGCATGAGTGTACCAGCTCTTGACTTCAGATATTTGTTGCTCTGATAAGCCTCCGAAGTCAACGTTATCTTGGTGAATATCTTGATTTTTTATCATAAAAACAACAGGGAAATCGTCAGGGAATGGGAATTTTATAGGATAATCGGTATTAGTGAATGGAATATCGCAGAAATCGTTTACATCGCAAGGATACCAAGAGTTATTGGATAAGTAATAACCAGTTATCTTACATATAGCTTCAAGCAAGTAAGCATAGGCGTAACCCAAGTGACTGTATTTTATCTCTTCAGACAACATTTGCATAAGAAGCTCTTCAGCTCGGATGCTTTCGCCACTACTTTCCAGCATTTCATTAATCACTTTAAAGGAGTCTTGACACCTTTCCATGATGGCTTTTTCTAGCTCTGGATTACGCTCATTCTTTAGTACGTTAAAAACCTTTTCAGTATCTAATGAATATACTGTCGCCCCATATCCCATATTTTTATTCTCCTCACTTTTATACAGTTAAATTCATTTAAGTGTTTTTATCGAAGGGATTATATTTTGATGTTTTTTGAAGGTAAAGTGTATACATAGAGGTTGTATTTATTATGATGAACTTTGAAAGTTTAGATTCTTAAAATAAATACTATATATTTAATTTTATTAGATCTGGCTCATAAAAATACCTTAACTATTATTGTGTTTATTGTTAAGGGTTATTAAATCTGTGAGGTGGTTCAAGACAATAAAATTTAGAAGAAAATACCGTCAAACTTAGGTGGCTATTCTATCTGAGCACTCAGCTCACTACTTATAGTGGGCTGAGTGAGCGGTTGGGCATCGGCTCTTTATTTGGCGATGAATATGCCATATTAGGTGATATTCGTTAGTGTCTATTTTATCGCCAGCCGTTTTGCTAATCGGTGCAAATTGCCGTTATCTAATTCAAGCTGACGTGCCGTTGCTGCCCAGTTGCCTTGGTTTTTTTCCAGAGCTCGAACAATCATCGCTTTTTGGAAGGCGTCTGTGGCAGGCTTTAATCCGCCTTCTGGTAGCTCAAGCCGAGATTTTTGTTCCGTTTTTTCAACGTTCTTGATGTTCTGATTCGGCGTTCGAATATCAAAATCTTGCTCAACTAACTCAATGTCCATGGCGTGAGTACGCGCCTTTGCCAAAACACCAGCACGTTTAATGACATGTTCAAGCTCTCGCACGTTGCCTGGCCATGAATAGTCTTTGAGTGCCTGCACCAAAGTGGGAGACAAACGAATGCTGTTCAATCCCAATTTGCTTCTTAAGCGTTCGGCGAAAAAGCCCGCTAACAACACCACATCGTCTTCACGTTCACGAAGAGGTGGAACATGAAGCGGGAAGACGCTTAGGCGGTGATATAAGTCGGCTCGGAAGCGACCAGCAGTCACTTCTTCATGCAATATACGGTTAGTTGCGGCGACAATGCGTGTGTTGACTCGAATATGGCGGTCATCACCCACACGTTGAATGTCTCCATATTGTAGAGCTCGAAGTAACTTGGCTTGCAGCTCTAACGACAGTTCGCCGACTTCATCCAAAAACAGTGTGCCGCCATCGGCTTGTTCGAACTTACCTTTACGATTGCTGATCGCGCCCGTAAATGCGCCTTTGATATGTCCGAACAACTCGCTTTCCGCGACTGATTCGGGCAGCGCCGCACAGTTGAGGTAAACCAAGGTATTGTTAGAGCGGCTAGAGCGATGGTGAATAGCGCTGGCAACCAACTCTTTACCTACGCCCGTTTCTCCCATCACTAGCACAGACAATTCCGTATCGGCGACTGCATCAATCTGCTCTTGAAGATTCTTCATCCCCTTAGAGTTGCCAATGATTTCATTACTTAAGGTGCGTTTCTCGGCGTAAGAGTCGCGTGGCAGGCTCGCTTGTGTCTCGAGCTGTTCTAGTAGGAGTGCAGTGTGCAAGCCACCTGCTGCCAATGCGCTGACAAAACGTAACTCTTGGTTGCGTAGCCCATCAAATTGGTTGGGATCGAAGGCGTCAATCGTAATGGCACCAATCAGTTGATCGTCGATCAGTAGAGGTAAACCAATGCAGGAATGGACATGCAGTTTGTCATCGTGGTTTGGAATCAAGCCGTCGTATGGATCAGGTAAGTCGCTGTCAGAGGGAAAGCGCACGATGTCGCCTGCTCGGGCAATGGCTTCTAATCTTGGGTGCTGCTCAATGGAGAAACGGCGTCCAAGCACTTCTTTCGCCAATCCATTGATTGCTAAAGGTTTAAAGTGCTGGTCTTCATACAAAAGAAGGGCAGAAGAGTCACACTTCAATACATCTCGAATCGTGGTTAACAACGTATCGAAGCGAGCCTGTTGAGTGAGCGCCGAGTTAAGGTCTTGCGTGATGTGTAGCCATTGCGCGATTAAAGAAGTCATAGCCAATACCGATTGTGTCAATATGACTATTGTAGTGTCTTAATGACAATTTTCAACTGTGTCTAAATGACACTTGTCAAAGTTGGATTTTAATTAAGATATTGAAATGTATAGTAATTAAAAGTTGGCACGCCCAGTGCAATACAAGAAGAAATTATTTTTGTTTATCCCGTCATTCAAGGTAGTAATTATGACAATTCACGTAAAAAACAACATCCACTGGGTAGGTCAACGCGATTGGGAAGTTCAAGACTTCCACGGTACAGAATACAAAATGACAAAAGGTACCAGCTACAACAGTTATCTAATTCGTGAAGAGAAAACCGTATTGATTGATACGGTCGATCATCGATTCAGTCAACAATTCATCCAAAATTTAGAGATGGAAATCGACCTTAAGTCTATCGACTTTATCGTGGTAAACCATGCAGAGGAAGATCACTCAGGCGCATTGTCGGCATTAATGGAGAAGATTCCGAACACGCCAATTTACTGTACAGAAGCGGCGATTGATTCGATTGTGGGTCATCACCACCATCCTGAGTGGAACTTCAAAACCGTAAAAACGGGCGACAGCATCGATATTGGTAACGGTAAGCAATTGGTCTTCGTGGAAGCGCCGATGCTGCATTGGCCAGACAGCATGATGACTTACCTAACTGGCGATGCAGTGTTATTCAGCAATGACGCATTTGGTCAGCACTACTGCGATGAACGCCTGTTCAATGATGAGGTGGATCAAAATGAGTTGATGGAACAGTGTTTGCGTTACTACTCAAACATCCTAACGCCATTCAGCAGCTTGGTAACCGCTAAAATCAAAGAAGTGCTGAGTTTCAATTTGCCTGTCGACATGATCGCAACGTCACACGGTATTGTATGGCGCGATAATCCGGTTCAAATCATCGAGCAATACTTGGCGTGGGCAGACAATTATCAAGAAGATCGCATTACGATTTTCTACGATTCTATGTCAAATAACACCCGAATGATGGCAGATGCAATCGCGCAAGGCATTCACGATGTCGATCCTAGTGTGGCGGTCAAAGTCTTTAATGTCTCTAAGCACGATAAGAATGAAATTCTCGCCAACGTATTCCGCTCAAAAGGCATCTTGGTTGGTTCGTCTACCATGAACAACGTTATGATGCCGAAGATCGCAGGCATGCTAGAAGAAATTACTGGTCTGCGCTTTAAAGCGAAGAAGGCCGCTGCATTCGGTAGCTACGGTTGGAATGGTGGTGCGGTGGATCGTATCCATGCTCGATTGACCGACGCAGGCTTTGAAACCGCAGTGAGTTTGAAAACAAAATGGCGACCAGATGGTAAAGCGATGCGTGAGTGCCGTGAACATGGTCAGAACATCGCGAAATTGTGGGCGAAGCATGACCTGACAAGTCCTGTTCTTGCTCCGGCGGTTGCGGCGTCTGCACCACAAGTTCAATCACAACCCGCTGCGCCTGTGACAACACAAGCGGCAGTCGATGCTGCTCCTAGCAACCCTAATACCGAGGCGCATCCCGCAGATTGTCAATGCATGGTTTGCACCGTTTGTAATTGGGTATACGACCCAGCAAAAGGCGAGCCTAACCAAGGCGTTGAACCGGGTACGGCATGGTCTGAAGTGCCAGATTACTTCTTGTGCCCAGAATGTCACTTGGGTAAAGACGTCTTTGTCGAATACAACGGGTAAGAGGGCGAATATGCAAGCACCTATTGTGATTATTGGTAGCGGCTTTGCGGCTTACCAATTAGTGAAAACAGTGCGTCGAATGGATGTACATATTCCGCTGCAAGTGTTTACTGCTGATGACGGTGCGGAATACAACAAGCCCGATTTGAGTCATGTATTCAGTAACAAGCAAACCGCCCAAGACTTAGTGGTTAAGAGTGGTGAGGCGTTTGCACAGGAACACAACATCGAACTGTTCGCCCATACCATGATTGAGCATGTCGACGTGCAAGCTCAGCAAGTGGTCGCCAACGGCCAAACCTATCCTTACTCCAAACTGGTTTTTGCGACAGGCGCGAAAGCCTTCGTGCCGCCAATATCTGGTGATGCTGCACCTGAGGTGATAACGCTGAACTCGCTACAAGAATATCAATTAGCGGAAGAGCAAATCAGTCGTGCGAAACGAATTCTAGTAATGGGTGGTGGTTTGATCGGCGTTGAGATCGCCATGGATCTCGCAACCAGTGGTAAAGCAGTTACGGTGGTTGAGCCAAATCCCCGTTTGCTCGCTAACTTGATTCCTGAATTCGTCGCATTGCCGCTTGAAAACCAACTCAAGCAGCAAGGTATTCAACTTGTGTTGGAGACTGGGGTTGTTGCGATCAATCACTCAGATGATTCGCTGGTGGCAAGCTTGAGCAATGGTGAAGCGATCGAAGCCGATGTAGTGATTTCAGCTGCGGGTTTACGTGCTAACACTTGGTTAGCGAAGGCTTGTGGGTTGAGTGTCAATAAAGGCATCGAGGTGGATGCTCGATTACAGACATCAGCAGCCAATGTGTTCGCATTAGGCGATTGTGCTGAGATCCAAGGTCGAATGATGCCGTACCTCCAACCGATCGTGCTAAGTGCCAATGCTTTGGGCAAACAACTACTGGGGCAAGAAGCAGAGTTGAAACTACCGCCCATGATGGTAAAGGTCAAAACGCCGAGCTACCCAATTCAATTGGCAGGCGATTTTAGTTCGGTGACGAACTGGAGCGTGCAGATTTCTCAAACTGGCATTGCCGCGAAAGCAGAAGATGAAAATAGCCGACTCATGGGCTTCGTCGTGACGGGAGAACAAGTTACGCAAGCATTTCCATTGCTTCGAGAGTTGTCTCAAGCCGGTCAGGCTTAACCGATTTAAACGAAAAGAATTGTAATTAGAGAGGGTATTATTATGTCGCATCTACGAATTCCTAAAGACTGGACTGTTCAACGTTCAACGCCTTTCTTCACTAAAGACAATGTGCCACCAGCGCTACTGACTCATCACAATACCGCTGAGGGTGTGTTTGGGCAGCTGTGCGTCATGGAAGGGCAAGTGACTTACTACGGCTTTGCTGATGAAAATGCCACAGAAGCAGAAGTAGTGGTGGTGATTAATGCAGGCCAGTTTGCTACAAGTCCACCGCAGTACTGGCACCGCATTGAGATGAGCGATGATGCTCAGTTCAACATCAATTTCTGGTCGAACAAGGACAAGAGTGGGCAAGCGATGTTCCACGCTAAGCAGTAGTGAACCTTTGTAAGTGCTTTGACTGTTACGCTAATCGTCAAGTAAAGGGGTGTAGAAGGCGCAATAAACGGACTGCAATGCAGGATCATCGAGACTGAGGAAAGAGAAATCACGAGTAATGATTTCAATTCTTTAGTAGCATGTTACGAAACATTTCAGTCAGGTGAACTAAGGGAAGCGTGCAATGGAAAAACAACGAGTAGCATTTATTGGTCTGGGAGTGATGGGATACCCAATGGCTGGTTACCTAAGTAAAGCGGGCTTTGAAACCAAAGTATACAACCGCACAAAAGCGAAAGCCGACAAATGGGCTGAAGAATACCAAGGCGTGGCTTGTGAAACACCACGTGAAGCGGCAGAAGGCTGTGACATTGTTTTTACCTGTGTGGGTAATGATGATGACGTTCGTAGCGTTGTTTACGGTGAAGAAGGCATTCTGGTTGGCTTGAAAGCGGATGCAGTGTTAGTGGACCACACAACGACTTCTGCAGACCTAGCGGTTGAGTTGGCTGAAGCGTGTGTTAAGTACGGCAATCACTTCATTGATGCGCCAGTTTCTGGTGGTCAAGCGGGCGCAGAAAATGGTGTTCTAACCATCATGTGTGGTGGTGAACAAAGCATTTTTGACCGTGTGTCTCCGGCGATGGATGTGTACGCGAAGCAGATGACGCTACTGGGTGAAAACGGTCAGGGTCAACGCTGTAAGATGGTAAACCAAATCTGTATTGGAGGCGTTTTACAAGGTCTGAGTGAAGCTTTGTTGCTGGCACAAAAATCAGGCTTGGACATCGCTCAAGTTGTAGAAACGCTTAAGCATGGCGCTGCAGGTTCTTGGCAGATGGAAAACCGAGCAAATACGATGGCTGAAGACAAGTTCGATTTTGGCTTCGCTATTGATTGGATGCGCAAAGACTTAGGTTTCTGTCTGCAAGAAGCTGAGCGAGTGGGTCTAGAACTTCCACTGACTAAGAAAGTGGATGAGCAATACGCAGACCTTCAACGTGATGGTTTAGGTCGCATGGATACATCAGTACTGATCAAAGCGGTAGCTAAAAATCAGTAGTTGATGAATCAGTAATAGATAAACAGTTCTTTGGTATCAAAGAGCTTAAAGAAATCTAAGTTAATCATAATGAATCTCCTTGAGCATGGTTTGTGACTAGTGATTAAGGATTAGTGATTTGAAATCAGGAGGTGCTGTAGGGCACCTCCTTTTTTATGTCTTTTAATCACACAGTGTAATGATTGCAGCGTTCGCTTACTTGTTTAAGCCTAGTGCAATTTCAAGACCTTTGCCGTACGCTTCGTCCGCTTCGTATGCGTGTTGAACGTGGCGCTGTTGGATGAACTCTGGCACACCGTCCATTGCGCGAGCTGTGTTATCGAACAGAGTTTGACGTTGCTCTTCGCTCATCAGACGAAATAGGTCACCCGCTTGGCTGAAGTAGTCTTCGTCTACACGATGATCGTAGTGATCAGCGTTGCCATTGATGCGTAGAGGTGGCTCGGAGTAATCTGGTTGCTCTGCCCATTCTTGTTTGTAGTTTGGCTCGTAACCTAGTGTTGAACCAAAGTTGCCATCAACGCGCATTGCGCCATCACGGTGGTAGCTGTGAACAGGGCAACGAGGTGCGTTCACTGGGATTTGATGATGGTTCACACCTAGACGGTAACGCTGAGCATCGCCGTAAGCGAACAGACGACCTTGTAGCATTTTATCTGGAGAGAAGCCGATACCAGGTACTACTGCAGCTGGGTTGAACGCTGATTGCTCAACTTCTGCGTAGAAGTTTTCTGGGTTACGGTTCAGTTCGAACTCGCCAACTGGGAGCAGTGGGTAGTCTTTTTGAGACCAGACTCGTGTTAGGTCGAATGGGTTGAAGTCGACTTCATCCGCTTCTAGCTCAGGCATGATCTGTACGTACATCTTCCATTTAGGGAAGTCTTGGCGCTCAATCGCTTCGTAAAGGTCACGGTGATGGCTTTCGCGGTCTTTACCTACGATCGCTTCTGCTTCTTGGTCAGTCAGGTTCTTGATGCCTTGCTGAGTTTTGAAGTGGAATTTCACCCAGTAACGCTCGTTTTCTGCGTTGATGAAGCTGAATGTGTGGCTACCAAAACCATGCATATGACGGTAAGAAGCTGGGATACCACGGTCACTCATTACGATAGTCACTTGGTGGAATGCTTCTGGTAGTGATGTCCAGAAATCCCAGTTGTTGGTAGAGCTACGCATGTTAGTGCGAGGGTCGCGTTTTACTGCGTGGTTTAGGTCTGGGAATTTTAGTGGGTCACGTAGGAAGAATACTGGTGTGTTGTTACCAACCAAGTCCCAGTTACCTTCTTCAGTATAGAATTTTAGTGCGAAACCACGGATGTCACGTTCTGCGTCTGCTGCACCGCGCTCACCAGCTACAGTAGTGAAGCGAGCGAATAGTTCTGTTTTTTTGCCGATGTCAGAGAAGATCTTAGCGCGAGTGTATTTTGTGATGTCGTGCGTTACTGTGAACGTACCGTAAGCACCAGAACCTTTTGCGTGCATACGACGCTCAGGGATCACTTCGCGGTCAAAGTGTGCCAATTTTTCAAGGAACCAAACGTCTTGTAATAGTTGAGGGCCACGAGGACCTGCAGTCATAACGTTTTGGTTATGTGCGACAGGGCAGCCTGCTGCTGTAGTCAATTTCTTGTTTGTCATTTTTCTTCCCCCTCCAGGGTTCAATACCTTAGAAACTGTAGAGGAGGTTATTACGGAAAAGCTGGGGGAGAAAACTGATATTGCTTATCAATTCAATAGATGGTGACTATGGTCGAAACTATATTAGAATCAGAAATTTACTACATTAGCTTGATTGACATAACAATCGGCGTTCTCGAAAGCGATTGACTGGGGGGAGCGCTATCCAGTTAGCGTGTCTGCGATGCTAGTAATATCGCCCCTTAAATGAAGTTTTACGTGTCATCAAAGGGGCGAAAGGGGGGAAGTAATTAAGAGTACTTCACTTCAAGTTGTTCAGCTTTTGCAAATGCTGGGTGTGTCGCGAGCTGTTTCCCATAACGTTCAATATTAGGGAAGTGATTAACTAAACCAAACTTTTGAACCAATTCGACAATGAAAGACATCATGATGTCAGCGCCAGTCAGACGCTCTTCTACTAGGTAAGTTTTGCCTTCTAAGGATTGCTCGAAGTAGCCTAGTACATTCATTGCTTCCTTGTCGGCATAGCCTGATAAAAACTGAGTTTCATTTGGCTCTTTGCTTACGAAGATTTTTAGCAGCATAGGTAAAATTGCAGAGCTTTCTGCAAAGTGCATCCATTGCAAATATTCTGTGTGTGCTTTTGTACCACGCTCAGGAGCAAAGGCTCCGTCACTGTATTTCTCAATCAAATATTCGGTCATTGCACCTGACTCAATGATAATCTCGCCGTTATCTTCAAGAACAGGTGACTTTCCTAATGGGTGAACACTTTTTAGTTCTGGCGGTGCCATGAAGGTCACGGAATCACGGACATAGGGTACAATCTCGTAATTTACATCTAGCTCTTCAAGTAACCAAATGATGCGCTTTGAACGAGACTGATTGAGGTGGTGAAGTTTAATCATTTACATATCCCTTTTTATAATGGGTCGTTAATCTGTACTACAAGCTTGCCGAAATTCTTACCTTCCAACAGACCGATGAATGCTTTTGGCGCATTATCCAGTCCTTGTACTAGATGTTCGCGGTATTGGATCTTTCCTTCTGCCAACCATTGATTAATATCTTGCGCAAATTCACCGTAACGATGTCCGTAATCATCAAAAATGATGAAGCCTTGCACCTTGATTCGTTTGGTCAGGAGCTTACCCATTAGTAATGGAAGATGGTCGGTACCTTCAGGCAGCTCTGTCGCGTTGTACTGAGAAATCAAACCACAAAGTGGGATACGCGCATTTGTATTCAGAAGTGGCATTACAGCCTCGAATACTTTGCCACCTACGTTTTCGAAGTAAACATCGATACCTTTGTCACAGGCATTTTTCAGTTGTTCTGCAAAGTCTTCAGCTTTGTGATCAATACACTCATCGAAACCAAGCACCTCTTTAGCGTAACGGCATTTTTCTTCTCCGCCTGCTATACCAACAACTCGGCAACCTTTGATTTTACCAATTTGACCAACTGTTGCGCCTACAGGCCCCGTAGCAGCTGCTACCACGATGGTTTCCCCTGGTTTTGGCTGACCAATGTCGAGTAAACCCATGTACGCGGTAAATCCTGGCATACCTGCAACGCCTAACGCGTAAGAAGGGTTTTGCGGTTCTTTACCAAGTTTAATGACCATCTCACCAGTTGAGATAGCGTAGTCTTGCCAGCCAACAGTGTAGGCAAGAACCCATTCACCCGCTTCGTAATCTGGGTGGTTTGATGTTTCTACCTGACAAACTGTACCACCGACCATTACGTCATCAATTGCAACAGGGTCAGCGTATGATTCGGCATCACTCATGCGACCACGCATGTATGGATCTAGAGATAAATAAACCGTTCTCAATAGCATTTCACCCTCTTTCGGAGTCGGTTTCGTTACCTCTTCTAAACGAAAGTTTTCTTGTGTCGGTGCACCATGGGGACGTGACGCGAGTACGATTCTGCGATTTGTTGCGTTAGTCATATCTATCTCACTTGTTGATTAGACCGGTCGTCTAGTATTTATTTCAAAATATCCCGCTTATTTAAAGCGGGAAGGTTTACTGTGTTAACACTGACGCTTTTTCTGACAGTGAAACGTGTGTAGGGTGTTCATTCTCTTCCACGCCGCCCGTTATGGGCAAGTGCGTGTATTCTGCAGTAAGTGTTGAGTATAGGTCAGACTTTGCGTCAATGCTGCCTGATCTTGATAAAGTTTGTTCAGCAAGCTAGCGCCATTCCAAAGGTAGTATATCTGCCTTGCTAATAACGCACTGTCACCATTGGGGATTGAGCCATCTTGAATGCCGATGTCAATGCAATCCGCTATCGCTTGAATGGTTTTGTCTGCTCCTTGGCGTAATGCCAAGCGCATTGACTCAGAGAGATCGGAGACTTCTGCACTTAACTTAACCAATAAACATTTGTTCGCATTACACACGTCGTCTTCTACTTTGACCATTTCTTCGAAATAGCTCATTAGGCGTTGGTAGCCACTCAGTTCAGTATTGGTAAAGCGTGCGTTTAAACGCTCAAAATACTTAGTAAAGTAGTCTTGAATCATCGCTTCACCAAATTGTTCTTTGGATTTGAAGTAATGATAAAACGAGCCTTTTGGCACTGCGGCCTTTTTTAATAGCTCTGAAAGACCAACACTCGTGAACCCTCGGTTTACGATCAACTCGTATCCGACGTCGAGAATATGTTGGCGTGTGTCATTCGTCTTTGCGTTCATGGAGTGTACTATAGAATGAATTAGACCAGTCGTCTAGTATTTGTTGTGGGTTATTTAATCAGCTCATACTCAATAACAAAGAGCGTGTCGGTATTTGGGTAGATTTCTCGAATTAACTGCTTGAGTTTTGGTAGTTCGATGGCTTCTTGTTCTGCATGAAACTCATTAATATCTTCAAAGTGAAGTGGTTCTACAGAACGTATCTTGATATCGCAGACTTTACGATCCGTTTCTAAGGTAAAAACTTCGACTTCTGTATTGGGAACGTAATGGCTTTCTGATTCATCTCGAATCGTTATCGTCTTTTTGCCTGACGTGATCAACGGGGTTAAGAATTCAAAAAAAGTAATCTTGGTTGGATGAGATGGCATGATGTACTCGTTAGTCTGGTTGTTTGGCGTAATTATATACCCAAATCCCCCAGAGATTCCTGTATTACTAGAACGATCGAGTGCGGATGAAGCGAATTAACTTGGCACTAAAGTAACCTGAGATAACGCCTATCCAGTTGGTGCTGAGATCATCAAAACTAAATGATCGATTTGGAATAAAAAGTTGGCTTATTTCTTCCATTGAAACGATAGCCAACAGCAGTAGCAAAAGACGAATCCCAAAAACGTCGGTTTTATTCGAGCTCACCAGAGAAGGGAACGTGAAGACCGATAAAAAGCCGATCAATAAACTGAAAGTAAAGTGAAGCGTACTTGATCCGCCTAAGTAGGTTTCCATTTGCAGGTAAGCAGTATGGTGTAGGTCAGAGCTTTTCCACAAAGAGAGTGAAGCGGTTAGCATCAGGACTAAAACAAAACTCGTGCGTGCCAGTATTAAAGCCATAATTAACCTATTGGAAAGAAGCCTAAGTAACGTTTTACAAAGTACAGTGCAGCTAAATTCTGGATAGCCATGCCAATTGCCATTGCCCACGCTGCACCAATCACCCCAAACATTTGGCAAAGCGTAACAAGTAGGCAGATGGACACCGTACCGGAGGAAATTGTAATGTATTTCATGGTTCTCTCATGACCACTCATTAATAATAAAAAACCTACTGAACCAGTCGCAACATTGACTAACTGCCCCAGAGAAAGGACGACTAATAGTGGCGCCGCGGCGAGAAACTCCTCACCAAAAAACTGCATTACAAACTCGGGGAAGAGGGTGCAAATAATTACGGGTACAATCGCTAAACCAACATTAGCTCGGCACGCCAAGCGGCTCAGGTTCTGCAGTTTGCGCATTTGACGCTCTTTGTAGAGAGAGGCAAACATCGGGGCGACCACAAAGTTAATGGTAATCAGCACGAAGCCAATCAGTAGTGATGTACGTTGGGCTGCGGCTAACAAACCGAGTTCCGCTGTTGAGATAAAAAAGCCCGTAATAACAAGGCTTCCCCATTGAAGAACATTCGTGAAGATACTGCCAACCCAGACTTGCTTGGCAGAAGAGACCATTTTTTTGTTTGGTACGAAAGCCGATGTTTGATATTGATCTGAGCCAAGCCAATTGGCACTAGATATGACCGCGACACCTATGCTCGCTAAAAGCAGTGCGGTCATTAGATTGTTGATATTTTGCTGACCGATATAGTCTAGGGCAAAGACAAAAATGACCATCAACATGCTTACCCCAAGCTGCAACGCAAACAGAGATGATACAACTTTTCTACATGCTTGAAGCACCCGACTGTTGGTTTGCGCAAGCACCAAGAAAGGTATGCAAAGCAAGCATAAAGTAATCGCATACATTGGTGATTGAGTCTGGTTTAGCTGTTCTGGAAACAGATTAAACCCTGCCAACAAAACGCCTATGGCGAGCAAGCAAAATGCCATACTTCGATAAAGTGCGGTTTTATAGTTTTGGCTTTGTTCAAGCTTCTCTTTGTTATTAAAAGCGATCGCATTGTAACGAACTAACGAGACATCAAAACCTAGCTGAGAAACGATAGCGAGTAGCGAGACTAGGTTGAATAAAAAGAAAAATTGACCGGCCGTCGAAGCGTCACTGGTCTTCGATACAATCAGAGTCAGTAAAAAAGCAAATAGCGCACTCAACACACGCGTGATTGCGGTTTTTAATCCGGTAGATAACAAGCTTTTTTTACCGCTGGGCATCAACAGTAATTTTTGTTGAACAGTGTGAAACATAGGGGCATTTAACCGTAAAGTTTATTGAGTGCGAGGCGCTGCTTTTCTTCACTGAAGGCATCGTTTAATTCTGCTGTATACTGGCGAAAATCGATCTCTTCATAATGATTGACACAATGCGCGATCTGCTTGGCCATTTCTTCAGGTGTGAGCGCTAAAAACGGGTAGTTGAGATCTTTGGTTGCGCCGATGGTCCGAATAACCATAGGACGATGTAACTTGGATGCTTCTAGAATGGTTAACGGCATCCCTTCCCATGCTGCAGTGTGTAGATAAAGGTCTGAACCCTTGAGCTTTTCAACTACCTCATCGCGAGGCAGCATACCCGTTACATCCACATTTTCAGTACGTAATTTCTGTTCGAGTACTTGGTCACCGCCACCTATCCATGTGATCTCTATCGGGCGGTTAAGCGCATACCGATTAAGGAACTGCAATGTGCTGATAAGAAACTGAGGATCTTTTTGGGGCGCGACACGACCAAGTACAACGAGCTTCAGCGCTTCTTGCTTGTTTCGCTCTATACGATCTTCACTTTGATAAGACACGTAGTTGTTGAGCAGTTCGGCACGTTTCGCACCAATGCTAATGGCTAGGTCACACTCTCGTTGGCTACAGCCTGCAACCACATCAACTTTGCTCAGTTTTACTTTCTCTAGTGCTTTATAGATCTGGCGTGCAAGCTCTGAGATATCTTCACGTTCGAAGGCATAACAGTGCGGTGTGTAAACCAAGCGTGCCTTGCCAAGCTTTAGAAATCGGCCGAGAAATCCTGCTTTACTCGAGTGCAAATGCACGACGTCGGGACCAAGTGATGCAATCATGTGGTTTGCATCGCGAATAAATTGAAGCAAGCCGCCTTCTACCCACTTTGTCTGTACGAAAATGTGGTGGTTGTTCTCATTGGTCAAGTCGTTTTCTCGGGCTCTGGCTAGCAAGAAATGCTGATAAGGCTCGTCTCTGGATGAGTGAACATAACTATAGAGAGCAGTTTGAACGCCACCTCCAAATGCTTCTGTAACATGGAGCACTTTCTTCATGATGATTTTGTCCCTGGTGTTTGCATCCATTTGTGTTTAAAAGCATCACGCTCTTGCTCTGAATAAACGTGGCGATACAAGGGAAGATCGTACATATAGAACAGTTTTGAGAAGTCGTAGTGATTCTTAAAGTGTTGGTGGATATTGGAGTACCACTTGTTTTTCGCTTCGTTACTGTTTTTCAGCACGAAGTCTTGCAACTCAAGAAACTCACCGATTTCTTTATCAAGAGAACTGAGCTGTTCGCATTTGATTAGCATGACGTTGGCCTGATCGTTCTGGAATGTGAAGAAAGGTTGAGTGTTGTCCAGCTCTTGGCGCATCACATCGATATTGAAATTACGCTTTAACTCGTTGTCGAACCAGTCCGCAAAATAGTTGAGATTGATATAGTTATCAAAACAATGCTCGAGGTGCTGATACGTGACTTCCATATCTCGGTGAATTGCATCGTTCTTTTTGCCTTCGATAAATTGCAAATGGAGATCTTGAAAGAAGCGAGAAAAGACAGTTGCGATTGGATCGCGGACCAGAGTAACGATTTTAATCTGCTCGCGTTTTTGTAAGATACGTTTTCGCTGCTTGAGCACTAAGCGATAGAGTGCGCGGTTTCGGAAGTCGAAGAATTTACTCACGTCTTTTTTATTGTGATACATGTGAAATTCTTCGTGATCATCAAAGGTGTGGATGTGATAGCTCGGGATATTTTTCTCCCCTAGCGTGTGCTCAATTGATGAGGAGCCAACTTTGCCCATTTGGTAAACTAAAACAAAATTATCAGCTTGGAGTTCTCGGTTCTTTTCAAATTGTCGAGAGATTGAATACTTCATCTATCCTATCCTATCCTTGATTATTCATATTCGTGGTGATGGTTTACCGGAAAAGTATGAGCAATGGCCCTTGAGTCGTTGCTCATGCTGATCATGACGGGTAACAAGAGTATTAAAATTATGGTGGTGTTTACCGCAACGAAAAACACCATGATGAGGGCGTATATCGCAAGTAATAGGCTTTTTCTGTTTTCATTAAGGCTGCGGAAGCAAAAGCGAATAAAAAGAAAATAACCACCAAACAGCAGACCGATACCAAGCAATCCGTATTCAATTGCGGTATCTAACACAAAGTTGTGGGTGTAGATCGCCAGCTCATCATAGTTAAAGTAACTGATCATAAAGTTGGGTAACATTTTCGCGCCGACACCTAACACTGGGTGTTGAAGTAAAATATCTAGCCCATTGGCAAGTAAAAGTTTTCTATGAAGATTCGATACCCAGCGCGCTTCACTTTGGTTGGCAAATAAGACGTCTTCTTGGGTTATTTCCAATGTGTCTGCTAGCGTTTCAAACCCAACGTAGAGTGTGGTTGTGACGGCAGTAAACACAATGAAGCTCAAGGCTAATAAAATTGTCCACGTGTACGTTTCGCTGAGCGATTTTCTCATTAAGTTTTTTACGAGCAGTTGGTCAAAGAAGAAAAGCAGACAAAAACCAAGTAGCGCTTTTCTTTCTTGTGACAACACCAGTAATACTAAAGCTACGAGCATCAAAAGGTGGAAAGCGCGAATTTTATCTCGATAAAGGTACAGTAGCGAGCACAGTACACCGAACCCGTATTTACTTACCCCGAGTAACTTAAACCCGCTTTGATAGCCCTGAGCAAAGTGCCATAAGGCAACGAGCGTACAGATGAAAAACAACAGATACGTGAAATAAACCATTACCCGTTCGTCATCAAACACGCCATAGGCGTACATTAGGCTCAGTAGGCACAAAATCGCTAACCATTGCACAGTTTCTATAACTAGCGGCATTAAAGGGACGCGATTTAGCAGACCATTTATGAACACATACCCAGTGAACAATATGAGGAACCCCATACAGGGATGCATGAGTTTTTCAGCTTTTCCTTCCAATACCACTAATGCAGTAAAACCAATGGACAAAAGGCTTGCGATGTCAGATGGGGCTAGCGCTATTCCTCCAGCACGAAACTTCATAGGAATAAAGAACAATGCTAATAGGCATGCTGCAAGCAATGAGGCTCGATGGCTCGATGGCGCGGAACTATTTGTTGGCGCAAAGCTGCTGGTAGATTCCATAGTAACCTTCACGAAATTTATCGATGGTGTAGAGAGAGGCCCTATTGACTGAGTATTGACTTGCAGCGTCATACCGCTCAACACTTTCACACAGCTGGAGCACTTTTTGGCTCAGTTCAGTGACGTTACCAACTTGAAATAAATATTCGGCACGTCCGGTGACGTCATCCAAACCAGGTACGTCCGACGATAGTACGGGTAAGCCTGCTGCCATCGCCTCAACCGCCGCCAAACCAAAGCCTTCGACGTGCGACGATTGCACGTAAATATCCATGTCGTTCAAAAAGGCTGGAACGTCAGAAACTACGCCATGAAAGTGAACACGTTGCGCGACGTTGATTTTTGTTGCTAATGCTTGCAGTGACGATTTTTTTTCTCCATCTCCCGCAAGGTGGAGTTCGTATCGTCTTGGTAAATGGATAAGTGCTTGGATAAGCGTTTCATGATCTTTATGTTGGTGAAGTCGACCCACCATTCCAATCTTGATAACTGGTTTGTCGATTAGGTGGCTGGCGCATCTTGGCGTCATAGAAAACCTTTTTAAGTCAACGCCATTGTGCACCACGTGATATTTGTGTTGGTAACGAGGCATGAACTTCACCAGTTCATCTTGTACTTTTTCACTAATACTGACCGTCAAGTCGTGGCCCCAATATAAGACGTATTCCATGAACTTAAACAGCGGATAGTCACGTCGACGGTTATAAGAACAGTGCTCAGTCTGGATTCGTTTTTTACCTACCGCCAATAGCGCTAGGTAAATGGAAGGGTAGAGGTGCCCGTGAACGACATCCGGCCAACGCAGCAAAGAGAATTTCTCACTCAATGACAATGTGCGCCAGTTAAAACACTCTATACCTTGGGCAGATAGCATTGGTAAGTAATCATTTTCATCACACAAGACCAAAATTTTGATTTCGTATTCAGGCTTATGTTCTAAAACAAGGTCGACTAAGAACTTCTGAGCACCGCCGTTCTGAGAAAGATCATTAATAATATGTAGAATCTTTGTTTTCATGATTAATTGGTCAGATATTGCTGTTTAAGGTCGGTGATTTCTGCATTTGAGAAAAAGTGCTTCGTCAATTTAGAATTCAGCATTTCTTCAACGTACTCGGGTGTAGGTTGAAATTGCGTTTTGAATTCTTTCATTAGTGGCGAGTACCATTTGTTGTCTGATTGATTTTCATAAACAACATCCACGGGGTAACCTAAAAAGTCTTCAACTGCGGAGTTAGCCTTCGTTAGCTTGTCACTTCGAATGACCAACAGTGAGAAGTTATTGTTATGGTATGTTTGATAGCCTACTTCGTGATTAAAAGACTCGTTAAACACATCAATCCCTGTTAGTTGTTTGATCTCGTTGTCAAACCACTGCAGCGCATATTGATGATTCATGTGCTTATCAAATGCTTCTTGGAGTAATTGCGGTCGTTCGGTACGTATTGCGCTGTCATCCTTTAGATATTTGTCCGCCATCCAAAAAGGAAGTGCTTGAAAGAACATTGAGACATTTCGTCCGATCGGTTCACGCACCAGCGAGATAATTCGAACTTTTTTCTTGCGCTTTAACATATGGCTCATCGTTATACGCTTTAGTCGTCGCTTTAACGCATTGATCTGAGGCTTATGCAATTGCGCTCTAACGGGGGATATTTGTTTTTGCGCATCGACGGTCATAAGGTCGTGCAAGTGAATCGAGTTAGGAATGGAATGCTCTAATGCACTCGAACCTACTTTGCCCATTTGATAGATCAATACCGGCTGTTCTTGGCTTTTCAACGTTTGGTACCAAGATAGGTTTACGTTAGTAGGCGTATTTCTGGACATAAAGCGTCTCTCCTTCCTTGGCCTTGGCTTGTGTGATTAAGACGCCAAGAGATGGAACTGAGTGTTGTATTTGTTTAGATAACGCAAGGTTAACCAGTGATGATTTTGTCGATTCTGAGCGAATGACGGTGATCAGACCATTGGCATACTGACCAAGAATAAGTGCGTCACTCACTGACAGTAGGGGCGGTGTATCGATAATGATCCGGTCATACTTATTTTGAAAATGTTCGAGCAACTTTTTAAAGCGATCAGAAGCCAATAATTCCTGTGGGTTTGGCGGAATTAGGCCGGCTGGTAATACATCTAAGTTGGCTTCTTTTATATGTGTAACACAATCTTTGATTGGCGTATCCATCGTCAGGATATGCGTTAAGCCAGGGCTTGATTCAGCAATACCGAATCGCTTTGCTATGGAAGGTCGACGTAAATCGCAGTCGATGATCAATACCTTTTCCATTTTTGAAAACGACACCGCCATATTGATACTGGTTGATGTTTTTCCTTCTTCTGGAATAGCAGAGGTAAAGGGCAATATCTTTTGCTTCGTGTTGGTTAATCTGAGCAGAAGCGAGGTTCTGACGGAGCGGCAAGCTTCACTAAATAGCTTTTCTTCATCATCTAAATACGCGGTATAACTGACGCCGTTTTTACGCAAATTGCGTTTTTTGACCATAGGAATCACACCTAAACACGTAACACCAAGTTTTTCCTGCACATCGGCTGTGCTTCGGATAACTTCTCGCATCGTTTCTAAGATGATGACTAGAGCGCAAGCAATGGCAAAGCCAAAAAAGGTGGCAATTAGTACCAGTTTGATTCGTTGTGGTGCCACCGGGAATAGAGGAATGATGGCTTTATCAGTAAAGCGAGCAGTGACATTCTTGTAGTCGCTGGTGGCGTTGGTCTCTTTCTCACGATTTAAGAACGCTTCATAGAGTGCCTTATTGGATTCAACCTCGCGTTTTAACTGTTCGTAACGCGCTTTTTGTGACCCTAACGATTGGAAGTCTGACTTTTTGTTATCGAGTTCTGCGCGAAGCATGTCCTCTTGCGCTTTTGCAGCAAGAAGGTCTTGTTGCTTACTGAAGGAAATGTCACGGATGAGTTGCTGGGTTCTAGATTGAATTTCAGCAAGCTGCGCTTTCGCCTGAATCATTCGATCATGTTTAGGTCCGTAGCGCTGTGCTAGTTCAGAGAGATTTTTGGCTGCCTGTGCTTCCGACAATTTTAGATCGCGGATTTGCGCTTGATTAGCGAATTCATCAATTGACAACAAGCTGTCTAAACTTTGCGAAGATTTACGTCGTAACAATTGGATTAACGTCTGCGCTTCAATACGCTTATTAACAGCGATATTCAGCTTGCGAGTGAGTTCTTCTAGCTCATTTGCGTAAATTTCATCAATACCGTTTATATCGATCAACCCTTCTTTTAACAAGAATTCTTGCAGCGCTTGCTCCGAGTTACGTAATCGCTCCTCCAATTTTTGAGAGTTATTTGTCAACCAAGTAGCCGCATTTTGTGTAACGACCAATTTGGCTTCAAAATTTGCGTCAATGTAGGCTTGGCCGACCGCGTTGGCGATTGTCGTCGCAAGCTTAGGATCGGTAGAACGAAAGCGAATTCTGACTAATTGGGTGTTACGTACTGGCTCAATATCGAGTTTACTTCTGAAAGCTTGAAGTGCCTGATAATAGGACTCTGAAAACTGGGCGGTTTCTTTTGGGCTTGGTGCCACATTCAGTAGGTCTTGAACAAAAGGAATCGACTTTATTTGGTCGATTTTTTTATTTAACCCCCCTGAGCTTGTGAATTCAGGTAATTGGGTGAGGTTCAGCTCTCTAATGACCTTATCTGCAATATGATTCGATTTTAAAATGGCGATTTGCGTTTGAAAGTACTCTTTTTTTGTCGTGTCGACGCCATATACTTCCTCGATTGAAAGGGCGCTTTTTTGCTCCTCTTGGATGAGTAGCGTAGCTGTAGCTTGGTATATCGATGCTTTGGAGTAGATATACCAAGTACAAGTTAATGAGAACAGAAGCGTGAATGCTGCGATGCTTAGCCAATTCTTTTTAATCGCTTTGAAGTGATGGCCAAAACGAATCAGTTCTACTTTGTTCATCTGGAGATTATTTGGATGAGTCCCGTTCATTTGATTCCCTGTCACTTAAAAGAAGCTCTGGTCAATAAATACAATGTCACCAGGTTCAACGTTGCGGTGCATACTGACCCCTTCCATCGTTTGACCCGTTTTATGCTTGGTTAGGTTAATGCCTTTGCGTGAGGCTCTGTCGGTCAAGCCGCCTGCTAGAGCGATGGCCTTCTCTATGGTTAATCCTGGACGGTACTCAAATCCACCAGGTTTCCTGACTTCGCCATTAACGTAAAACAGACGAAAGTTATTGATGGTGACCATCACTTTTGGATTGATGAGATAATCGCCTTTTAAGCCCGTTTCTATTTCGTACTTGAGTTGTTTTGGTGTTTTTTTGATTGCTTTAATTCGGCCAAGGTAGGGGTAATCAAAGTAGCCATCTGACGTTATTAGAATATTTTTAATCGTAAGATCTTCTTCACCATAGACCTGCACGGAAATGGTATCGCCAGTATCGAGTAAGTAATCTTCCTCGTTTGAGTCAGCGTTGACCAAAGTGCTAAATAGCAACAACGCTACACTCATGAATTTGATGAATGCCTTCATTAATAATCCTTTTTACAGAGAAAACTGTGCGCTTAAAGTCCAAATATTTTGTTCGAAGCTATAATCCGATCGGCTAGAGTTTTTATCTTGGTATTGCCAATCGGCTTGCAGCTGTATCCAACGTTTGATCTGATAATCGATACCAAAAGATAGAGTGTACCGATCGTCGTTTCTGGAGATTCCCGTGTAATCATCTTGTTGATAAACAGCACGTAAGCGAGTTGCAAGGTAACTATTCCAATCGTGCTTCAGGTTCAGTCGGTAACGAGTTTGTAGGTTGTAATCGCCATCTTGATCGGGGTTAACCGCCGCTTGAGTGGTTTTCACGCTGACTAGAGTTTGTTCTTGAGGCAACCATTCAAAGCCGATATCCCAACTAAAGCCTTTAAATGTCTCTCGTTGAGCGCTGTCAAAATCTTTGATTTGATAACCGAGTCGAGCGATGCCTTTGGTTTTTCCTGTGACTTCCCATTCGGCACCGGTGTAATAGAAACTGGTGTTGTTATCTTTCGATGGCTGCGCAGAATTTCGGTGCTGATACTCGGTTACGATTTGGTTTGTTCCGACTAACCAATAGGTTCTTGGCGTCGCTCTTAAATAGAACTCCAAATGTGCATTGGGAGCTCGAAAATCGTTGTATTTAGTTTTCGCGTTTGGGCGCCCAGGCAAGCCGTCACGATAGTTTTGATAGGTTTTATCACTATAGCCTAAACCGAATTCGAGTCTGCCTTTGGCACCGTTAGATCCAAAGACATAATTGGTTTTTACATCGTTACGGTTGAACTCTATTGGTGAGTCGATTGCGCTACCATTACCTTCGGTAATATCTTCTCCTCGAACTTCATGCTGGGCGCGAAAACGGTAATCAACCACTAAACGATGACGATGATTAAATTCGAAAAAGTTGGAAAACTGAAAAGTGTGGTCGTCGAAGTCGTTGCGATCGTCAGATGAAAAGCCCGCTTTTAACTTATATAAAATATCTGCGCGATAGCGATTCCGTTCTATACGTGCTAGTAAGCTTGGTTCTATACCCCAAATATTGACCGATTCTACATTGCCGGATTTTTCCGCTTTATTGATGTTGTCATCTCCCTCGTAGAAAGTTTTTACGAGGGGAATCAACTCTATACCAGACTCGGTTTGGTAAGCCATCGGTTCTGCGAGCAAGTCAGTAGAAAACAGACTCAATGCTATTGCCATTGTCAGTTTCTTCATAATCTCAACCTTAGTAAGCGTTAGCACCAGTGAAGCCTTTGAAAACGGTCATAAAGATGATTTTGATGTCCATCCAAACCGACCAGTGGTGGATGTAATCCAAATCAAATTCGACTCTCTTTTCCATTTTTTCTAAGGTGTCGGTTTCGCCGCGATAACCATTAATCTGCGCCCAGCCAGTAATGCCTGGTTTTACTTTGTGACGTAGCATGTAGCGATCCACGATCTGACGGTATTCTTCATTGTGTGCCACGGCATGAGGGCGTGGGCCGACAATAGACATGGTCCCTTGCAGTACATTGATAAATTGAGGTAGTTCGTCCAAAGAGGTGCGACGTAGAAATCCGCCAAAAGGCGTAATACGAGGATCGTTCTTTGTCGCCTGTTTCACGTTGGAACCTTGATCCATGGTTGTCATTGAACGGAACTTCCAGACTTCAATCTTGCGTCCATCAAGACCGTAACGATGTTGTTTAAAGATGACAGGGCCTTTAGAAGTTGCCTTAATGCCAATCGCAATGACGAATAGAATAGGGGCGATTAAGACCAAAATAATGCTCGAAAACAAGATGTCTTCAAACCGTTTTACCCAAGAATAAATTCCAGCAAAAGGTGTATCAAAGACACTTAGTGTTTGAACTTGGCCGATCTGCGCCCAACGAGAATGTAAAAGGTTATAAGTGAAGAAGTCGGGAATCAGATACGTATTTGCGGTGGTATCTGAGAATTGGTTAAGAAGTGACGCAATGCGCTCTTTTGCGTGCATTGGCATCGCGATATAGACGTAATCTACTTCCCCTTTTTTAGCTCGCTCAAGGGCGTGGTCAACAGCTCCTTTAATAGGATAATCAGAATTTGGCAATCTGTCGGAAGATCGTTCGTCGTAAAAGCCATCAAAAAGCACGCCGTGTTCTGTGTGGTTTTGAATTTCGTTAGCTAGGGTAATGCCGTGAGGAGTTTGGCCGATGATGATCGCAGTGCGAGTGTTGAATCCTTTTTTTCTCAAATAGGCTAATCCGGTACGGAATGTTACTCGCCATGCCAAAAGCAGAGCGGGCGTAATCGCAAACCACAGCGCTAAAATTGTGTTATCAAATAAGGTATGGACTTCAGAAAAATACAGCACAGTAAAGATAAGTGCAGAAGTCACCGCCCAAGCAACACAGACAATAAACATCTGCTCTTTAAACGAACTGGTTCGCCAAGAGCGATACAGATTGCCGCTTTCTGCCATAAATAGAAAAGAGATGCCTCCAACGAAAGCTAATATGACGTAATCTTTCCCCATCGCTGTATTCATGTCTTTGAACACTAAAAGCAGCATAAAAGAGACAATGACAGCAAGATCTGAGATGCGATATAAAAAAGCGAACTCCACCTCATGAGAGCGGATAAGTCCTTTTTGTTTCATGACTCAGTTTCCCTTCTGACACGCTACCGCCCTTGGGTGTCTTCCCCAATTGCCGTGTCGTGAACGTTATTAGTAGTTAGTGCACAGAGCATTCTGTGGAATGCTGCTGAGTTTTTTGTCACGTGTAATTTCGTTGATAAGTGTAAAAATTTGCGTTGTTGAGGTAAGTGGAAATAAGAATGATATTTAGCCCTTTGGCTAAGTTTGGCGGGTTAGGAAAAAGCTGGTACTTACTTATGAGGAATGAGGAAAAGTATTAAAAATGAAGTATCAGTACAAAGACAATGGTTTATGTGAGGGTAGAAGAAACGGGTGATTTGATTCGTTAACGATTAATGATTTAGTATCGAATTGCTGATATTTATTAAGATAAAAAAATCCCTCTCAAGTGAGAGGGATTTTTTTGAGTAAGGACGAATGAACTATTCGACTTCTACGCCGTTTTCTTTGTATAGGCGGCGGCATGCGCGACCATCACTGTGGAACAGGTGACAACGATGAGCTGGAATACCGATCTCGATTTTATCGCCAGTGTCGACTGCAAGCGTGTCAGGCTGACGGAAAATAACGTCGGCGTCCGCCCCTTCTAGATTTAGGTATACTTGAGTTTCGTTACCTAGCTTCTCAACAATCATCACTTCACCGTGAATACTTGCATCAGCTTCAGAAGCGGATAATAGGTGCTCAGGGCGAATGCCTAAAGACATTCGGTCACCGCGGTTAACGGTTGTACCATCCACCGGAATCCAGAAAGATACGCCGTTAGATAGTTGAACTTTGACGCGCTCTGCTTCTACTTCATCAATGAATACGCTCATGAAGTTCATTTTCGGAGAACCGATAAAGCCAGCTACAAAGCGGTTTTGTGGGTAATGGTAAAGCTCAAGCGGCTTACCAACTTGCGATACATAACCGCCGTCTAATACAACGATTTTATCTGCCATTGTCATCGCTTCTACCTGATCGTGCGTTACGTAGATCATGGTACAACCAAGTTGGCGCTGAAGTTTCGTGATTTGTGCACGCATGTTTACACGCAGTGCCGCATCCAAGTTTGATAGTGGCTCGTCTAGAAGGAATACATTTGGCTGCGATACCAATGTTCGGCCAATCGCCACACGTTGACGCTGTCCACCAGAAAGTGCTTTTGGTTGGCGCTCAAGCAAGTGGCCTAGTTGTAGGATTTCTGCTGCTTGTTCAACACGCTTGTCGATTTCTGCTTTGTCTGCTTTTGCTAGTTTCAAGCCAAATGACATGTTGTCATATAAGTTAAGGTGCGGGTAAAGAGCGTAAGACTGGAATACCATACCAACACCACGTTTGGATGGTTCGACGTCATTCATGCGCTGGTCACCAATATACAAATCACCTGAAGTAATGTCTTCAAGACCGGCAATACAACGTAAAAGGGTAGATTTACCACAACCTGATGGACCTACGAAAACAACAAATTCACCTTCGTTGATTGTTAGGTCTACGTTCTTAGAAATCAGTACGTCGCCATACGCTTTACAAACATTTTTTAACGTGACACTCGCCATGTAGCTCGTCCTCGATCAATTTTTTATTATTCACCGCTCATCATTATATGAATTATCTAGCGAGCAGTAACAGTAGGAATCGGTAAGTTCTTGCGGTTGGTAAGAAAAGTAGGGTAGCACTTCAATAAAATGTCCTGAATAGAAGTGCTACCCATCATAGCCAAGTACGAGTTTCTCTCCCCCACATTATTCGTATTGTCTCCCCCGTGAAATAATTACCACAAACAACACTAATAATGACATTCCACTCGTCTGGCAATGCAAAACCAGCAAATCTTTTTCCTAATACGTAGGCACTGCTGGAAAAGGGTTCTTACCATCCACTCTTGGATGACTGCAGTTTCTAAGATTGTGCGTAGTGCGACATCCTCCTAATAGAAATAATTGTAGGGGGAGTAGAAAGGGAGGAGTAAAAAAGGAGGAGGAAGAAAGCAGTTGGTCGGAAATCACATTATTGCACCACCTAAAGTTGAAACCGATCACAGGAACTATCCATTTTGTGATTTGAGTCTCTTACCCTTGGCGATTTAGATCACGAAAATACGTCATAATTGTAAGGGCGTAGGGATTAGGAGGATGAGACATATTGGATTATTTCAGATGATATATGTCGAAATACGGCTGAACCTCAATGGACTAGCCCTACATCAAAAATATAAAAAGGATACGAACATGAAAAAGTTAAGCGCTGTAGCACTAGGTACTCTTGTTGCTTTGGGTTCTTTTGGTGCTAATGCTGCCATCGAAGAAGGACAACTTACTATCTGGATCAACGGTGATAAAGGCTACAACGGCCTTGCTGAAGTTGGTAAGAAATTTGAAGAAGACACCGGCATTAAAGTGACTGTGGCTCACCCAGATGGCCTTCAAGACAAATTCCCTCAAACTGCAGCGACTGGCGACGGTCCTGATATCGTATTCTGGGCTCACGACCGTTTCGGTGGTTACGCAGAAGCTGGCCTGCTAGCAGAAATTAAACCTTCTAAGAATATTCAAGAAGGTATCGTTGATTTCGCTTGGGATGCAGTACGTTACGACGGCAAATTGATCGGCTATCCAGTTGCGGTTGAGTCTCTATCTCTAATTTACAACAAAGACCTAGTTCCAAACCCACCAAAGTCTTGGGAAGAGGTTGCAGCATTAGATGCAAAACTTAAAAAAGACGGCAAGTCTGCAATCATGTGGAACCTAAAAGAACCGTACTTCACTTGGCCACTAATGGCGGCTGATGGCGGCTACGCGTTTAAATACACTTCTGAAGGTTACGATGTTAAAGACGCAGGTATCGCGAAAGAAGGCGTTAAAGACGCAATGAGCTTCGTAAAAGGCTTAGTTGATAAAGGCGTAATCTCTGCGGATATGGATTACTCAGTGTCTGAGTCTGCGTTCAACCAAGGCAAAACAGCGATGACGATCAACGGTCCATGGTCTTGGGGCAACATTGAGAAGTCTGGCGTTAACTACGGCGTGACTACGCTACCTAAGTTCCAAGGTCAATCTTCTAAGCCATTCGTTGGTGTTCTAACGGCTGGTATCAGCACTGCGTCTCCAAACAAAGATCTAGCAGTTGAGTTCATTGAGAACTACCTACTAACAAACGATGGCCTACGTATGGTTAACAACGATAAGCCTCTAGGTGCGGTAGCACTTAACTCGTTCCAACGTGAGCTAGATTCAGATACTCGTATCGCAGCAACAATGGACAATGCGATGAACGGCGAAATCATGCCAAATATCCCTCAAATGAACGCATTCTGGGGTGCGGCTAAGAACGCAATCATCAACGTAGTTGACGGTCGTCAAACTGTCGATGCAGCTCTTGCAGATGCAGAAAAACAAATGACTAAATAATTAAGTAAGACCTTTTTAAGGAGGAGGCAACTCCTCCTTACTTTTCTATATTTATTCTATATTCGCTAGCAGGTTCCCTATGCAGTCAGTTCAAGGTACAAATGCTATGACAGCACCAGAAGCCAGCCTTCCGAGCAGCAAAAAAGTGTTCATGAAATGGTCACTTTTAGGCACAGTCGGCATCATCAATGGCTACGCAACAATCCTTATGTATTCTCGCGGTGAGATTGCGTTTGCACTACTTACGCTCATTCTTACCGCTTTAGCGTTGTTCATCTTTGGTAGTAAAAAGACGTACGCACACCGTTACATCTACCCTGGTATAGCAGGGATGATCCTTTTCATTCTTTTTCCTTTGGCGTACACCATAGGTTTGGCGTTTACCAACTATAGCGCGAAGAACCAACTCTCTTTTGATCGCGCTCAGAACGTACTTTTGGACCGAACTTACCAAAGTGGTGATAGCTACCCGTTCACTTTGTATAAAACGGAGCAAGGCCATCAACTTGTGGTTGAAAAAGATGGTGAGCTACTTGCAAGCCCGACTTTTCAGCTTGATAACCTTTCAGCATCGGAGTTTGATCTTTCACCAATTGAAGAAGTAACGGGTGAAAAAGAATCAATCAAGGCGATTGTTAAGAACCGCAGTGCGTTGAGCAGTGTCGATTTACATTTGCCAAGTGGTGATGATATCCGCATGAGTGGGCTGCGCAAATTTGCTGCAGTTGTGCCTTTGTACACATTACAAGAAGATGGTGAAACGCTTTACAACAACCGGACTGAAGAAACGCTACGTCCAAATATGGAAGTAGGTTACTACCAACCTGTCGATGAAAACGGTCAATTTGTTGGTAGCACAGTGTCACCAGGTTTCGTGGTGAACATTGGTACCCACAACTTTGAGCGTGTTTGGAAAGATGATGGTATCAAAGAGCCGTTTATCAGTATCTTTATCTGGACCATTGTTTTCTCTGCGCTAACCGTATTGTTTACGCTTGTTATTGGTCTTGTCCTTGCCAGTGTGGTTCAGTGGGAAGCACTTAAAGGTCGCTCAGTTTACCGTTTGTTGCTAATCCTGCCTTATGCAGTTCCGGCGTTTATTTCTATCTTGATCTTTAAAGGTTTGTTTAACCAAAGCTTTGGTGAGATCAACATGTTGTTGGAAGGCTTGTTCGGCATTAGCCCGGCTTGGTTCTCTGACCCGTTCATGGCGAAAACCATGATCTTAATTGTGAACACTTGGCTTGGTTTCCCTTACATGATGATTTTGTGTATGGGCTTACTAAAAGCGATTCCAGACGATTTATATGAAGCATCAGCAATTGATGGTGCGAACTTTGTCACGAACTTCACACGTATCACACTACCAATGATGTTGAAGCCGTTAACACCATTGTTGATCGCGAGTTTTGCATTTAACTTCAACAACTTCGTACTTATCCAGTTGTTGACTGGCGGTGGTCCAAACATGATTGGTACATCAGAGCCTGCGGGTTACACCGATCTGCTAGTAAGTTACACCTACCGAATCGCATTCGAAGGTGCTGGTGGTCAAGACTTCGGTCTAGCAAGTGCAGTAGCAACGCTTATCTTCCTATTGGTTGGCGCATTGGCACTTATCAACCTACGCGTAACTAAAGTAGCTCAGGACTAAGGAGAAATTACAATGGCAATGGTACAAGGTAAGTCATTAAAGTATCGTGTTTGGGCTACTCATATTGCAATGTGGGCATTCTTGGCACTGATTATTTTCCCTTTACTGATGATCATCGCGATTTCATTCCGTGAAGGTAACTTTGCAACGGGTAGCCTGATCCCAGACAACCCAACACTTGATCACTGGAAATTGGCATTAGGTTTCTCGGTGACTAATCCAGACGGTACAGTTACACCGCCACCATTCCCAGTAATGACATGGCTGTGGAACTCGGTAAAAGTGGGTGGTATTTCTGCAATCCTAATCGTGGCGCTATCAACCACATCGGCTTACGCGTTTGCTCGTATGAAGTTCAAAGGTAAGAACACCATTCTTAAAGCGATGATGATCTTCCAGATGTTCCCTGCGGTGTTGGCACTGGTTGCTCTGTACGCGTTGTTCGACAAACTGGGTCAGTACATTCCTTTCCTTGGTCTGAACACGCATGGCGGTCTGATCTTCGCTTACTTAGGCGGTATCGCACTGCACGTTTGGACCATTAAAGGCTACTTCGAAAGTATTGACTCGTCTCTAGAAGAAGCAGCGGCTCTTGATGGTGCTACACCATGGCAAGCATTCCGTTTGGTATTGCTGCCACTGTCTGTGCCAATCCTAGCGGTAGTCTTCATATTGTCGTTCATCATGGTAATTGGTGAAGTTCCTGTAGCGTCACTACTGCTTTCTGATGTAGACTCGTACACACTTGCAGTGGGTATGCAGCAATACCTATATCCACAAAACTACTTGTGGGGTGACTTTGCCGCAGCTGCTGTACTTTCAGCAGTGCCAATCACTGCCGTATTCTTACTTGCGCAGCGCTGGTTGGTTGGTGGTCTAACCGCTGGTGGTGTGAAAGGATAATCTCTTGTGGTCTGAGATTGATAAGAATAACTAGAAAAGGGCGACCACATGGTCGCCCTTATACTTAGCACGGATATTACACTTTTGGTTTGGCCGCCGATCAGTAATATCTTGGCTTTTATTGGCGTTACGCATAGCTGGCTGTTAGCTTAGTTCCTTACGATTCAATCACTAACAGTTTTTGTAACCATAACCTGAGTTTAGACTCAGGTTTTTTTATGCCTGTTAAAGGCAATTTTGCAATAAGTAGACAGAGACTAGCGGCTTTGCAATGGATTACACAGGGCTTGAATAATGCCCTGCGTAGCACTTCACATAAATAACTAGAGCTTAGTAAAAAGCTAAATTGAGGTAGGGAAGGAAGAGATTAAAACTCTCGGCTGGAAGGTGCGCATCCAACGTATTGAAGCAGCGTGTACAAACTTTCTTGCTGCAGTGCGACGCGACGAAATAGATTAGCAAAGGTAACGTCACCGCCAAAGCAAGTTTGAATGTAATGATTAATTTCTGTTTCGTTATACCCCTCGACGTACATGGTTCTCACCCACTGGTACTCGACCGCTTTTAAATTGGTCAACGTCTCTTCACTTAAGGTCGTTTCTTTTAGTCTCAAGATCCAAACTCTATCCAACTCTAAAATAATGGATGGATTTAAGCAAAGCTAGGTGAAGGATTTATGACAGAGAAGGGCGAGCGTGAAACAAATGGCAAAACCATGATGTTGCTCCACACTCTGGGTCTAGGTAACGTTGAGGTACTTAATAGCGTTCTTAACGGATGCCAGTTACTTGAGATATTTAACGTGTGCTTCCATTTCTTCCCCAATCTCTTTACGCATGTTCATAAGACGGATAGCGGATTGCTCTAAGGCTTTGTCTTCATCTGACTCTGGAATCCATTTCGGTACATCGGTTGGTTTTCCGTTTTCATCTACAGCAACCATGATAACGATACAGTGAGTGGTGAGTCTGTTTTTCATTTGCTTTGGATCACTAGCTTGCACGTCAATCGCAATGTGCATTGAGCTTCGTCCGGTATAAATGACTTTCGCGCTAACTTCGACTAAGTTGCCGACATGAATCGGCGCAACAAACCGAATGCCGCCAGCATATGCGGTAATGCAATATTTACCACTCCACGCTGCAGAGCAGGCGTACGCTGCCAAGTCGATCCATTTCATTACGGCGCCGCCGTGCACTTTTCCGCCAAAATTTACATCGCTGGGTTCTGCTAAAAAGCGAAGGGTAATGTCTCTTTGACCACTGCTCATCTGTCTTTCCTTGATGGGTTATTGTTTTCCCAATTTAGCAGCAAGATGAATTTTCGGGAATAGCGAATGAAACAAAATATTAACTTTTATTCGAACGCTGGAAGTGACAAGCCACAGCGTAGTTCTGTGGCTTGGGGTGTAGATGTTAATTGGCGGTAGAGGCAATCTCAGAATTGGACAATGGTTTTCTCTGTCTTACTTTTATTTGCGACAAGATAACGCCAGAGATGACTAACAACCCACCAATAATGTGGTAAGCGTAAATTTTCTCACCAATTAGTGTTGAAGCAAGTATGACGGAAACCACAGGCATTAGGTTCATGAACATAGCACTTGAATCAGCACCAATTGAATCAATCGCTTTGACCCACATCAGCGGCGCGAAAATGGAAGCAGCAATACCAGCATAAGCGATTAATGGTAGCGCGTCTTGGCTTGGTAACAGTTGCTCACTAGAGAGCCAAAGTGGTGTGAGCATCAAAACAGAAAAGAAGCCCTGCATGTAAACCAGAGTCAAACTACTGAATGGCATTTTCCAGCGTTTTAGCAGAACACAATAAGCCGCGTATACCATGGCAGCAACGAGCATTAAGCTGTCACCTTGCGTTAAGTCTTGATGTAAAAAGTAAGTGATATCACCGTGACCAAGCATAAATGCCAAGCCGCCGAGCGAAATGACACCACCGACGATACTTAACATTGATATAGATTTACCGAGCAATGGGACACTTAAAAACACACTGATCAAAGGAACTAAAGAGGTGATCAGGGCCATATTAGAGGCCGTTGTTGTTAAACCGGCATAGTATCCAAGTGACTGGTTGAGAACCATACCAAGTAACGCAAGAAACGCCAACTTAGCTAAGTAAGGTCGAATAATGTGTCGTTGTTTGATGATTGCAGGCAGGCAAAATGGCGTTAGGAGTACCATTGCGACAAACCAACGGTAGAAACTCATCGCACTTGGTTCAATGGCGCTCGCAGCCATCTTGTTCACAATTGAGTTACCACCCCAAATCATAACGGTGAAAAACGGAAGTAAATAAATCATGAGAACCCTATAGCACAATTATTGATGGCGCTAGTCTGGCAGGTCTTTATAATAAAAAGTATCTCTTAAAAGACATCGTAAGCGATAGGAAGACAATTTTGAAAAAGAGCGCCAGAAATCTTCACCCCTCCTTATCAATCGATCGTGCGCCATCAGATGTATTTATGAATTTCGAAGCGTTTCTCTCTAATACAGAAACACGAATTCATAGCCACCCTTGGGGGCAAGTGCAACTGATCAGCGGTGGGATTCTGGAGATGGATGCAGAAGACACAAGATTTCTAGCACCTCCACATCTTGCTATTTGGGTTCCCGCCGGAATTCGTCACACTAGCTACAACCGTAAGCCAATCGAATATTGTTCTTTGAATATTGCCCCTGAATTGACGGCGCATTTTCCAACCAAAACCAGTTTAATCAAAGTCACCCCCATCGTTTCTGCCATCATTGAGGACTTTCGTCAGCGTGACATTAACGTCGCGCAGAGCGATGAAGACAAACGCTTGGTGCGAGTGTTGTTGGATCAACTGGCGAAACAAGAAGTGGAACATCACTTTTTACCGACAACCGACAACAAATATCTTCAGCCAATCTTAAAAGCGGTAGAAGAATCGCCAACCGATGAAATCAGCTTGGCGGAGTGGGCAGCAAAAGTGCATACCACAGAACGCACGTTAGCGAGACATTGCCAGAGTGAGTTAGGAATGAGCTTTACTGAGTGGCGCTTACGTGTGCGATATTTACATTCTATGGAGTTGCTGCGTAAAGGGCAGACCGTAAAAGAAGTCGCTCTGACGTTAGGTTATAACCAAGCTAGCCCTTTTATCGCGATGTTCAAGAAATACTCCGGCATGACACCGGAGCAATACAAGAATCGATTGTTATAGCTGAGCGATTATGTAATTCAAACCACCCACCACGGCTGCAACCTGTGCATCGTTACATTCTTCGTCGGTCACCGTTGGGCTGTCTGGGTACACTTCCGTTGTCGTGCCGTAAACGCAATTTGTTACGCCGCCACACAGGCCCAGTTTTACCATTGGGTAGTTGATAACGCCAAACTGTACGACGGGTGAACCAATGATTTCGCCGTTTTCATCTGCTGGTGCAATGTGAGTCACTTTTGCAACTGACTCAATGACCGCTTTTTGGAAGTCAGGCTGAGGGTTTTCACTATCTCCCACCGTGTAAAAGCCATCTGGGATCATACCTTCAATGTACTCAATACCATCACGAGCAGCTAAGGCTGGACGGAACTCAGTTTCGTCAGAATCTGTCGTTTCATGTAGATCAATGTGCATTAACACATCGCCTAAAGTTGCAACTAGCTTTATGAGGTTAGCGGACTCTTCGGCAGGGCTATCCTTATAGAAAGAGCGGTTTGGATCAATCGCGTTTGGATTCCAGCGGTTGATCACCTCGTAACCCCAAGGGCTTACGCAGGGTGCAACGACAATATTGAAATGCTCTGCATAGCGCTCTGCTTCTGTTTCTACAAACTTTAATGCGCCATGTACACCGCTGGTTTCGTAACCGTGCACGCCGCCTGTGACCAACACAACAGGTTTAGTTGAATCCCAATTGCGTGTTTTGATACAAAACAGAGGGAAGCGTGCCTCGTTGTATGAGAGCGCACCATATTGTTCAACATCAAAACGCTCGCGTAGGGCATCGATTTTACTGACGACTTCATCTTGGTAGCTACGTTTTACTTCTTGCGTTGCTAACCAAGCTTTACGTTCTTCTTCGTTCCAAGGTTGGCCAGGAGTACCAATCGGGTAAATGTATCCACTTTTCATCTATACTTTTTCTTTTGACTGCTGAAAGGTATCACAAGACTAGACCTGTCTTATCTTTACGGCAATATAAAACACCATTTGGGGTGGTATTCTTTGCAAAATCATCACTTTGATGAGTGATTCATTGGTGTTACATTTTGTTACTTACTCAATTTAATATAAGAGACAAAAAATGGCTGGAGCAAGTTTACTCACACTGTTGGACGATATTGCCACGGTGCTTGATGATGTCGCCTTAATGTCAAAAATGGCGGCAAAGAAAACCGCAGGTGTGTTGGGAGATGATCTAGCGTTAAACGCTCAACAAGTGTCTGGTGTTGCATCTGAGCGAGAGATTCCAGTGGTTTGGGCGGTTGCAAAAGGCTCATTCAAAAATAAATTGATTTTAGTTCCTTCAGCTTTACTTATTAGCGCGATTATTCCATGGCTTATCATGCCATTATTGCTAATTGGCGGCTTATTTCTCTGCTTTGAAGGGGCAGAGAAAGTACTTGAGAAAGTGTTTCCTCACTCGCATCCGCACGAAGAAAAAGAGGAGCTAGTTAATACTGGCGAGTCGATAGAGGAGTATGAAAAGCGTAAAGTTTCTGGTGCGATTCGAACAGACTTTATCCTTTCAGCAGAGATCATCGTGATTGCGTTAGGTACCGTGACAGGAGCTAGTCTTGTTACGCAAATTTTAGTTGTCAGTTTAATTGCAGTGATTATGACGGTTGGAGTTTATGGACTAGTCGCTGGGATTGTGAAGCTAGATGATTTAGGCCTTTACCTTGAAAGTCGCTCAAACGGTAAAGGTTGGGTGGCGAAAGTCGGAGGGGCCTTGGTCGCTTTTGCACCAAAGTTGATGAAGTTGTTAACTATTGTAGGAACTGCTGCGATGTTTTTGGTGGGTGGAGGAATTGTGGTGCACAACGTGCCAGCCATTCATCACTTTGTAGAGCCGATTATTATGAACTTTAGTGGTCATTCGGTTGCTACAGCCATTTTGCCTATTTTACTGAACGGTATTATCGGCTTTGTGGCGGGGTTGGTTGTGGTTGCGGTATGGACGATGGTTGAAAAGCTTCGTGGTCAATAATCACATCTAAAACATGAGACGATAATAACAAGGGTCATGACTTCTTTTTACAAAAAGCATGACCCTGTTTTATAGGTGAAACGTCAGTAAAGTACTTACTTCACTTTCCACTCGATCTGTTCATTTGCTCGAATAGGCACAACGATATCATTGCCAAATGGCATCGTTTCTGGCACATCCCAAGCGGATTTTTCTAACGTTACCGTATCTGTGTTACGTGCAATGCCGTAAAAATCAGGACCGTTGAAGCTTGCGAAAGCTTCCAAGTTTTCCAACTTGCCTTCTTTTTCGAAGACTTCTGCATAAAGCTCTAGCGCTGCGTGTGCAGTGTAAGAACCAGCACAACCGCAAGCCGATTCTTTTGCCCCTTTCGCATGTGGCGCCGAGTCTGTACCTAGGAAAAACTTCTTGCTACCACTAGTTGCTGCTTCGATCAGCGCTTGCTGGTGGGTTCCGCGCTTAAGAATTGGCAAACAGTAGAAATGAGGTTTAATACCACCCACAAGCATGTGGTTACGGTTGAAAAGAAGATGGTGGGCAGTGATGGTAGCCGCTACGTTGTCTGAGGCGTTGTTAACGAAGTTTGCTGCGTCGGCGGTGGTGATATGTTCTAGAACGATTTTAAGATTAGGGAAGTCATTGACGATAGGAGCGAGGACAGTATCAAGGAATTCTTTCTCTCGGTCGAAGATATCAACATCGTGATGTGTTACTTCCCCATGAACCAAAAGTAACATTCCTACTTCTTCCATCGTTTCGAGAACGTGGTAAATGTTCTTCGCATTGGTCACACCGGAATCTGAGTTTGTGGTAGCGCCTGCAGGATAGAGCTTGGCAGCAACAATGTGTCCGGTTGCTTTAGCCTTACGTATTTCGTCTGGTGTCGTGTTATCTGTAAGGTAAAGCGCCATTAAAGGCTCAAACTGTTCGCCATGTTGCTCTTTGAGAATTCGGTCACGGTAGGCTAGGGCGAGCTCAGTTGTAGTAACAGGTGGGACGGTATTTGGCATAATCAGCGCACGGCCATTGTAGCGGCTGATGTCGCGAACGGTGTCTTTAAGAACTTCCCCATCGCGTAAGTGAACGTGCCAGTCGTCAGGACGAGTGATAGTCAGTGTTGTCATTAATTGCTCCCACCATTGAAAAGTTGTCTGATTGGAGCCTAAGCGCCGTATTTGCTTTTGAGCAAACGCTTGCGCTTAGGCGACAGGATGATAGAGGAATTGCCCTCATATTTCATCTCATTTTTCAATTTTATAAAGAGTGAGAGTGTAAGTGGTTACTTCATTGTTAACCAAAGCGCGTGGATCGTACCTGGTAGAAAGAAGAAACACGTCAATATTAGATTAATCAAAAAGTCTTTATTTAGACCTTTCTCCATAAACACCGCGACAGGCGGAAGAAAGATACATAACAAAATCAGAACCAGTTTTCTTGTATCCATAATTAAGCTCCAAATCGATAAATGGGAGTAGTGATAACTTGGGTGAATTATGTGTGTCGTATCACACTTTATCAAACGGTATTTGGTCAGAACGGTGTTAAAAAACGCGAATATTGAGTGTAGTAAATACTTGTCACTAAAACCAAATTTATAAGAATATGGTTTCGAGAAAGTTGAAATGGATGAAGAGGCAGCAGACTCTGCAACTTAATGTGATTTGAGTATACAATACCGCAACAAATAAAAAACACCCGTAGGAAGAAGGCTATGTCGCAACCCGTTTTATCCCAAATTAATGTTTTTCCGGTTAAGTCAGTTGGCGGATTATCGCTGTCGTCCGTATGGGTTGAGAAGCAAGGATTGAGCTTCGATCGTCGCTTTATGATTGCGAAAGCTGATGGCTCGATGATCACTGCGCGAAAGTATCCGCAAATGGTAACCATTAAGTCTGCCTTATTGTCCGATGGAGTGGTGTTTAGTAGTTTGGGTATGGAGCCACTTAAAATCCGTTACCAAGATTTCAAAATGCAGGAGACACCTGCAACGGTTTGGAAAGATACGTTTACTGCCTATACCACGACAGATGATGCAGATGACTGGTTTAGTCGTGTGTTGGGGCAGCGCGTTGAGTTGTTGTTTAGTGGTGAGCAATCGAATCGTGTCCGTGAAAAGCTAGGTCAAAACGTCAGTTTTGCTGATGGTTATCCGGTTTTAGTGATCAGCCAAGCTTCACTTGATGAGCTGAACCGAAGAAGTTCAGAGCTACACTCAATGGATCAGTTTCGTACTAACTTAGTTGTCTCTGATACTAAGCCATTTGAAGAAGATTCATGGAAGCGCATACGAATCGGTGAGGTAGAGTTTGAGTCTCTCAAACCTTGCGAGCGCTGTATCCTGACTACGGTGAATACCCAAAGAGGCACATTCCGTGAGAGCAAAGAGCCGCTCAAAACCTTGCAACAGTTCCGTGCAAACGATGTCGGTGGTGTGTTCTTTGGCCAGAATCTTGTCGCGCGAAATGAAGGCATTATTCGTCAAGGCGATAAAGTTGAAGTATTGGAGTACAAAGAGCCGGAGTTTTACGCAGATAACTCGCCAGTGCGCATGAAGCTTACATGTGTTGAGCGTGAAGAAATTGCCCAAGACTTTGTGACCTTATGGTTAGAGCCAAACAAAGGTTCGTTGCCTAATTACTTGCCGGGACAACACCTGCCAATAGAGGTGAATATTGATGGTAAGAAAGTGGGTCGACGCTATACCTTATCATCCAGTCCTTCTCGCCCGGGTCGTTATGCTATTTCTGTAAAGCGTATCGCGGGTGGAAGAGTCTCTAACTCACTCTTAGACAACTTACAAGTCGGTGATGTTTTAGAGGCAGAACAACCTGACGGTCAGTTCCACCTTAAAACGCATGAAGCGCAGCCTCTATTGTTACTCTCTGCGGGTAGTGGAGTAACACCAATGCTATCGATGGTACGTTACTTAGCGGATCATAATCAGTTGGAGAACGTGGTTTTCTACCATCAATGTCGGACCGAAAATGATATTCCTTGTCGCTCAGAGTTGGATCAGTTAAAGCGTGAGCACCCGGGGTTAGAAGTGAAAATCTGCTTGACGCAGCCTGCCGTTGATTGGTTTGGGTTAAAAGGGCGTTTAAGTTTGTCACACATTAAGCAAATCAAAGATGTTGAACAGCGCCAAGTGTTTGTGTGTGGTCCTGATGGTTTTATGGAGAAAGCGAAAAATCTCCTGCTAAGAAAAGGGCTGCCAGAAGAAAACTACCATCAAGAAGCGTTTGGCGTATCTTCAGTCACTTCAAGACCAGAGAAGAGCATAGCGATCGATTTCAATGGGACGAAAGTTGTAGGGAATAATCAGAAAACGTTGTTAGATCAGCTTGAAGACGCAGGGAAGGTTGTTAGCAATAGCTGTCGTGCTGGCTTATGCGGCGCGTGTAAGGTTCAGCTTACGTCGGGTCAAGTACATCATCCGGACGTGCCTGCGTTGACAGATGAGGAACGTGCAATGGGAACCGTATTGGCGTGTTGTGCTGTGCCAGAGACGGACGTAACAGTAACCAACTAGGCGAGAGCAATTTTGTCCTTCGACAAAAACTGTTCCTAGACAAAAAAACGCTGCTATTTTTAGCAGCGTTTTGAGTTTTAAAGAGAGCTGAAAATATCGCTTAGTCGTAAATTGTCGGGATTGGCTGGCGTTTGTGCTGCGTTGCTTTGTAAATCGCTACCAGACGGTCACTCACTTGCTGTGGAACAGGTTTGCCCTCTAAGAAGTCGTCGATTTGCTCGTAAGTTAGGCTTAGGGCATCTTCATCTGCTTTTTGTGGAGCAAGCTCTTCTAAGTCTGCTGTTGGCACTTTCTTCACTAGTTGCTCAGGTGCACCCAATGTAGCAGCCACTTCACGAACTTGGCGCTTACTTAATCCGAACAATGGTGCCATGTCACAAGCGCCATCACCAAATTTAGTGTAGAAACCAGTGATGTTTTCTGCTGAGTGATCAGTACCAAGAACAAGGCCGCCTACGTAGCCCGCGATCTCGTATTGAGCAACCATGCGAGCACGCGCTTTTACATTGCCTTTTACGAAGTCGACTTTTGCTGCATCAGTTGGTAGAAGGTCTGTGCCTTCTAATGCAACGTGAGAAGCCGAATGAAGCCCGTCAACACCTGCTTTGATGTTCACCGATACAGAATGGGTTGGCTGGATAAAAGACAGAGCGAGCTGAGCCTCATCTTCATCTTTTTGCTCCCCGTAAGGCAGGCGAACTGCGATAAATTGGTAGCTGTTGTTACCCGCTTCTTCGTTCAGCTGGTCTACAGCCAACTGAGCTAAACGACCACATGTCGTTGAGTCAACGCCACCGCTGATGCCAAGAACAAGAGACTTACAGCCCGCTTCTTGCAATTTACGCTTAATAAAAGCGACACGGCGTTCAATTTCAAAATGCGGATCAATTGAAGGGAGTACGCGCATTTCGTCACGGATGGATTGTTCCATTTAGGGTTCCTTTTCCTGCAAATATTTCAGACTCTAAAGCGCATTTGCTCAAATGGTGATAAACCATACAGTTGAGGCTCATTAAACGCGACTTTAGGGTCAAAAGCTGTAAAGATTAGTAGTATCATACCGAAATCATCAGATTAGAAAACTCTCTTCAACCAGGTAATCACCGGATATGAAAAAAATCGCCATTTTTGGTAGTGCATTTAACCCACCTAGTTTAGGGCATAAAAGTGTTATTGAGTCTTTGAGCCACTTTGATCTTGTGCTACTTGAGCCAAGCATTGCACACGCTTGGGGCAAGAACATGCTTGATTACCCAACTCGGTGCAAAATGGTTGATGTGTTCATCAAGGATATGGGGCTTTCTAATGTTCAGCGTTCTGATGCAGAGCAAGCTTTATACCAACCTGGACAAAGTGTGACGACCTATGCGTTGTTAGAAAAAATTCAAGAAATCTACCCAACTGCCGATATAACTTTTGTCATTGGTCCTGATAATTTCTTCAAATTTGCTAAATTTAGTAGAGCTGAAGAGATTACGGAACGTTGGACTGTTATGGCATGTCCTGAAAAAGTAAAAGTCAGAAGCACGGATATTCGCAAAGCATTGGCCGAGGGTGAAGAGATCGGCGCCTATACAACACCTTCCGTACGTGATTTATTACTTAGTAAAGGCTTATACAGAGAAACATTGTCTGGGAACTGAGAGGTCAGATTTTCATGGTCAGAGTCGTTTTATTTAGTGCATGTGCGCTGCTTGTGGTGACACAAGCTCATTCCGCGTGTAACTATTTTTCTGATCGTTCCGTGGTGTTTGAAGATAACACGCTTCCAATCTGTGAAGAAATTTTAGATTCCATCGGCGTGTTAAGTACTGAAGCATTGATTTGGTATGCAGCGGAAGCGAAGCTTGAAGGACCAACAGAAAACTATTGGGAGGAGTGGGCGATTAAGCCGGAAGACACCCCACTTCTAACTCAAAACTTAGAAAAGAATTACTTTGGTCTTGGTTTTTGGATGCCGGAAGAGCTTCGAGACGAAGAGAGTAAAATGGATACAGAAGAGTGGCTTCGTAGTCACGGGTTGATGTTCAGCGTTGGTTTTGGTGATAAATCCGACGGACAGCCAAGAATGCGGTTTGATTATCGTTGGCACGAATATTATGACGCTGACTGGATGATGCAGATAGAGGTACCTTTCTAGACACCTCAAGCAAATGAAAAAAGGGCGTACATTATCAATGTACGCCCTTTTTGTTTTAATCTACTTTCTGTGTCCGTAATTCTACGTAATGCTGAACATGTAGCTTGTTGAAGAGCAAGTTAGAGCGCTTCTCCAAAGACTAAAAAGCAAAGCTGTTCATATTCTTCGGTGTTACCAGCAAAAAGAGAGTCAACAATCTGCTCTTCCTTCTTCCCCGACAGTTTCATTTTTCTTGCTTCACGTAGTGTTAGTACCAAGCAAAGCTCTTTAGAAATATTCATGTCACAGCCAGGAGTCCACTGATTGATGGTTCTTGTTAACGTTGAGTGCGCTAGTTTAGGAGACAGCGTCAATACTTCATGTCTTACTACTGTCAGTAGATCGGTTTGCAGATCCGAGCGTTCGGCAGTTGTTGCTAGCTTCTCGACGAGCGCTTTTAGTAGCGGTGAAGGCTTCACAAAGCCCGCTTGTTGTGAGAAGTCGTCATTTAAACGCACAGAAAAATCACAACGATATACACGAGAATTAGGTAAAAAGGTGAGGGAGCTCAAACATCCTTGAGGAATCCAAAAATATTGGCCTGGTTCAATGGCATACTCCTGCTTACCCAATTTAATGACGGCTAACCCTTCGATGACAGACAATAGACTGTGCTTCAGTGCTTTTTTACGCGCAGCTACATCAAGAAAGGGGTATTTAGCGTCGTGAAATTCAATTGCGTAGTTCATTATGAGTACCAGTGTTTTTTGGCGCTAAGGGTAACGTTAAACCCATACGATTCCAACCAGCTGAGATAATTTTTTAGCATGATAAATGGTGGCTTAACTGGTATGACCATGTTAAAAGTATGGGTTGAAATGCTGCTTGTCAGCAAAACTATGCGTAAAATGTGCCAGCTTTTTTTGATATGTAATGAACAATGACAGCCAATACCGATCCTTATATTGAAATTCGTCCTTACAACGACGAAGAAATTCCAGCAGCGCTGGATCGTCTAATCCAAGATGATGAATTTATCACTGCTATCCTAGAACATCGCTTTGCTAATAAAGCAGCGTGGTTCAAAACGCTAATGAGCCCGATCCTGCGCATCTACCTGAAAGCTAAGTGGAGCAAGCTTGATTCTGTCGAAGCAATTCAGATTGAAGTGAAGAAGTATCTGAAAGATACATTGAATAAGACAACGGATGGCGTCACTTTTTCTGGTTTGGATAAGCTGGATAAAAACACGTCATACCTATTCGTTTCTAACCACCGTGATATTGCGATGGACCCTGCGCTCGTAAACTATGGCTTGTACCAAAGTGGGCACCGTACAGTTCGTATAGCGATTGGCGATAACCTGCTGAAGAAGCCATGTGCGACAGAATTGATGCGACTCAATAAGAGCTTCATCGTTAAGCGCTCTGCTAAAGCGCCTAGAGAAATGATGAAAGCATTGGGACAACTGTCAAGCTATATCAAACATTCGCTTGATACTGGCAATTCAATTTGGATTGCCCAAAAGGAAGGCCGTGCTAAAGATGGAAACGACTTTACTGATCCTGCGATTTTAAAAATGTTCCATGTTGAAGGTCGTAAACAAAAGATCAGCTTTGGTGAGTACACGCGTTCTCTGAAAATCGTTCCTGTCTCGATTGCCTATGAAAATGATCCATGTGACATTGCCAAAGCAAAAGAGCTGTACGAAAAAGCAGAAAATGGCCGCTATGAAAAAGGCGAATTTGAAGATATCGAAAGCATCATTCAAGGTATCGTTGGCTATAAAGGCCGTGTACATGTTGCGTTTGGTGATGTGATTGAGCAAGAGTTTGAAACGCCGGAATCTCTTGCTGGTGAAATCGACCGCCAAATTCACAACAACTACAAGTTGTACCCAATCAACTTGTTAGCTGCTGGGCATGAAGATTCGAGCATCATTACGGAAGCGGTTAAGCGTCATCTCGCGGATAAGTTGGATCAGCTACCTGAAGGAGCAAGACCTTATTTGGTGGCGAGCTATGCTAATCCTGTGAATAACCAAGAGTAACTTTCGTCACTGAACTCGTTGATTCAGAATGCCTTAAAGCCTCGGTCTGCCGGGGCTTTTGTTTTCAGCCCTAAACCACCTACTTCAGTAGGTGGTTATCATCCGTTTCGGCTTTGCCTGTAAAACTACTCAT